>NZ_JAWIIV010000039.1:0-51153 GCF_035916955.1 Noviherbaspirillum album | reverse complement strand
GATCATCGAACGGTTTAAACGACATGTATTCTCCGACGGTATTGCGTTCCCGCGCCCTGGATTCAAGCCGTTGCGACGCCTGGAAGTTAATTTAAATGCAATATAAAAGTTGCATGGATAGTAACATGTCGCCTTGTTTTTATTAAGAAGATTGCAACATCTGACGTGTGCAAGCGACACTCGATCTGTTGAGGCAAGTAGTGCGAATATGAAGAAAGCGCTAGGAATAGCCGGTGGAGCGCGATGGAAACGATGAAAGACGTGCGCGGGCGCGCACGCCGGAGGGAGTTAGGAGTCGATTGCGCCGGGACGCGCGGATCAGCAGGTCAGTACTCGACCGCCGCACCCTTGATGCCGAGCTTGTCGGCGAGGCTCTGCTTGAGGCCGTCGGCGGGCGACACGCGCCAGTCATCGGCCAGGCGAAGTTCGCAGCTGCCCACGCCGGCCTGCATGTAGCGAAGTATCAGCGGCAAGCCGGATTCGGACCGGTAAGGCGCGAGGAGCTGTTTCATCTGCGCGGCATCGGGCCTGGTGTCGAGCGAAAACGCGAACTGGCGGCCGAAGGCGATGCGCGCCATGGCGATGTCCATGACCTTGTCGGCCGATACGCGCAGGCCGCCCGCGAAACGGTCTTCCGATACCTTGCCCTGCACCGCCAGGAATTCATCTTCCTTGAACAGCTGCTTGTTGGGCTCGTACAGCTCGTTGTAGACGGTGACATCGACGGTGGCGCTCCCATCGTCGAGCGTGACAATCAGGATCTTGCCGCGCTGGGTCATCTGGGTGCGCATGGCGCTGACGATGCCGGCCATGAGGCGCGGCTCGCGCGCAGGTTCCAGGCTCGACAGCTTGGCGCGGGCGAACTTGCGGGCTTCCTGTTCATAGGCATTGAACAGGTGGCCCGATAGGTAGAAGCCGAGCGCGACCTTCTCTTCGGTCAGGCGCTGCTTCTCGCTCCAGGGCTCGGCCTTCACGTATTCGAGCGGCGCTTCCATGCCGTCGTCGGGTCCGCCGAACAGGCTGACCTGGTTGGCCGAGGCTTCCGCCTGCTCCGCGCATTCCATCGCGTAGTTGACCGAGGCGATCAGCACGCCGCGATCTACGCCGAAGCAATCCATCGCGCCAGCGCGGATCAGCGATTCGATGGTGCGGCGGTTGATCTGGCGCTTGTCGATGCGTTTGACGAAGTCGAACAGGTCCTTGAAAGGCCCTTCCTCGCGCGCGGCGAGGATGGCCTCGATCGCATTCTGGCCGGAGCCCTTGACGGCGCCGAGGCCGTAGCGGATCTGGGTGGCCTTCTTGCCGGGCTCGCCGACCGGCGTGAAGCGGTAGTCGGACAGGTTGATGTTGGGCGGCAGCAGCTTGAGGCCGCAGACATCGATCGCATCCTCGACCAGGATCTTGATCTTGTCGGTGTCGTCCATGGCCAGCGACAAGTTGGCGGCCATGAATGCGGCGGGATGGTGGGCCTTGAGATAGGCGGTATGGTACGACAGCAGCGCGTACGCGGCGGCGTGCGACTTGTTGAAGCCGTAGCCCGCGAACTTTTCCATCAAGTCGAAGATCTCGTCGGCCTTCTCCTGCGACAGGCCGTTCTTGGCCGCGCCTTCGCGGAAGATCTGACGGTGTTCCGCCATTTCCTCGGCCTTCTTCTTGCCCATCGCGCGGCGCAGCAAGTCGGCGCCGCCGAGCGAGTAGCCGCCGATGACCTGCGCCATCTGCATCACCTGCTCCTGGTAGACCATGATGCCGTAGGTCTCGGAAAGAATGACTTCGGTGCGCGGATCGGGGTATTCGAATTTCTCGCCGTGCTTGCGGCGGCAGAAATCGGGAATCAGGTCCATCGGGCCCGGGCGGTACAACGCCACCAGCGCGATGATGTCCTCGAAGCGGTCGGGCCGCGCATCCTTGAGCATGCCCTGCATGCCGCGGCTTTCAAGCTGGAACACGGCGACCGTCCTAGCCTTGGTCAGCAGCTCGTATGACGCCCTGTCGTTGAGCGGCAGCTTCTCCAGCGAGAAGTCCTGCAGCGCTGGATCGAGCTGCTTGATGTAGCGCACCGCGCGGTCGAGGATGGTGAGCGTGGTCAGGCCGAGAAAGTCGAACTTGACCAGGCCGACGGCTTCGACGTCGTCCTTGTCGTACTGCGACACCACGCCGGAGTCGCCGCCCTGGGTATAGAGAGGGCAGAAGTCGGTCAGCTTGCCGGGCGCGATCAGCACGCCGCCGGCATGCATGCCGATGTTGCGAGCAATGCCTTCGACCTGCTGGGCGAGATCGAGCAGCTGCTTGACCTCTTCCTCCTTTTCCATCCGCTCCTTGAGCAGCGGCTCTTCCTCGATCGCATCGGCGATCGTGACCAGCTTGCCCGGCTTGAACGGAATCAGCTTGGAGATGCCGTCGCAGAAGTTGTAGCCCATGTCGAGCACACGGCCGACGTCGCGCACCGCGCCCTTGGCCGCCATGGTGCCGAAGGTGGCGATCTGTGACACGGCTTCGCGGCCATAGCGATCCTTCACATACTGGATCACGCGGTCGCGGTTTTCCTGGCAGAAGTCGATATCGAAGTCAGGCATCGAGACGCGTTCCGGGTTGAGGAAGCGTTCGAACAGCAGGTTGTATTCAAGCGGGTCGAGGTCGGTGATCTTCAATGCATACGCGACCAGCGAGCCGGCGCCGGAGCCCCGCCCCGGTCCGACCGGCACGCCATTGTTCTTGCCCCACTGGATGAAGTCGGCCACGATCAGGAAGTAGCCGGGGAAGCCCATCTTGATGATGGTGTCGGTCTCGAACTTGAGCCGCTCTTCGTAGCGCTGCCGATGCTTCTCGCGCTTGTCCGGATCGGGGAACAGCTGCACCAGGCGTTCCTCGAGTCCCTGCTTGGCCTGGATGACCAGGAATTCATCGAGCGAGATGCCGTCGGGCGTCGGGAACAGCGGCAGCTTGGGCTTGCCGAGTTCGAGCTGCAGGCTGCAGCGCTTGGCGATCTCGATGGTGTTCTGCACCGCCGCCGGCAGGTCCGCGAACAGCTCGGCCATCTCGGCCTGCGACTTGAAGCATTGCTGTTCGTTGAAGCGCTTGACGCGGCGCGCATTGGCGAGGATCTCGCCTTCGGCGATGCAGGTGCGCGCCTCATGGGCGATGAATTCCTCGGCCTTCAGGAACTGGGTCGGGTGCGTGGCCACCACCGGCAGCTTCAGCTTCGCCGCCAGCGCGACCGCCTGGCGCACGTAGCCTTCCATGTTGGGCTGGCCGTAGCGCTGCACTTCGATGTAGTAGCGGTTCGGGAAGATGCGCGCCCAGCGTTCGGCGCAGCGCTGCGCGGAAGCGGCATTGCCGTTGTCGATGGCCATGCCGACATCGCCCATCTGCGCGCCGGACAAGGCGATGAGGTCGGTGGCGCCGTCGTTCTCCAGCCATTCGGCGCGGATCTCGGCGCGGCCGCGATGCACGTTGGTCAGCCAGGCCTTCGACAGCAGCTCGCACAGCTGCAGGTAGCCATTGCGGTTCTTAACCAGCAGCAACAGGCGCGAGGGCTTGTCGCGGTCGTCGTCATTGGTGATCCAGACATCGCAGCCCGCAATCGGCTTGATCCCCTTGCCGCGTGCCGCCTTGTAGAACTTGACCATGCCGAACAGGTTGGTGAGGTCGGTGATGGCGAGCGCGGGCTGCTGGTCCTTCGATGCCGTTTTGACCACATCGTCGATGCGCACGAGGCCGTCGACGATCGAGTATTCGGTATGAAGGCGGAGATGGATGAATTGCGGGGAGGTCATCCCGGTATTCTACCGCGAGCGCACTGCTTCCAGAGGGCAAGCCCATTTCCTGCGGCTCCGGGCTGTTGCGGGTTTCCCTATTGACAAACCATGCCGCGGCCGGCAAAAGCAGTACCTCCCCTTGCCTGCCAGCGTTTATAATGTCGGCAAATCAAAGACTTACCTTCTCCATACCCTTATGCAGTCCAGCAATCTCTACGTCAATATCGCCGCCTACAAGTTCATCACCTTCGACGACACCGTTGAAAAGCGCCCGCAATTCCGTGCCCTGTGCGAAGAGCTCGGCCTGAAAGGCACCATCCTGCTCAGCCCGGAAGGCATCAACCTGTTCCTGGCGGGCCTGCGCGAACCCATCGACAAGTTCCTCGCCTTCCTGCGCTCGGACCCTCGCTTCGCCGACATCGAAGTCAAGGAAAGCTTTTCCGACCGCCAGCCGTTCACCAAGATGCTGGTCAAGCTCAAGCGCGAGATCATCACCATGAAGCATCCGCTGATCAAGCCGGAGGAAGGCCGCGCGCCGGCCGTCGATGCGAAGACCCTCAAGCGCTGGCTCGACCAGGGCCATGACGACAACGGCAAGCCGGTGGTCATGATGGATACCCGCAATGCCTTCGAGGTCGATGTCGGCACCTTCGAAAACACCATCGATTACCGCATCGACAAGTTCAGCGAATTCCCTGACGTGGTCGTCAAGCACAAGGACGAGCTCGACGGCAAGACCGTGGTCACCTTCTGCACCGGCGGCATCCGCTGCGAGAAGGCGGCCATCCACATGCAGAACGTCGGCTACGACAGCGTGTACCAGCTCGAAGGCGGCATCCTGAAGTATTTCGAGGAAGTCGGCGGCGCGCATTACAAGGGTGACTGCTTCGTCTTCGACTACCGCACCGCGCTCAATCCCAATCTCGAAGCCACCGACACCAAGCAGTGCTTCGCCTGCCGCGCCGTGGTGACGCCGCGCGAGCAGCTGTCGCCGTATTACATCCCCGGGCGCTCCTGCCCGCATTGCAGGAAGGAGATGAGGGAAACGCAGGAGTCGCAGGCGGCTTGATGGTGGTTTGGATGGGCTGAGGAGAAAGCCGGCGCCGTTGATGACGGGCCGGCTTTTTTGTTGGTGGAGGGTTTGCAGAGTGCGGGTACCGATAGGGGTAATGTTCAGGATATTTTGAACCTTGCTTTCTCTGTGGAGACTTGCCGGGTCTGGCCCCGGCGGGCCACTTACTTTTCTTGCTTCGCCAAGAAAAGTAAGCAAAAGAAGGCGACCCCGCTGCCGGCGCCCCTGCGGGGTCCCCAAAAGAGCGCTGCCGAAAGCGGGAAGAAACAGCCTCTACATGTTGAGTTTGCCAGAAACAAACTCCCTTCTCCCGCAGGCGGGAGAAGGGCTGGGGATGAGGGCGGTAAAGAGACCTAGCAAGGTCATCACAACTTCCCTATTTCTGTCTTTGTCCCGCCTGCGGGAGCGAGGTGCCATTATTTAACGAACTACAAAAACAAAAACGCCTGCATCACTGCAGGCGTTTGCTTGTACAAGAGACTCAAGGATTACTTCGCGGCTCTCGGATAAACCAGATCACCCGACACCTTCGACATCTTTCCCACCCCCGGCCCCACCGGCATCGCCTCGCCGGCCGCCGAAGGCGAAAAATACGCCGCAACCGTCTGCAGGTCGTCCGAATTCAGCGTACCCGCCGCAAAACGCAGGCGCAGATAGCTGATCAGGTAGCTGTAGCGAGCCTGCGCCAGATCGCGCTGCGCGGTGTACAGCTGCTGCTGCGCATTGAGCACGTCGAGATTGATGCGCACGCCGCCCTTGACGCTCTGCTGCGTCGCTTCCACCAGCAGCTTGGCCGAATTGACCGATTTGACCAGCGCATTGATGCGCGACGCGCCGCTCAGCAGCAGGTCGAACTGCTTGCGCAGCTCCACCAGCACCTGGTTGGTCCTCGCATCCAGGTCGGACCTGGCCTTCTGATGGTTGGCCACCGCCTGCGTGGTCGACGCGTTCACCGCGCCGCCGGAATAGATTGGGATGTTGACCTGCACGCCCAGCGCGCGAACATCCGTATCCTGGTTTCGCGCGGTGACCGTTTCCGAGCCGCTCTTGTTGTACTGGGCGATAAAGTCGACGCGCGGAGCATGGCCGGCGCGGGCTTTCTTGATTTCCTGCTCGGCGACCTCCACCGCATAGCGCTGCGCCTCGATCTCCGCATTGCGCTCCAGTGCCAGCGCCTTCCACTCTTCGAAGGAAGCCGGTTCCATCGGTTTCACGCGGAAATCCTCGGCCAGCGGATCAAGCTGTGCCACGTCGATGCCGACGATGGCCGCCAGGCTGTTGCGCGCGGTGGTCATGTTGTCCTGCGCCTCGATCAGCTGCGCCTCGGCCAGGTCGTAACGCGCCTGGGTTTCCAGCATGTCGGTTTTCGTGCCCTCGCCCTTTTCGAACATGCGGTCGTTGACCTTGCGCTGTTCGGCAAAGGTGTCGCGCTGTATGGTCGCCAGCGCGAGCTGGTCCTCGGTGTACTTGGCTTCCGCATAGGCACTGACGAGGCGGATCACCAGGTCCTGGCCGCGCGCGCTGAACAGGGCTTCGCTGTAATTGCTCTGCGCGATGCCTTGCTGGTAGCGTGCGTAGCCGTCCAGGTTGAACAGCGGCTGGCGCAGCGTGATGCCGGATGACTTGCTGTTGTAGTCGAGAGGCTCGGTGCCGCCGCCGAAGACTGTCCTCGGCGTGGTGATATCGCCCTTGTTTTTGAAATTGGAGTAATTCGCCGCCACGTTCGGCAACAGGTTGGACCTGCCGAGAACGCGGTTCTGCTGCCCTGCCTCGTTCTCATGCACCGCGGAACGATAGGTCGGATCGTTCTGCAATGCCGCTTCATAGGCCTGCACCAGGCCGATGGCCGATGCCTGCCCCGCCTGCGCGAGCAATGCGGCGGCGATCGCCGCCGCCAGCAGGCGTTTATTCTTCAATGCCGCCACGCTTACTCCTCGCTCAGGGATGTCTTGGCGCGATCGATGATCGGCTTGAACAGGTAATTCATCATCGTGCGTTCGCCCGTCTTGACGAAGACTTCCACCGGCATGCCGGCGCGCACCTGATGGTCCTTGAGCAGTTTCTTGCCTTCGGGCGTGACCATCGCCTGCATCTTGTAGTACGGCATGCCGGTCTTTTCATCGACCAGGCGGTCGGCTGAAATCTGCGTGACCACGCCGGGGATATGCGGCGTCGTGTTCTGGTTGAAGGCCGGGAAGATCAGTTCCACTTCCAGGTCCGGATGCACCTTGTCGATCAGGTTGACCGGCACCTGGCCCTCGACGATCAGCGGATCGTCCACCGGCACCAGGTCCATCATGCGAAAGCCGCTGCCGACCACGCCGCCCTGGGTGAAAACGTTCATGCCGACTACGGTGCCATCGACCGGCGCGCGCACGAGCACGTTGGCAAGGTCGAAGTCCTGGCTCTTGAGGCGGTTCTCGAGGGCTTCGGCTTCCTTCTGCACCTCGCTCAGCTGGGAGCGCACTTCCTTCTGGTAATCCTGCTGGCGCTGCAGGCGGCGCAGGGTCAGCTCGGAAATCTGGCGCTGGGTGCGGCCGATGTTGCCGATATTCTCGGAGATGCCGCCGTTGATCTGCGCATAGGTGCGTTCCAGGTCGAGCAGGCGGTTGCGCGCCACGTAGCCATCCTTGGCGAGGTCGCGCATGCCGGCCAGCTGCTCCTTCAGAAAGACCTGCTGCTGCTTCTGGCTGTCGAGCGCTTCCTTCAGGCCGCTCAGCTGAGCCTTCAGGCCGGCGATGCTTTCATCCACGCCGGCGAGCTCGCTCTGCAGGGACGACAGGCGGGAAGAAAACAGCTGCTGCTGCAGCATGATGTTGTTGGCGACGCGCGGATCGCTCTTCGCGCCATCCAGCTCGGCGGAGAATTCAATCGTCTTCTTGCCGTCGCGCTCGGCGATCAGGCGGGCTTCGGTGGCGCGTGCGGAGTAATACTGGACGCGGGTCATCTCGGCGGCCGACTTGACCTGCACATCGTTCATCTTGACCAGCGGCTGTCCCGCCTTGACGATATCGCCTTCCTTGACCAGGATCTGCTCGATGGTGCCGCCGGTCTGGTGCTGGATGGCCTTGCGGCTGCCCGACACGGTCACGGTGCCGCTGACCGGTACGCCCTTGTCGAGCGGCGCGAAGATGGCCCACAGCAGGAAGCCGCCGACGCCCAGCAGGACGATCAGCCAGCCCAGCCGGGCATGGCGCGAAGGATCGGTGTCGATATCGACAGCCGCTACATCGTGCGCGACGACTTCGGTCGCGTCTTTGCTTTTCAAGAGTTTCATCCGCTTATTCCTGTTCTGCTGCCGTGGCAACCTGCTCGGCGGTCTGCGCCGGAGCCTGGGGCTGTTGTGCCTGCTTCGCCGCGGCCTGCTGTTGAGCTGCCAGCTGCGCCTGCTGCGCTGCCTGTTGCGCCGCCTGCTGCTGCGCCAGCTGGGCTTGCTGCGCCTGCTGGGCCTGCTGCTGCAGCGCCGCCAGCACGTCGTTGGTCGGGCCGAACATCTGCGCCACGCCTTCGCGCAGCAGCAGCAGCTTGTTGGTCACGCCGATGATGCTGGTGCGATGCGTGATCAGCACGATGGTCTTGCCGCGCCGGCGCAGATCCATCACCGCGTTCACCAGCGCCTGTTCGCCGACATCGTCGAGATTGGAGTTGGGTTCGTCGAGCACGATCAGCGAGGGATCGTCGTACATCGCGCGGGCCAGGCCGATGCGCTGCTTCTGGCCGCCCGACAGTCCTGCGCCGCCATCGCCGAGGATGGTGTCGTAGCCTTTCGGGAAATGCAGGATCATGTCATGCACGCCGGCGCGCTTGGCGGCCTCGATCACTTTCTCGGCATTGACTTCGCCGAAGCGGGCGATGTTTTCGCTGACGGTGCCGCCGAACAGTTCCACGTCCTGCGGCAGGTAGCCGATATGCGGGCCGAGTTCATCCTTGTTCCACTGGAAGATGTCGGCGCCGTCGAGGCGCACCTTGCCCGCAGCCGCCGGCCAGACGCCGACCAGCAGGCGTGCCAGCGTGGACTTGCCGGAGCCGCTCGGGCCGATCACGCCGAGCGCGTCGCCCGGCTGGATGCCGAAGCTCAGGCCCTTGATCACCGCGACCTGCCCGCCGGGAGGCGCGGCCATCACGGCTTCCAGCGTCAGCTGGCCCTGCGGCTTCGGCAATTGCATGCCGGCGGCGCGCGGCGGATTGCTGGTCAGCAGTTCGGCCAGGCGCTGATAGGCGCTGCGCGTGCTGCTCCAGGATTTCCAGACGCCGATCACCTGCTGCACCGGGCCCAGCGCCTTGCCCATCAGGATGGATGCCGCAATCATCATGCCGGGGGTGATCTTGCCTTCCACCGTGAGCAGCGCGCCGTAGCCGAGCACCAGCGACTGCAGCGACGTCTGCACGAACTTGGTCACCGCGGTCACGATGCCGGCCTTCTCGCTGGCCTCGGCCTGCAGCTGCAGGAAGCGGCCATGCAGCTTGAACCAGCGCTGCATCAGGTTGGGCAGCATGCCCATCGATTCGATCACTTCCGCATTGCGCAGGTTGTTGGTCGCAAGGTTCGACGAGGCGATGGCCAGCGCGTTGGCTTCGCTCAGCGGCTTCTTGGACACCTTCTCGTTGATGAAGGCCAGCGCCACCAGCACCGCCGTGCCGCACAGGGCGAAGACGCCGAGCGAGGGCTCGAACAGGAAGATGACGATCAGGTAGATCGGGAACCAGGGGGCGTCGAAGAAGGCGAACAGCGCATTCCCGGTCAGAAACTGGCGCAGGTTGGTCAGATCCTGCAGCGCCTGTCCGGCATTGCCGCCGCCGCGGCGCAGGTTCTGTTCGAAGGCCGCCGTATAGACCCGCTTGTTGAGCTGCATGTCCAGCTTGGCGCCGATACGCACCAGCACGAAGCTGCGCACGTATTCCAGCGCGCTCATGAATACATAGGCTCCCAGCATGATCAGCGTCAGCATCAGCAGCGTGATTTCGTTCTGGCTCGGGAGCACGCGGTCGTACACCTGCAGCATGTAGATCGAAGGGGTCAGCATGATCAGGTTGATGACCGCGCTGAAAATGCCGACGGTACGAAACGCGCCCTTGAAGCTGGCAAGCGCCTGGGCGATTTCGTTGTTGGGAAGTTGAAGTTTAGATTTCATCTAGGATTTGACGCGCTGGTGAATGCCGGGGGGCAGATATATCCATGAAGAACAAAGCGGCTCGGGAACAATCGGTATCGGTTTGAAAACCCTGGTATCGACTGGCCGCGCGCCGCCGGACGCCGTCGCATTATCGAAATTTGCCAATCCATAAACATGCTTGTTGTCTTTCGAAAAATGTGACGGTTATCACATTTGGCGAAGCTTACCACAGCGAAATTTGGCGTACCACAGTTTTTCTCGGAAGAATGAAAAACCACGGTTTTTATGCCAAAAGTCGGCAAAGATGGTGTGAAACTGCTATTTCCGTGACTTGACCGCCTGATCATGGCCATCGAACAACGGCATGTGTGCCGCTGTTGCATATTTCATCATGGCATCAACCTGCCTGACCGGAAGTCGTTTCTGACATGCGACCGATGCGACAGTTTCCCCGGGTGGAAACAAATTTATTCTGTAAACGATTTCGCTTGTGCATTAATTAATGATGCGAATTCGCCTGAACATGGAGATGGATGCCCCGCCCCGGCGGCTGCACGATGAATCCCGGGAATTTTTTTGACCTGCCTCATTTGCGCGTTGCATCCGTCCGACATGGGTGCGGATACACCCGGTTACGCCGTTGACGGCTCTCAATCGTGCGGCGAGTTCTTCTTTTCAGCCGCGCTTCAATCGGTATTCTTGCCATTAATGCCACGCACCGCAGATGTGCGCGGCATGCGTACCCATATCGTCACGCTGCACTAAATGCATTGCACGCATCACGCGCCTCACGCGCCCACCCGCGTCGCATGCATTGAATGCATGGGTACCGGCACAAGTAAAAACCATTCACTACTTAGTCATTGCAGGACGCCTTATCGCTACGGAGGACATTTCAATGGATTTCTTCAGCCACCCGGCTGCGGCACTGCCATTCATTGCAGGCTTCATTTCACAAATCACACAAGCATCGGCAGAAACAAGAGCACACGCATTCGACATCACGGAGACACAGGCATGAAGATGAACGACTTGAATATCAAATCGCTGGGCTCCGCCCTGATCGCGCTCAGCGTACTGACAGCCTGCGGCGGCGGCGGCGGCGATAGCGGCACGGTCGCGGCACCGACAACGCCTTCAGCACCCACCACGCCGACGACGCCAACGACGCCGACAACACCGACCTCGCCCACCACACCGACGACACCCACCACGCCGGGCGCGCCCGTCGCTTCGCCGGCGCCTGTCGCCGCGAATGCATCGATGGTCATGAACTGCCCGGATGGCCCGCTGGTCCAGTGCGCCGGCAACAGCATCATCCGCACCGAGAACGGCGTCTCGCTGCTGAGTTCGGGCGTGCAGGTCTACGGCCGCTCCACCAATGACCTCGCGAGCCCCATCGTCAATCCGGCCATCGCTACCGGATTCACGCCTGTTGCAGAACCCACCGGCGTGGCCGACATCCGCCTTAGCAAGGATGCCAATAGCACGGTGCAGACCAGCGCCATGGTGCTCAACAATTTCGGTATCTTCTGGGACGGCAGGACGGAACGCCCCACCACCGTCGAGACCTTCCGCACAACGCAAGGCCGCGTGGGCCTCACATCCACCGGCGCCCTGTCCAGCGGCGCCCTGCCGCCGGGCACCGACCTCAGTTTCTATGATTTCGCCACGCGCGGCACTTCCGCGACGCAGGCGAACTACGCGAACAATTCCTACTTCCCGCGTGCCGAACCCTCGCGCTGCCCGCCCGGCACGACAGGGCCTTGCGCAACGGTCGAAGCGCCAGGCATTGCACGCGTGGCCGGCAACTGGCGCACCGCCGGCGGCACAGAACCGGACTACACCCGTTCGACCCGACTGCACAATGACGGCGACATCCACTCCGGCAACGCGCTGCCGGGCGCGACACCGGCATGGCTGGCTGGCGGCACCGGCATCGGCGTTCCCTTCCCCGGCTCCAAGGGTTACCGCGCGCTCGATACCTGGAGCATGCGCTATGCGAACATCGGCGCCTGGGTCACGCAGGATACGGTAACCATGGCTGAATGGACCGGCGGCGCCGGCACCGACGAGCACAACACCAACCGCCGCGGCGTCTCCGCTTTCGGCGCGGTGACCGATGCGGCAGCCATTCCTTCGACAGGCACGGCAACCTATACGGGCATCGTCTATGGCTGGTACAGCAACAACCCGGCCCTGGACCCGGATCCGTTCCGCGGCACGGCGACCATCACGGTCGATTTTGCAACCCGCCAGGTCACGCTGACGTTCCAGAACACCGTGCGCAATGACGCCGCGGGCGCACCCGTGCCGGCTTCGTTCCAGACCACCGCGGCCATGGGCGCAACCGGTACCAACGTCGCCGGCTACCTGACCGGCACTGCAACCGCAGGCGCGCTCACCGGCGGCCTCAGCGGCCGCTACTTCGGTCCGGTACTGGACGCAGGCGCCGCCACCGCGGGCCCTGCCGAAATCGCCGGTACGATGACGCTCTCGAACGCGACATCGGGCGTGTCGATCATCGGCGGCTTCATCGGCCACAAGCGGTAAGCCAAGAGCAGGCCGGCCCGCCATTGCCGTGGCGGCCAATGCCGTGGCTGGCCTTCGGAATGGAAAACGGTCCCCTCGCCATGTGCGACGGGACCGTTTTTTCATGACTCCAACGGGATTCGAGACTCTAAGCTTGCGATGGTCGGCATCTGCAAATGATGCAAGACATTGCCGGAAAATGCTGTCAATGCGGCCCGCAGCATACTTTCATTACGCGTTGCGGGGCGGTCGGACGCTCCCGTCCACTCGCCGCCCGCCCCAACTGCCGTTGGATGCCGAGGAATTACCAGCGCGGCCGCTGATTTCCTCCAGCACGAGTTTCCCTTCCCGCGCCTTCCTGTAGATTTCCCTGTTCAGACTGCCATCCGGGTTCAGGATGCCCAATGCATTCAGCGCTTCCCAATATTCATTCTCCCGTTGTTGCATTCGATTCCGCATTTGCAGCGTCTCCACCATGGACATCGAGCTGCCGTTCCCAGTAGTGCTCTGCCGCTCCAGGTCGGCACTAACTGCACTCTGCGTTTCAAGCCCCTCATCCCAACGTGCCAGCTCGTCCCGCAGGCTGTCCAGACGCTTGCTGTCTGCCTGCCGACTATTCAAATCATCCACCCAGGCGCGCGTTCGCGCATCAGCGAACCGAGGCATGGAGCCGCGCGACGACACCTCGTCCTTAAGCTTGCCGTGCAACCTATCAACCTTGTCCTTGGAGCCTTCCAAGCCAAAGACCTTCTTCGCCGCGTACATCAGCTTGGCGGTATGACTCTCCCACTTCCCGAACTTGGCCGGGTTCAGGTATTTATTCCTGAACACGTCTCGCCATGCCTTGGTATGTAGCGGCGTTTCTCCCTGCACCGTCGGATCGTATGTCAGGATCGTCCTGTCATAGCATCGCTGCAGGGCTTGCAGAGTGTCCTGATCGATCCGGCGATAACTGCTCCTGGCGACTTTCAGTTCCCGCTCGATCAGCTGCAATGTCACATCGCTCACCGTGCCGGGGCGTCCCAACATGCCTTTGGCGAACCGATCTGTTTTGATACCGCCGCTGTTGAACTTTTCCATGAGCCGTACCAGCAGTTTGGCCCTGTTGTTTGGCTCCGCTATCGTGTCCATGACTTCGGACAGCACCTTGATGGATTGACGCTGCGCATCGCGACTCGCATCGACGGAAGTCCCCATGTGCTCGAGAAAGTTTGATATGAACGAAGCCAGCAGCAAGTACCGGTTACGTCCACCAAGATCGGAAGAGCGCTTCTCAATAATCTTCAATGCCTTCAGCTGGGAGGAATGCAGCTTGCGTTCCAGCGTCTTGTTGAGTTCGCCGGCTTGAGTACACTCCAGCGCCCCTGGCGGACGAAAAAAATCTTCCATCAGTATTTGCAGAGACTTCCGTTTCATCTCGTCGTCTCCATGAAGGAAGGTCTCGGTGGCAAGGGAAGCCCAGGTAGCGATCTGCTTTTTGTAATAGTCCCTGGACACCTGCTGCCCCTTTCGCAAGTACTCGTCCTGAAGCCCGTGGCTGTGGCTCGGCGGCCTGAGGTGACGATGAGGCGCGGAAGACCCTTGCGACGGACTGGAGCTGCCCGCATGGGTGCCCCTGGCCGGCGCAGAACCTTGCGGCTGCGCCGCGTAATCCGGCGGCAGTGAAGTGCGATGTGAAGAAAGTAGAGAAATCGGCATGATCGCTGCCTCCCTTAAAAATCGATTTCTTTAACGTCGGGATCCCGACGCACGGGATCGTGGCCATGGCCATCGTGCGTTTCGGCGCCGTCCCAGCCACAGGACGCTATTCGGGGTATTGCAGACGACGATAAATCATTCACGGGTATCGACCGGATACCGGATGAATATTGTTGAGCAACCTCACCGTCTCCCTCCGGGAGAAGGCCGGGGTGAGGGGATCCGGCCCATCATATTTTCGGGCCGGATCTATAAATATTCGTTTCAAGGGCATGGAACCAATTCGTTCGTCCTGCCACCCATGCTCAGTAGGAACGATTGAAAACACAAGCGTGTTCGCAGCAGTAACAGCAGAAACAGCAGCAGCGGACCGTCACGGGATTGTTGTGTGCGGGGCGTTCGTCCCGCTGAACTTGAAGGAGAAAGGTTGTCTGGACGGGGGTTCGATTCCCCCCACCTCCACCACATGGCGATGGTGCGCACCAATGCATTTCCACCGTCGCCATCTGCCGGGGGTGAACAGGTTTCGACAGGCGGCATGAGTATCCGGATATACAGCACGTCAGGCGTCTGACGCAAATAGCGCAAAAATCGATAAACGCAAATGATGCGACTTATCACGTTCAACTCGCGGCCTAAACACCGCTAAGCGAACCGAGTATCCGGCCCCTTCGCAAGAAGGCTTGGGAACAGAAAGGCCGGACCGACACATGCGTAATTTCATCGTTTGCACTGTGTGCGCCGAGCGGGAAGTGGGGTCTTCGGTAAGCCTCGTAGTCGGCGGCCGTAGAGGGTGTTCCCTGTATGACTGGGAACGTTTCAATGCAGTCCAACGGGGTGCAAGACTTTCATGAGGAAATGACAGGCAATGAGAATAAGCGCCTCCCAATTCACCCCCCATCTACGAGAAGCCGTCACCTCCATGCTGCATGGGAGCGGCCGGCAGGCGCCCGGCTCGCCGACGGCTCAGCCCACCGGCAAGCCGCGAGGAAGTGGAATACCGCCCTTCCCGGGGGCCAACGCGCTTTCCCGCCAGCTGGTCGATTTTTTCAGGCTGGCGACGGGCACGAGGCACACGCTATCCAATGACGCCCCGGCCCGCGGCGCTTTCACGCACCCTGGAGATAACTTTGGCCTGCTGCAAGGTGCGTACGGCTTGGAGAAGGAGATCAGAAAGTGGTTGGATCGATTTCTGTCCATGCCGGGTACGCCCAGCGCAACCATCTTCAACGGTCCGCAAGCGTGGCAATCCGCATTCCCGGGAGCGTGGTCCGCAATGTGGCACGAGCCCTGGCAGCTGGCCGGCATGCCGGCGCAACACATCTTGCACAAGTCCATCCAGGACGCCTTCAGGATGTTTGAGCAGCTCCAAAACGGATGGGCATTTTCACCCGCGTACGCGTTCGGGGAAGCGCATGCAAATGCCCCCGGCAATAACGTCGGCAATGAGATCGGCCATGCCGGCCGCCAGGCGGGCAATGTGCAATGGGAAAGTCGCAATGATGCATTGATGGAGCGCACGGGCAAGCGGATCGGGTCCCTGTCGCTTCACAAGGCCGATGCCGGCTCC
Source organism: Noviherbaspirillum album (assembly GCF_035916955.1). Lineage (NCBI taxonomy): Bacteria > Pseudomonadati > Pseudomonadota > Betaproteobacteria > Burkholderiales > Oxalobacteraceae > Noviherbaspirillum > Noviherbaspirillum album. Next base: position 35,409 of record NZ_JAWIIV010000039.1, on the reverse strand, counting down.
GGCAACTTCGGCAAGGTCGCGATCTTCACCACACAGGATAAGGCGCGCATTGCGGCCAAGGTCATGAAGCATGCGCCGCAGACGTCCTTCGCGCCGGTCCGCGATGAACTGAAGCTGGAACTGGACGCCTTCAACCGCATGTACCGGAAGGCCGGCTCGCATCCCAATATCGTCAACGTCTACGGCATTGCCAAGGTGCCCATGAACGGACGGATGGAGCGCGCCCTGCTGATGGACGCGATTCCGGGACCGAACGGGGCCGATTTCTTCAGGGTGCTCAGGCAGGCCTGGAAAAGCGGCAGGATCAGCAGCGAGGAATACTGGAGCGCGGTCCAGCAATGCGGCCGCGACATGCTGGACGCCGTGCAGCATCTTGCGAAGGCGGGTGTCCTGCACAACGACATCAAGCCGGAAAACTGCATCATCGATCGCACCGGAAAACTGGTGGTCGTCGACTTCGGGTGCGCCTCGGCGTTGGGATCGCCGGACATTGCGGGCGACATGCGCTACACGTCATTCGACAAGAACCGCGACGTGCGCAGCGATGTCTATTCCGTCGGCTCGTCCATGGTGAGTGCGGTCGAAGGTTTTTTCAGGCATGTCGTCAGCCCCAACAGCGGCCGCATGCGAACGCTGCGGCCCATCGACGGCGCCATCCGGGGCGTGGTCTACCGCCCGCACGGCAATCACTTGAAGCAGGTGCAAAGCAACCGGATCGAAAGCGCCTGGTCGGAATTCGCCGATCGCCTGCTCCAGCCCGACAAGCATAGGCGCGTGGGTCCGCGCCGGGCCCGGCAACTCGACTTCCTCAACGACAGCATGCTCGACAAGAAAGCCTCGCAAGCGGTCATCCGCAAGGTGCTGCGCATGGCCGACGAGGAAAACGCCAAGCCGCCCGAGGCGCGCTGGAAGACAGCCAGGCCTGGCGGCGCAACATCTCCCGAGCGCAAGGAAGGCAATATCCAGGACTTGAAAGCCATGCGCCGGACGCCGAGTCTTGCCTTGCTTGAAAAACTGCGGCACAACAGCAAGACCGATGCCGCCCTCGCCAGGCGCTTGAAGGACAACGGCATCGCCGAAGGCGCGCGCACACAACTGGAACAGGAAGCCCGTGCACGCGCGGAGATACTGCTCGAATGGAAAGGCCTTGCCCCGGTCGACGAACTGGTCCACGTCCTTCCAGCAAATAACAGGCATGGCGCTTCCGAGCTGACGCGCGCCAGGGAAATCTGGAGCCGGCTGGAAAAGACGGTCAGCGCCGACGAGCTCGAACGCTATGCCGGTCTTGCGGAAAGGCTCCTGCTGCAGGCCGATGCACTGCCCGGCGGCGTGCATGACCGGGACACGGCATCGAAACTGAATATGCTCAGGGCAACCCTGGGGCCGGTGAAGGAAATGGTGCGCCTGGACCGCTTGCTGGCAGCTTCCGGCGAAGAGACGATGCCGCGGCCGGGCAGCGTGCGCGAGCGCGCGCGCAAACTGGAGACGGGGCCGTCGATGCAAAGCCATCTGGATGCGATACGCCGCATGCAGGCCAGCGAAAATTGATCGCACGGAACATGCGGCAGGCCTGCGCTGTGCAGCGGGCCGCGTCCATCCCGGACCAGTGGAAGACACAAGAAAGCAGCTTTGATCTCTACTGACTCTGCCTGGCTATGTCTGACTATGCCTGACCCTGCCTGACCCTGCTTGAACCGACGAACGTGGCCCCCTCCGCCTCGGCGCTGCCATATGCGCCCCCTTCACCCGAGGCTGGCTCAGGCGTAAAAGATATAGTCAATCCCGTTCCTGATCGAATCCGCGAGCTGCAGCTGATTTTCCTGGCTTTCGCTGAATGCGGCGAGCATGCCGTGCCGGCTGATGGCTCCACGGGCGAGAGTGTCTGACCAGTGGCTGAAACCGTCCGTGTCGGGAACGCGGTGCAAGACATTGGCGTACAAGGCGGTAATGAAGTCGCTGTCCGACAAGTCGTCGCCATACTTGAGCCGGAACTCCATGGAACCGATAAAGCTCCATGCGATCTCTTCCACGCCGAGGCCGCGGTCGGCCTGGGCGATCCAGTGACCGAGGCCGGGCAGATCGGGCTTGCGGTCGAAGGCCGCGTGGTAAAGGCGATAGCATGCCGCCGCGTTGCCGTCGAAGGCCACGTTCATGTCCGAGAACTGCAGGCGCTCCACGTTCGTCAAGGTATCGATGCCCTCTACCCCTGCCTTGTCGGATACGACCACCATCCCGGCATCGCGGCTGATCGTTGCACGGGAACGCGATGCGAAGAACACGGCGGTATCAATGCCTGCGCCGCCGTCAACGACATCGTTGCCCATGCCGGGCGTGATGCGGTTGTTGCCATGGTTGCCGACGATCTGATCGGCGTAGACCGAGCCGATCGCATTCTCGATGTTCGCGCCGTAGGCGATAGACACGTTGTCCTGGGCGAGCGTGATGCCGTTGGCAAGTTTTCCGATCGAGCTGAACGCGCCCTCCGCCAGGTTGATTCGGGTGCTGCCCGTCACCGCGGAAACATCGATCGTATCCACGCCGCCGCTGTCATTGACGATGTCGAGCCGCTGGCCGCTCGCGTTATTGAACGAATAGATGCTGTCGCCGGCGTTATGGCTCCGCGCTCCGTACAGGTATTGCAATGCGAGGACGTCGTAAGTGCCGTAGAAGCTGCGGCTCTGTCCCTGCAGGACCGGCGTGTACGACATCACGGTGCGCGCTTCGGTATCTTCCGCCGCCGAGAGGAAATTGCCGGGTTCGCTGCCGGGCCCGACTCCGGCATCGTAGTTTCCCGGATGCTTGAGTCCCAGCGCATGGCCGATCTCGTGAACCAGCGTCGCATAGGCATAGCTGCCCGGAACGACGCGGCTCAGGTTGGATACATAGTCGCGGTTGACGTAGACGTCGCCGCTGTCCTGTCCGCCATCGGGCTCCGGCAGGTAGGCATAGGCGGCGGAGTCGCTTCCCTGCGAATTGTTGCCCAGCCTGATCTGGCCGTAGCTGGCCGCGGTATCGCCGACTTCCCTGAAGCTGATGTTGAACTGCGCCTGGATATCCGAAAAGATCTTCCGTGCGGCCGCCTTTTGCTCGGCCGTGAACATCATGAATCCGACCTGGTTGCTGTGGCTCGTATAGGCCGGCGCGGACGTCATGAAGCTGTAGGTCACCTCGACCGGTGTTCCCGGCGCGCTCGAACCGTTCCAGCGATGGACGTAGCCCGCAAGCAGCACATCGATCCGATAGTCGCCGCTGATCGGATTGCTGATCACGGTGGACTGGGGCACCGCAACGACGTTTGCCATAAACCCTTCCGAATAAAAGCCCGCATTCGCTGGCGCATCCGGAAAGATGCTCCGGAACGGACTAGGATTTTCCGTTCGGAAATTTTACGCGCGGGCATGCAGCCGTGCCAAGCGGATTGTCGGAAAAAGTAGACAGGTGGGAAAGCCGTCGAGCGAAGGGAGAATGCAATCCAGAGGTGGAGTGCCTGGGGAAGCGGGCTGCACTGCTTGCGGAAGCGGGCGCAAAAAAGACAAAGAACAGGGAAAAAACAGGCAAAAAAATACCGGGGTGCTTGGCATCCCGGTACCTGAATGTTGGACCTTCCTAGGGGTCGATTTCAGTGTATCTCCGCATCGCCCTCAAACCATGAGAAAAATCAGTGTTTGCCGTCACATTTTTTAAAACGAAGCATTCATGCAACATTGCCCGTTTCCGGATTCCCGGGTCATGTGCAGGGCTGCGCGGCGTTGTAGGGCGGCGTGAACAAAGTGTCAAAAAGACGCGACACCTTTGAGCCGAAGCACATCGCTTGCGCGTGAAGTAGCGCTATCCTTGAATGGCTTCCATCCGTTTTGCGCAATCTCACCGACATTGCTGCCTTTTATGCGGGGCAACTCAATCAAAAAGGATAAGAAATGAAATTGAAACATGCGTTCACCGTGGCATGCATTGCCCTGTCGATGGCAAATGCAGCGCAGGCCCAGGTCGGTTTCAGTGCGACGCTCGGCACCACCGGTGCGGGCCTGCATCTCAGCGTTCCCCTCGCGCCACAGCTGGACGCCCGCTTCGGCGTCAATGGCCTGAATTACTCGCATGACGGCAATACCTCGGATGTGGATTACGATCTCAAGCTGAAGATGCGCACGGTGGATGCCCTTCTCGACTACTACCCCATGAGCACCGGCTTTCGCGTGACCGGCGGCATCGTCTACAACGGCAACAAGATCGACGCCGAAGGCCGGCCCGGCCCGGGAGGCACCTATACGCTCAACGGCCGGACCTATCCCGCCGCAACCGTCGGCAGCCTGAACGGCCAGATCGACTTCCGCAACATCGCGCCGTATCTGGGCATCGGCTGGGGCAACGCCACCTCGCGGGCACAGGAAAAGGGCTGGGGCTTCACGGCCGATCTCGGCGTGCTGTTCCAGGGATCGCCCCGGACCTCGCTCACCAACAGCGGATGCGCGGCACCGGTGCTGGTGTGTTCGCAGTTCGCAGCCGACGTCGCCGCGGAAAACCGCTCGCTGCAGGACGAGGCTGACAACTACAAGGCATTTCCCGTATTGCGCCTGGGCGTGAACTACCGGTTCTGAACCGACACCTCATGTTTCCCCCGGCCGCGTGGTTGACTGCGCGGCGGGGTCGGGTGCGCAGGCCCGCCTGATACAAACCATCGTATCCGCAGGAGCCTGCCTGAGCGGGCTTGTTCGCATCTTGTCGCAATGTCCGGGACAGCCTGGCGTCCGATGAAGAAGTGACAACAATGCGCGTTGCCTGCACCAATATCGAACAAAAATCCGGCCGCCCGCAATTTATTGCCTATTCGACTATTGCGCACCTCGGCCAAATATGGGATACATACCGCAAGGAAAGTTTTTTGACGTTCAGTCCCGCTTCATGACTTTATTCGTCGCGCCATTTGGCCGCGCCAGGTTCTACGCATATGAGCCAAGCCGTTCATCATGATCGCAGGCGCACTCCACGGATTCCCCTGGAGGTTCCGGCTCAGTTCATGCTCCAGCAGTCCGTACCGGTTACGGTCACGACAATAGATGCCTCCATCGGCGGGGTATGCATCGCCACGTCCCAGTCCGTCCTGCCGGGAAGCGCCTGCATGATCGCATTCGATTTGAAGACGCAGGAAGGCATGAAGCGCATCAATGCATGGGGCGTCGTCGTCGATGTCACCCGGCAGCCGGACGCGCGCTATCACTGCAGGATCGCATTCACGGACATGGATACGCGCAGCCGGTATTTCATGCGGCAGTTCACGAACGAAGCGGAATAGTTGCGGCAAGGCGTGCGGCAGTTGAAGGCCGCCGGACTGATTCAGGCATTGCCGTCTTCGCAAGGGTAGGGCTTCCGCGCCGGCGGAAGATCGGGCTGGTACACCTTCAACGCCTCATGCAGCGCCACGATACGATGCACCGCCTCGCTGAGCTGGGCAGCGCTCAGGGTATCGACGCAATCCCGGATTTCCGCCTGCAGACGCTCGCTGGTCCGTGCGTCGATCGTTCCGACCAGCCATTCATGATGATGCCGCGCCTCGCTCGGCAAATCCTTGAGCCGCAGCCGCAGCAGCGGCCGGTAAGCTTCCATCAGGCGCATCCTGATGTCGCCTTGTTTCCGTAATGCACGTACCGCACGCTGAACTTCCTGCCACGCATCTGCCATTGTCCGCCCCCCGACAAGCGTTTTGCCGTTTTCATGGAAGGATGAATATATGCGGCGCAGCATGAAACGCCAATCCCATAAATATGCGTCAGGTAGCAAACAAGAGTAACTGACAAAATATAGCCGAGGGCTGGCGCGCCTCGGCTGAAAGGATGCCAATCTTCCTAGGGATTGTATTCATGAGTGGTTGCGGGAACGGCGGCGGTTCGGTTCACGCTTACAACTTGTTGATGAGACGACAGATCGGCCTTGCTCGTTACCGCACGCCAGAAGTGCGGGGCTCGATGTGAATCCCGTACAGGTCTTCGCTTTCAGCCATTGATGGCCGAGCTTGCGCTTGCGTTTCGCCCAACGACGTTGGAATCACTAGTCCTGTATCGGATTGGCCAAACGTTTCACGCTGATCGTCGCTGGCTCTTGCAAGGATTGCAGCCTTGATGTCCTTGGCTTTATCGATTATGACCGGTTTCCCCCTGCCCTGGTCCCGGTAGTAATTTTCCTGGACCCTGGCGGCATCCTTGCAGGCATCCACCAATGCCTGCGGAACCTGCCCGGCTAGATAGGTATTGATGAAACGAACCAGGATTTCAGCTGCCTTGCTCGAAGGCTTATCGGCTTCGCGAATGTTGACTGACGGGAGTTTGCCAAGGGCTCCCCTGAACATTCCCAGTTGCGGCACGACGCCGATGTGCTTCTGGTAAAGAGGGGCGATTTGCCTTGCAAGATCCGCGCACAAGTGATCCTTCAATGTGCCCTCAGACCGCTTCATCAGAGTCTTTAAAAACTTCAGGGCGAACAAGGCTCTGTCTTTAGGCAAGAGGGGCAATACATCGATGGCGGGGCGAAATAATTCCGCATGTTGGAGGCCGCCTTCGATTCTATCCCTTAGTTCGACGATCAGGTCGCGCTTGGCTCTATGAAGACCAGGCCTTACTAAACCGGGAAAGATTGTCATCCTGTGCATGGTATTTATCATTGATTCGAACGCAGCGACCCGGTCCCGTTCGGTAGAAGCCCTATCCGCCGCTTTATGTAAATGCAACATCAGCGTGTCGACCAAAGTCCCCATGCGCGCGGCATGCGCAGCAGTCGGCCGAACCTGGCCTTCATTGACCGGGTTGAAGTTAGCCATGAGCCGGGCATTTTGGAACGAGGCCATCAGGTTCGTCTTGAAACTTTGCGCACCGGGCGACTGATAAATCGTGCTCAGCTTTGCCTGATCCATCAACCGACCATTATCGTCAGGCGGCGGAGATGTCGTTGACTGCCTGGGATCAGCAGGCGAGGCTACCCGCGCATAAGTAACATCAGGTGCGGGAGGACTAGTGTGGAATAAATTTGAGAACGACGGAAGTTTCATGGGTGCTTGTAAATTGATTTGAACAAGTCTTCAGCAGCATTCACGACCCATGTCACTGCCTTAACCGTGAAACAGGGCATGGCAACGCCGCCGGAGCGCCAGCAACGCTTGCAAATTTGATTCAATCATTGCAATGCGGACGGCTATGTGGCGCAAATCCCTTATTCAGTTCCATGGAAATCGCATCGGCGATCGCAGCACTTGCTGCCGGGACGGCTCGATCAGGGCGATCTAGACGCCGCCCCGCCCTGCGGTTGATGCCCGGGCAGCTTCATCGATCATGAAGCGCTGCTCTTCGCTCCCCCTTTCAAAAAGCGCGGCCCTGATGTCCGCCTTTCTCGCGATTGCCCTCGGCTGCCCTTGGCTCGTGCGCAGGTAGTAGTCCGCCTGCGCTCTCGCGGCATCGAGGCCGGCGGCGAACAGCCGATCCGACAGCGTGTTGCGGGGATGTGTCTTGATTGCCCGCACCAGGATTTCCGCCGCCATGCCGCAGGGTACTTCGGCGTTGGCCGGACGGCCCTGCCCCAGGCTGGGAAAGCGGTCCTTGTAACGCGCCTGTTCGACCTGCCCGTCCAGGTGCTGCGCGTAGAGCGGCTCGATCTGTCCGGCGAGGTCGGTGCACACATCCGTCTTCATCGGCCCCGGAGCCCGCTTGAGCAGGGAGCGGATCAGCCGGAGCGCGATCATCGCCTCCCGTTTGGGCAGCACAGGCAGGGTTGCAATCAAGGGGTACAGGAGTTGCACATTGCCCCAGTCGTCGTCCACCTGTTCCCACAATTCATCGATCAGCGAACGCCTGCGCCGGTGCGAGCCGGCAAAATCGCCTTCCTTTTCCATGAAATGCATACCCGCCATCATTCGCTGAAACGATTTGATCCTGGCGCCAACGTCGAGGCTGGCATCGAGCGCGTGCTGGCAATGCTGCATCAGGTGGGAAAGCCGCTGTGCGAGTCCTTTCGAACGCTGTTCCTCGTGCGGAACATTGCGCCCGCCCTGCATGTCGTGCATGTCGTGCATGTCCTGCACATCCTGGTTCGGCACCGGGCCGGCCGCCTTCGTCGATTTCAGCAGCTCCCCCTTGAACCCAAGCCCATGCCTGGGCTTGGCACCGCGTCCCTGGCGTTCGATGATTTCAGCGGAGGCAGAGGCAGCGGCGGACGCAACGGCAGACGCAGCAGCAGCAGCAGAGGTGTCAGCGGGAGTCGGTCCGGAAGACGGCGCAACGCTGGCCGTGCCGGCATCCGCCGCGATGACGGAAAACAGCTTTTGAAATACCGCATTGCACGGAAGCGCCATGGCCGATCCCGAGATAGAGGCCCAACGACAGAGGCCCGGCAAAAGAGACAGCGCGGCAAGCCGCAGCTGCATTGAAGATGGGTGGCGCGCTGGCGGGCGCCGGTTCCATCGGCAGCAGTAATGGCAGCCAACGGAACCGGCGCCCGCGCTGCCTTGCCCTTCATTCAGGCTTGCGGAAGCCAGCGTTCGAACCGGCCCGCTTCGGCGCCCGGCGGCGCATACCACTTCTTCTTCGCCGCATCCCATCGCGCGCCCAATGCCTTGGCCTCGTCCTTCTCGGCGTAGGGAACGTTCAGGTAAAGCTTCGATGATGAGGGAGTGGAAGATGACGCTGCAGTCCTGGAGACCGCCACATCGTGCGCGGAAGGCAGGGCCGGGCCGAATGCCGCCGCCGGCACGGCGCGCGTCGAGCCGTCCGCCAGCGTTTCGATGTACTCGGTGTTTCCGTCGCCGGCATGCATGCTGATGTAAGGAGGGTCAAAGGGTGGCGCGGAGACTGGCATATCAAATCACTTCTATTGTGGTGGGGGGCATTGCCGCCGACAGGCGGCGTACCGGACTTTAACCGAATTTCCGTCGATTAGAGTTGATGAAGCCGCCGTCTTGAAATCTCTGCAAGCTTGCATGCATGCAAGCCCGTTCAGGTGCCTGGACGACCGAGCAAATCATCCACGCCCCGCCTCAACATCTTCACCGCCTCTTCCCTGCCGAACTTCTCGATCATTCCGCCAACATCGGTGAACCCGGTGGCACCGAGCGCCTTGGAGGCGGAGCGCATGCCATGCACGATCGCCCGGGAATAGGTGTAGCGCCGGCTGGTATCGAGCATCACGAAAAAGGGAAGCTTGCCGAATACCCTGCTCGACCGGACATGCTGCAGCAGGTCGAACACCGCGCCGTCGTCGAAATGCACGCCCGCCACCACGATGTCCACCCCCTCTTCCAGCGCCGCCTTCGCAGCCGCTATCGTATGGCAGAAGACAATGCGGTAGGCGTCGCCGACAAAGGCTTGCACGAGCGAAATGTCGTCCTCTCTTACCGCGATCAGCAGGGTTTTCGGCGTGTTCTGCGTCATTGATTGAATATGCATCGGCTGCATCAGCGGCATCGTTCGCGAAACATTACGGGACTTTCTGGTTGCATCCCGCATCTCAGGGTAGCATTTTCCGCTCCAGTATTCACTGGTCTCCCGAGCCGCCTACCGGCTCCCCTTGCCGACCGCAACCTACGCATCAGCCGAAGTAGGAAACATAGCGCTGAAACAGCTGCTCGACCGCAGGCTCGTAATTCTTCAGCTCTTCATCGGTGCCCGGGGAACGCCAGTCGTTTTTCCATGTGGCCGTCTCGCCGCTCGGCACGACGATGGCCCCAAGGATATTTTCAGCGGGCCGGGGCTGGTACTCGCAGCCCAATGCCCATGGAAAATCGCGCCGGTATCCCTTGCGCACATTGCCGAGGCCGAAATCGAGAATCAACCTGTCGTTGATCACGCACATCGCATGACCATCGATCTGTCCAGGCTTGGCGTAACCCTTTCCACCCAGGCTGAAATGCACGTCGGGCGCGGTGATCTCGACATGGCCCGATTCCACGCGGGCATCGTAGCCATGAGCCCGCGCCACCCGCTTCACCAGCGAAGCCATCAGGAAGCACACCGCGCCGAAGTTGTGCAGGTAGAACCAGCCCAGGTCATAGAAGTGGTCGTAGAGCGACTGCGCGAAATGGCTCAGTTCCGCGTCGCCGCAATGAACCAGCAGCTGCTCGTCGCGCAGCCGCTTGCGCAGGATGAACAGGCTTTCGAACTTCCGTTGATAACCGGCCAGCAAAGCGACGAAGCGGTCGCTGAGAACCAGGCTGGCGGGCGCATTGTCGGTGCCCAGCGCATATTCGAGAAGGCCGGCCTGCCGCATCTGCTGCAGCGAGGCATCGATCGCTTCGCGGGGATGAGGAAGGCTCCGGTACAAGGCCTTGAGATCGAGCGGCAAGCCTGCGAAATGGTCATTGCCGAGTTTGAGGAAAAGATCGTATCCGACGAGGGAAGTGGCCGTGGGCACATGCTGGACGATCCAGTTGCGGACCTCGGCCATGCTTTGAAGCAGGGTGGTGAAATTTTGAATCGGCATGAAGAACTGCGTGGACAAGCTGAAACGGGGCCGCATTATCCCCAATACGAAACCGGCCCGCAGTAACAAATTGTAGCCATGGAGAAATGTTCAACACCGCCCGCTCCATATCGGGCATGGGATATTGCTACAAATACCAAAACCGAAAACCCGCAAGACGAAGACAGTGAAAGCGTCCTCTCTCTTACCTCTCTTACCTCTCTTGCATCAGGCATCCGAGCCAGCAACTCGCCGCGCGATCGACCAGTAGGCATCTTCCAGCGAGCGCGTAAAGCCATCGACGTCGCACAAGGGCGAAGCCCGCATGCGTTCGCGCATGCCGACGCGCAGCGCCTTCAGGCGCGGCAGGTCGCCGGCAAGACCGCAGGCGATCGCCGCATAGTCATCCGCATCGGATGCGGACAGCTCCGGCAGGCCGATCGCATTGAGAAACGCATGCGTCTGCCGGCTCACGACCTGCGCCTGCGGCCAGGTCACCACGGGCACGCCCATCCACAGCGCCTCGCAGCTGGTCAGCCCGCCGGTGAATGGAAAGGGATCGAGCGCGATGTCGATATCCGCATACTCCTTCAGCAGGTCCACATGGAATGAAGCGCCGCGCAGCTCGATGCGTTCGGGTGCGATGCCATGAGAAGCGAACGCCTGCCGGATCGATGCGCGCAAGGCCTCATCCTGCAAGGTCCGCCATTTCAGTATCAGGCGAGACGACGGCATTGCGGCGAGAATGCGTGCCCATAGCGCAATGACCTGTGCGTTCAGCTTGGCCGTATTGTTGAAGCAGCCGAAGGTGACAAAACCGTTTTTCTCGAAAGCCGGCGCCGCCACTTCATCCGGCGCGAACGGCACCGGCACGTAGCAGAAGCGTCCGCGCGGCAGGCGCACGATGGGTTCGATGAATTGCGTTTCGGTTCCCGCGGGCGCATGCCAGTCGTCGAGCAGCACCGCATCGATCAGCGGCAGGCCGGTGGTGGCGAAATAGCCGAGCCAGCTCAGCTGAACCGGCGCCGGCCGCTGCGCAAAGGCCGTCAGCCGCGAGCCGCCGGTATGGCCCGACAGGTCGACCAGCACATCGATGCCGTCCTGCCGGATCTGCTCCGCCAACGCCGCATCATCCATTGCGGACACGTCGCGAAACAGGCTGGTGCCGCGAATGGCCGCCGTCACCCAGTCGTTCACCCGGCCCGCACTGTACGCATATGCACTTACGCGTTGCGCCTGATGACGGGCAATCACGTCCTTCACGAACAGGCCCACCGTATGCTGGCAGAAATCGGCCGACACATAGCCGACCCGCAAGGCACGCGCATCGTCGATTGCAAGCGGCGGACGCGGCCGCATGCCGCCGGCCCGCGCGATCGCCCAATCGCCCCAGGCGCGCGCCTGCTGCAGGCGTTCCGCGATCGATACGGCGGGATGGTATTCCAGGATGGTCAGTGCGTTTCTCCGCACCACGGCATTGTCCGGCAGGTGCTTGAGCAGAAGCGAATACAAGCGGTGGGCTTCGGCGTGATTGCCTTCGGCGCTGGCGATGTTGGCCAGTTCCAGCAAGGGCCTGACATCGTTCGGCGCCAGGGTGCGGACGTGGTCGAGGCAGCGGCGCGCGGCGGAAATCAGCCCGGCCGAAGACAGCAGCGAGCCGACCGCCAGCACTGCCCCGGCATCCGCCGAATGCTGGTCGAGTATGCCCTGGCAGGTATCCAGGCAGAGTTGAAACTCGCCCCGCTGCGCCGCGGCCTGCGCGATGGTGAGCTGCGATTGCCAGTCTTGCATTGGCTTATCCGAATACCGCATGCACGCCGAGCGCAACCAGGCCGCCGACGACGATGCCGGCCATGATCTCGGCAAGCGTATGACCCATGCGCTCCCGCAGCGCGGCGTGCGCCGGGTCGCCGGTGGCAAGGCGATTGATCGAGGCGGCATGCCTGCCGACCTGCCTGCGCAGGCTGCTGGCATCCAGCATGACAATGAAAGCCAGCGTCAGCGCAACGCCGAAGGCCGGGTGGGCGATGCCTTCCCTGAGCGCGATGAGGGCAGCCATGCCACTTACGATGGCGCTGTGGTTGCTCGGCAACCCGCCATATCCGACCAGGTCGAAGGCGAAGCGGCGGGCGCGAATGCTGTTGACCAGGAACTTCGTCACTCCTGCCACCAGCCAGGCGACAAACGGCATGACCGCATAGGACAAATCCATGTTTGCCCCTCAGCCCTTGGCCGGCCACAAGGCCCATACGCAGGCCGCGAGCCACAGCAGCACGGTCGCCAGCAATTGCCAGTCGGCCAGCAGCGCGTCGGCCGGCGATTCGCCTCCATCGAGCTCCTCGACGACGAACCAGTAGCGGAACAGGCCGAACAGCACGAGAGGAATCGTCACCACCATTTCAGGGCGCTCGGACATCACGAACATGCCGTAGAACACCAATGCGCCGGTGGCGGACATTTCCGCATAGCGGTCCAGCAATACCACGGAATATTTCTGCAGGACCCTGCGTCCTTCGCTGCCGTTCTGGCTCAGTTCCTGCCGGCGCTTGACCGCCGCCAGATACAGGGCCAGGCACAGCGTGGTCACGAACATCCAGCCCGACACCGGCACCGCCAGCGCCATCGCGCCCGCATACACGCGCAGCACAAACCCTGCCGCGATCGTGAAGATATCCAGCACCGGCTGATGCTTGAGGACGAAGGTATAGGCAACGTTGAGCGCAAGGTAGCCGATGATGATCAGCATCACCTTGGGCATGACAAACCATCCTGCGATCAGGACCGCGTAGAGCACCAGCAGCAGCAGCAAGGCCACCGGCACGGAAATGATGCCTGCCGCCAGCGGGCGGGTACGGGATTTCTTCGGATGCCTGCGGTCGTTCTCGATATCCCGGATATCGTTGACGATGTAGGTTGCCGAAGAAGCGACACAGAACAGGAATGTTGCAAGAAGCGCATGCTGCACCGATGCCTTCACGAGAAACTCGCCGGTGAACACCAGCGGCGCGAATACGAATCCATTCTTGATCCATTGCCTGGGGCGCATCAAGGCGAATGCACCTCGCAGTCCAAGGACGATGGGATTACCTATTGCGGTATCATGCATACTTTGCAAACCTTCAATTCTTCAATTTTTTTCGATGAAGCTAGCCTTCATGTACGGAATTTTCGCATTAATTGCGACCGCAGCAAATATTGGCGCCCAGGATCTCGCCATTCGCACCTACCATGGATCATCGGCCCTCCTGCTATCCGTCATTGTCGGCACCGCGATCGGGCTTGTCGTCAAGTACATCCTGGACAAGCGCTACATTTTCCGCTTCCGGGCACGCAATGCCGCCCATGACGGCCGTACCTTCCTGCTGTACGTCGCCATGGGAATACTGACAACGGCGATATTCTGGGGATTCGAATTCGGCTTCGATTATCTCTTCCAATCGAAGGCGCTGCGATATATCGGCGGCATGCTCGGTCTTGCCATCGGTTACGTTGCAAAGTATCAGCTTGACAAGCGATATGTTTTCAAAAGCGAGCAAGGCTGATGCTGATTTCAGGTTGGGGACGCTATCCTGTCGTTGATGCGCGCATCGAGCGGCCATCGACCTATGCGCAGGCAAGCCTGCTGCTCGATCGCGAGGAAGCGGTTGCGCGGATTGCACGGGGCATGGGACGCAGCTACGGCGACAGCGCGCTCGCCGGCAACATCGTCGAGATGCGCCGGCTCGACCACTTCCTCCACTTCGACGAGTCCACCGGCGCGCTTCGCTGCAGCGCCGGCGTCACGCTGGCAGACATCCTGTCCGTTTTCGTGCCGCGTGGCTGGACCCTACCGGTGGTGCCCGGCACCAGGTTCGTCAGTGTCGGCGGCGCGATCGCCAGCGACGTGCATGGCAAGAATCATCACCGCAGCGGCTGCTTCAGCGAGTATGTAGACGAATTGGTGTTACTGACCGGCGACGGCATGACGCGTGCCTGTTCGCGCAGCAGTCACGCCGACCTGTTTCAAGCCACCTGCGGCGGGCTGGGCCTGACCGGGATCGTGCTCGAAGCCTGTATCCGCCTGGTCCGGATCAACAGCACGCTGATCGAGCAGACCACCTATAAGGCCGCCGGCCTGGATGAAGCGCTGGACCTGTTCGATACCCACCACGCGGCCACCTATTCCGTCGCATGGATCGATTGCCTGGCCACGGGCAAGGCAATGGGGCGCTCGCTGGTAATGACCGGCGAGCCGTCCGCCAAAGCCATGCCGGCCGGCCGCGCGGGATCGCAACCCGCCGCTCCGCTCGGCGTTCCGATGGACATGCCGTCGGCATTGCTCAACCGCTATTCCATACAGGCCTTCAACACTCTCTATTACCAGCGCGTGCGTGAAGCGGAAACCCGCCAGCAGGTGCCGTATGAAAAGTTCTTCTTCCCTCTCGACGGCATCCACGGATGGAACCGGCTCTACGGAAGGAACGGCTTCGTGCAGTACCAGTTCGTGCTGCCCAAGGCCGCCGGCAAGCAGGCGATGAAAGCCATCCTGCAGAGGATCACCGCATCCCGCCGGGGTTCCTTCCTGGCCGTGCTCAAGGCGCTCGGCCCGCACAACGGCAACCCGCTCTCCTTTCCGCTCGAGGGCCATACGCTGGCGCTGGACTTCAAGATGGAAGCCGGCGTCCTCGCGCTCCTCGACGAACTCGATGCGATGGTGAACGACCACGGCGGACGCGTCTACCTGGCCAAGGATGCGCGGATGAGCGCGGCCGCGTTCAGAAGCCAGTACAGCCGCTGGGAAGGCTTCCAGGCGATACGGGAACACTATGGAGCGATCGGCAGGTTCGCATCGCTTCAATCAAAACGACTAGGGCTGGACTAAACAATGCAGAAAATACTTATCATCGGAGCGGGTTCGGCAATTGCAGAGGCCACTGCGCGCCGCTTTGCGCAGCAAGGCGCAAGCCTTTACCTGCTCGGCAGGTCGCCCGAGCGCCTGGAAGCCATGGCAAGCGATCTCAAGATCCGCGGCGCGGCCAGCGTCGGCGTTCATCTTTATGAAGCCAACGATTTCGCCAGCCACCAGCCGGTGATCGACCAGGCCATCGCCGCCATGGGAGGCATCGACCTGGCCCTGATCGCCCATGGCACGCTGGGCGACCAGAAGGCATGCGAACAAAGCTTCGAGCTCACGTTGAAAGAACTCAATACCAACGCCATCAGCGTGATATCCATGCTGACCCACCTGGCCAATGTATTCGAACGTTCACGCCAGGGCACCATCGCGGTAATCGGCTCCGTCGCCGGCGACCGCGGACGGCAATCGAATTATGTGTACGGCACGGCCAAGGGCGCGCTGTCGGTATTCCTCAGCGGACTGCGCAACCGCCTTTACAAGTCGGGGGTGCAGGTCCTGACCATCAAGCCTGGATTCGTCGATACGCCGATGACGGCAAGCTTTGCGAAAGGGCCCCTGTGGTCCAGCCCCGAGAAGGTTGCGCTCGGCATCGAAAAGGCCGTCACGCATCGCCGCGATGTCGCTTACCTGCCTTCATGGTGGGCGCTCATCATGCTGATCATCCGCCTGATACCCGAGCCGATCTTCAAGCGGATGTCGCTCTGAACATTGCAGTGCATTGCAAGGCATCGCCATGCGTCCTTAACCACTCTTCCGGCGTTTTCCGTCCCCCTCCCACAGCCACGGCCGCAAACGTAACCGTAACCGCGGCACGGCTTTTCACACCATGTTCAACAACAACCAACAGCAATCCGCCATCGATCATGGCAAGGGAAACCGGATGCCCGCCTCCATTGCGGCCGTGCTTGCCGCGGCGGCAATGGGCATCGTCCTGCATGCGCTCTACGGGCACTCCTGGAATGAAACGAGCGGCCATGCGATCGGCAGCGACGACGCCTACATTTCCTATCGCTATGCGCTGAATTTCTTCAAGGGAGCCGGCCTGGTATTCAATCCCGGCGAATACGTGGAAGGCTATTCCAACTTCCTCTATGTATTGCTCGTCACGCCCGCGCTGCTGGTGTCGCAGGACTTCATCTACCCTTTCAGCATGGCGCTTAATATCCTGCTGTTCATGATCGCCGCACTGCTGTTCCATGGATTCCTGTCGAGGTCCCTGGGCCGGCGGATGGCGATCGCAGGCACGGCGCTGCTCGCGATCAATCCCTTCATCTGGGCCAATGCGGCGACGGGACTGGAAACCATGCTGGTGCTGGTCAGCATACTGCTCGCATGGATACTCGCGGAGCGCTATCTCCGTACGGAGAGCCGGCGCGATCTTCACCTGCTGATCGCCGCCCTGGTGCTGTCCATCCTCTGCCGCATCGACGGCTTCCTGCTTCCCATGCTTGTCGTCGTGTACCTGGCCGCCAAGTCGAAATACCGCGCCGCCCTCGCCTGCTTCGCCGGCATATTGATCAGCATGGGCCTCTATACGCTGTGGCGGCTCTACTACTATGACGACATCATCGGCAATACCTACTACGCCAAGGTATCCGGGCCGCTGCTCGACCGCTTCCGCTCGGGCCTGACCTATTTCATGCAAAACATGCCGCGCGGCGCGCTCTGGGTGTATTTCGCGGCCATTGCCGCCGCCGTCTTCGGATTGCTGCGCCGTCCTGCCGCACTGTTTCAAAAGCTGAACTTCGCCATCCTGTATTGCACGGCCTGGCTCGCCTACCTCTTGTACATCGGGGGCGATATCTACTTCGAGCGCTTCTTCATCGGCATCTATCCGATGGGAATATTCCTGCTGCTGAGCGCCTGCGCGACGCTGCGCATGCCGCCGCAGATGGCAAAGGCGCTGCTTGGCGTGCTGCTGTTCCTGCAGTTGATTCCCGTCGTGCAGGATGGCCGCTTCAGCTATGCAAGCCAGCGCTACGACGGCTGGAAAACGCTGGGCGAGCATCTGCGCAAGCATCATCCCGGCCAGACCCTCGCCATCGATGCGGCCGGCAAGGTGCCCTATTTCTCAAACCTCACCACGATCGACATGCTGGGTCTGAACGACAAGACCATCGGGAAAAAGAAGATCGACACCGGCAGCTTCCATGCCGGGCACAACAAGTTCGATCCCCAATATGTGTTGTCGAAGAAGCCCGACCTGATCGCCGCCTGGATACTTCCGAGCCTGGACATGGCCTGGGGACTTACGCATAACGTGATCAGGGACGCCTACACGGTCCGCTATCTCGTCAATCTCTCGCGGGACGACAGGGGCGAAAGGAATATCATCGATGTCAGCGGCCTTCCGGACGAGTCCATCAAAAAGCTCATTGCGTCCGGGTACGGGTATGCGGTGCTGGGCAGGAAGACGGCGCACGGGCAGGCGGGCAACGGCAGGCCATGAAGGCCGGGAAAACCCGGCCTTCCCGCTTCAGTACCCCTCAACCGAGAAATGGAACGAATTCGATTCCATTTTCGATCACGCCGACGAGGTTGGCCCGGTTCTCTTCGCTTTCACTAAAGCCCGTGAGCGCCAGCGTGGGCGTGATCGCGCCGACCGTAAGCGCATGCACCCAGACATCGAAGCCCGCCTGCTCGGGAGCGCGGTGCAGGACGTTGTTGTAGAGGCGCGTCACGAAGTCTTCGATGGTCCAGTTCTCGCCATACCGGATCTTGAACTCGAGCGAGTTCAAAAACCCGGTCGCGGCATTCTGCAGCGTGGCGCCGTGCTCGAGATAGTTGATCCACGCCCCCAGTCCTTCCCGGTCGGGCGCACGGTTGAAGGCCGCCTGGTAGAGCCGGTACATCTGCCCCGCCGCGCCGTCGCCATCGAACACGACGACCGAATCCATGAACTTGATACGCTCGATACCGAACAGCTTGTCGATGCCTTCGGCGCCCGACTGGTCGGTGACCGCGACTCCGCCACCGTCACGGCTGATGGTGAACCTTGAACGCATTGCGGAGTAAGCCACCGTGTCGTAACCGAAGCCGCCGTCGACCACATCATTGCCCCTGCCGGGCAGGAAATGATTGTTGGCGTGGTTGCCGATGATCTGATCCGCATAACCCGAGCCGATCACATTCTCGATTGTCACTCCGTAGGCAATCGATATATTGTCGACCGCGGCGGTATAACCGTTCGCAAGCTTGCCGATGGAACTGAGGCCGCCTTCCTGAAGATTAAGCTTCGTTCCCGCCGACACGGCGGATACATCGATCGTGTCGACACCCGACGTGTCGTTGATGATCTTCAGAGCCTGCCCATCCGCGTTGCTGAAGGCATACGTGTTATCGCCGGCGTTGTACGGGCGGGCGCCATACATGTATTGCAGCGCGAGGATGTCGTAGGTTCCATAGAACGTACGGTTCTGCCCTTGCAGAACCCCGCTGTACGACATAATGGTACGGGCTTCGGTATCTTCCGCGGCCGCCAGGTAATTTCCCGGTTCCGTGCTGGCCGCTTCGCCGGCATTGTAGTTGCCGGGATGCTTGAGTCCGAGCGCATGGCCGATCTCGTGCACCAGCGTCGCATACGCATAGCTTCCCGGAGTGATGCGCGCCAGGTTGGAATAGTCGTCGCGGTTGACGTAGATGTCGCCGCCGTCGAGACTGCCGCCCGGCTCGGGCATGTAGGCATAGGCGGCCGAAGTCATGCCCTGGGAATTGTTGCCCAGCCTGATCTGCCCGTAGCTGTACGCGGAGTCGCTAACCTCCTTGAAGGAGATGTTGAACTGCGCCTGGATCTCCGAAAAAATCTGTCGCGTCGCCGCTTTCTGTTCGGCGTTGAAGGCCATGAAGCCAATCTTGTTGCTGTACGCCGTGTAGACCGGCGCGGCGCTCATGAAACTGTAGGTCACCTCGACCGGAGTGCCGAAGGGACTTGCCTTGTTCCATCGGTATCCCGTGTCTTCGATCAGCACATCGATTCGATAATCACCGCTGATGGTATTGCTGATGATGGTGTTCTGCGTTGTTGCAACCACGTTGAAGAGACTCTTTCACATCAAACGGCGCCTGTTTGCGCATCAGGAAGCAAAGACGCGCAAATGCGAAACCAGGTCGCAAATGCAGACACGTTGCTTTCCAATCGGAAATTCTACGTGCATGCATTTATGAATGCCAAGCGCGCTACTTGCAATGGCACTAGCGCTAAGGCGCATTAACAACACACTTGGCAACTTGAAATGGCAAGTTGAAAACAAGACGGGTGGTAATCGGCAGGCTCGGCACAGCCCGGCTTGCATGTCCTGCAACGATGTCCTGCAATCCGGAGTTTCAAGCATCCAGCTGATACCAATCCCGAGTCATGACATGACAGATGAGATCGATGGATTTTTTCGTCTGGCAAGGAGCGGGAGGAATCCATAGCAAGGCTATGGATGACGAGCGCAACGCCGCCAGGCGGGAAAAGACGCGATCTCATGTCATGGAGTGGCTTGGGATTGGTATGACATGCAGGGCGCAAAAAAACCGGGATACGCGAGTATCCCGGCCAGAGAAAACTGCTGACCTTCCTAGGGGTCGATTTCAGTGTAAGCCGGCAATGCCACGCGAATCTGCGGTAGATCATTCTTTGTCATTCCAATCTGCAATGACATGCCATTCATGCAACACCCCTGCAACGCTCCCTCCTTCTCCTTCGCAATGCGTTGCAGCGAGATGCACAACCCGCTGAAAGTTGCCCATGCAATCAGAGCCGCATGCTAATCTTTCCTGGAGTCAACAAAATGTCCCGGGCAAGGGAAGCATCGCAAGGCGTTCGCATTCATGGTCACCGAAGTCACTACCCGAAGTATCTATCCCTACACCGCAACAGCGCTGGTCGTGGTCACCTTCCCGGATGGATCGAGAGCCGCCGGCACCGGCGCCATGGTCGGCATCAACGATCTGCTGACGGCAACGCATGTCGTCTACAACCCGGATCGCGGAGGATGGGCATCCAGCCTGAGCATTTACCCCGGGGCCGATTTCAATGGCATCACCAGCCGCATCGAGGACGCTCCCTTCGTGCTCGACAGCTTTCGCTGGCAGTCCCACGGCTGGCCGGACCAGGCATTCACGGACGGCAGCAACACCACCTTCCGCTACGATGAATCGCAGTACGACGTGGCGGTCATCGGCTTGAGCAAGGCCATCGGCGCGCAGACCGGCTGGTTCGGACTGTCACCGGGAGTCGATGCGGCGCAATCGGCCAGCATCCTCGGTTATGCATCGGGAGCACCCGGCCTGATGAGCGGCAAGGCATGGGTCACGCGGGATGCGTGGGCATCCGTATACGTCGCCACGGACGGTCCCGGCACGGACCTGCTGGGAGCCGGCAGCTCCGGCGGCCCGCTGTACGTCATCGACAGCAACGGCATGCCGTCGATCATCGGCGTCAAGAGCGCGGGAACGGCATATTCCAACATCTGGGCGGATATCGGCCTCGTGTACGACGAACTGCTCACCGCCATCTCCGCCAACGATACCCTGCTCAGCGGCGCCTATCTCTACAAAGGCATTCCCGATGCCGATGCCACCGCGGGACGAACATTCAGTATCAGCCTCGATGCCGACACCTTCAGGAGCAGCAATGCCGGCGAACCGCTCGTCTATGCCGCCACCCTGGCGGATGGTTCGCCTCTTCCCTCGTGGCTGAAGTTCGACGCCGCGACCAAAATGTTTTCAGGCATGCCCGAGTCCGCCGATGCCGCCGGCATCCGGGTCCGCGTCACGGCGAATTCGACGACGTTGGCGACTGCGGCCGGCTCCTCCCCTGCCTCGGATGAATTCCGCATCGTCATCGGAACCGCCGGCCTCGACTACACCGGCGGCGCCGGCAATGAGCGCATCGCCGCACAGTCGGGCAATGACAGGATCGATGGCGCGGGCGGCATCGATACCGTCATGTTTGCAAGCAAGCGGGCGGCCTACCAGATCAACCTCGCGGCATCGGGAATATCGGTAAAGGACAGTGCCGGAGCCGGCGGCGCGGACAGCCTTTTCAGCATCGAGCGGCTGCAGTTCGCGGATGTGTCGCTGGCCCTCGATATCAAGGGCCATGCCGGACAGGCATTTCGCCTCTACCAGGCGGCCTTCGACCGCAAGCCCGATCTCGGCGGCCTGGGTGCGCAGATCAACGGCCTCGACAGCGGAACATCCCTGCTCCAGATTTCCCGGAACTTCATCGATTCCGAGGAGTTCCTGCTGCGATACGGCGCCAATCCTTCCAACGAGGCCTTCGTCACCCAGCTCTACGCCAACGTTCTCCACCGGGCTCCCGATGCGGGCGGTTATGCGGTGCAGCTCGGCGCACTCAATGGCGGCATGTCGCGCGCCCAGCTGCTGGTGAATTTTTCCGAGAGCACCGAGAATTACAACGCCACCATCGTGGGCATTCAGAACGGCATCGAGTACCTGCCTTTTACCTGAAAAACAGCGATATCGCCCATCCCGCAAGGGCCGGAAAGCAACAAGCCGCGCCCTTGCGAACACTCATCTCCTGTTTTCAAGACTCTCGGCTTCAATACGCGGCCCATCACCCTCCGCGCCCACATCATCCGGCAGCGCCAAGCGGTATCCTCGGGGCACAGGAATCCTTTCGTCCACATCCAGCGAAGGAAGCAGCAGCATATTGTCTGGTCTGCCTTGCTCTATCCAATCCAGGATGATGTGTGCCGTATGGATTCGCTCAGCTTTGTGTTCTTGCGTTGCCAAGTCAACCCAGTCTTTGAGGTCTTGCTGATAAGCCAAGGCTTCATCTTCACCAAGACCCTGAACGGTGGCGCCAGCAGCGCGTACATCCTTCGGTTTGATTGTGGTATCGCTGGAAGGGGATGATCTCGACATCGAGCGTGAACCACCGGGTGACCCGGTTGCCGTGGCCCGGTCCATGGCTCCATCTTTGCCAGGACTTTGGGCAAGGTCACCAGCCCCATGCGCCTGGCCTGGCACGCCAGCCATCACTTCCGCGGCCGAAGCAGCGCCAGCACGACCCGGCTTGATTGTGGAAGCACTGGAACCCCTGGACAAGGAACGCTTCCCGTCAGGCGATAGAGCGTGCGGAAGGTCTTCAATGGAATCATGTGCAAGTGGCGTCGATCTACCTGTCGCGTCGTCGCGCTGGCCGCCGCCGGCGGCTACAGGCCCTTCATTCACGGTGTCGGCGGCAAGAGAGGCGGCAGGTACGGCATCTGTCGCAATGCTCTTATCCCGGTTGCCTATGTTCTCAGCCGTCGACGGACTCGCGAGTGGATTGCCACGGCTGAGAATCCTGATGTCTTTCGGCTGTGCACCAGGAATCGCCAGGCTTGCCAGCCTGTTATTCTCGACATTCAATTCTCTTATCCAGGGAGGCAAGGGAGGAAGTTGCGTCAGGCCCAGGTTCTCGATGGATAGGCTGGTTTGCTGTCGGGTACTCGCCAGGAGAGTCGTTATCCGCCTGGCGGCTTCCCTCCGGTTTTCGCTCGGATCGGTGGCTGCCTGTGCCCAGTGCGCTACCGCGTTCATATAGTGCGCTACCTGCTCCAGTTTTGATTGAGCGGGCGATTTTTTTGTCTTCACGAATCCCAGTCCCCACTTCGGTATCGTTGTCGTTTGCCAATCGTTCAGCTGCAGATTGTCGGCATGGCGGGTTCGCGCTTGCCTGGCCTCTTCAGATTTAAGAATCGTCGGAAGGCGAAGTGAGTAATGTGGAGGCAATTTAAACATTGTCGGCCCCGATCCAGGTCTGGAAATTAAAACACGCACCACAAAAGTATTGCCGTGCGCAGGCTTGCAATACAAGTCGCAATGCGTGCCTGCTTCGTTTCTTCGACCGATTGGACGGGAACATGATTGCCTCTCTTCTGAATGACGATGCTGTAAGTAGAAGAACGACACAATTGGTTCCATGCGGATCCTCCGGATCGGCCCCTGGCTTGGGATGCGTACGCCTGCCTTGATACACCCATCCCGCGCAATCCCATGCAATTCCTAGAGGTCAATGCGACGATTGGAACTCATGGCGGCTTCGCCCCACTCATGGGACTTCTCATTCCCGAACAGCGCCATGATCCCGCACAATCGCCTGCCGTCCTCATCCGCCGCCGCCTTCGCACATCCTTCCGCCGCAGCCGCGCCGTCTTCAACGGCGCAGGCAGCGCCGCAAAACCCGCAAGCACTGACCAGCCTGAGCGGCCAGTTCATGCTGGAGTTCGGCGGCGCACCCGGCCAGGCGCCCGTCGAGCGTTTCATCGTGCCGCCACGCAGCCGTACGGAACCGGCGACCATGCCGGACCAGGAGGTCATCAACCTGCTTTCGAGCATTAGCCGCCTGGCCGATGCCTGGCAGTTGACGTCGCAGCACCATGCGCAGGGAGGACGCACGCTTACCTTTACCCGCCCCAACCGCGAGAACGATCCGCGTGAACCGGTGGTGACGCTGTCGATCGGCCGCGACAACGCTTTGCGCGTGTTCCAGGTCGACACGGTGGGCAGAGTCGACAACTGCTGGTTTGCGCCAAAGATTCTCCCGCAGCCCCTGGCTCGGCGTCCGTCACTGGGATTGCTGCCGCACGCGCCCCACGGTGACAATGCCGCCGCAGGGAAGAAGCACCGGCTTACGCCGCCCTCCCCACCACCGGCCCGCGCTCCGCAGCCGGATGCGACGGCCGGCCCGTCATCGGCGACGGCGACATGGACCCATGCGGGCCTGCGGCAGCAAGCGCAGGACAACCAGGCAAGCACCGTGATCAACCGGTATCTGGAGCATTTCCAGATGAACTGGCATGCCTTGAGTCCGGAACAGCAACGGGCCGTCTGGAACGCCGCCAGCCATGTGCCGCAGGATGCACCTCATCCCGAAGCCGCCCGCCAGCACCAGGTCCAGGCAGCCCTGTTGCGCATCCAGGTGCCTCAACGCATGGCATGGCTGTCTAGCCTGCGCCAGGACGAGCCGCTGGTCATCGATACGGCGCATCTTGCGCAAGACAACCAAGTTGCAACCGCCTATGCCGGCGCAACGGTCGACGGGCCGCATGTCGACGAGTTCGGCGATCCGCACTTCTATCTTGAAATACAACCGCCGGGTATCTGGAGTTGCGCCGCTCACGCCAGTCGTGCCATGGTCGGCGCCCCATGGCTGTCGATGACCGAATTCGCCCGGCACGAAGCGGCGGTCGATATCTCGAGGTCGGTGCCGGGACCGGGGCCGAGGCCGGAGCCGACACCGGAGCACATCCAGGCGACCGAGGATCTCCAGGGCATGCAGGGCGTGCATCCCGAAACCGTGCAAGCCGTTCTCGAGCGGATGGGTATGCCTACGCATAGTTTTACGTCCGTGGCCATCTCGGATGCGGACGGGACGCTGCGTACCGATCAAGCGCAGTTCGACTTCCTCGATACGCTCAACACCGACCGCCTGCTCCTGCAATCCGAGATCACCCTGGACGACAACACGGGCGCCTCCCATTGGGTCGCCTTGCGCCGGGACGGCGAGCAGTGGGTGCTGCTCGACAGCCTGGCCGGGGTGCCGCAGCACGGCGTGCAGCCATCGCAGTATCTGCGCTCCCAGGGCGCGACCCACTTCAACGCGATCTGGCCGCAGCACCGGCTGGTGGCGCACCCGGCCGCGCACGGGGCGGAAGCAGCGTCGGAAGCGGGGTCTGAGAGAAGTTTCGACGCCCATGACAATCGCACCGGCGCGCATCGATCCGACCTTGAGGCAGGACCGTCGAACCGGATTGGCTCGCAAACTCGCCAAGATGAGTTTGCCCCGCTGATATTGGACTGGAGCGCGGTACCTAACCAAGCAAACATGCGTGGAAAACCCAAGAGCAGCCAAACAAAGTCCAGCTCGGGACGCACATACGCCTTCAGGACCGCCACTTCTCACTGGACGAAGTCGAAGCAGCGCCAGCAAGAATTCGCACCGCTGCTGGAGGCCTGGAACGCAGCGACGAACTCGAACAAGCATGCCGGCCCAAACCTGCTGCAGCGACTCGCGAAGTTGGGCAGCCAGGAAGCAGCCCAAGGGCGCGGTACGGTGGTGGAGGACTCCGACGGTCGGGTGCGTCAGGTCCGTGTGCAGCTGGCAAAGGGGGTGCCGTCGGTGGATATCTGGCTTGGGACCTATCCCAGCGGTCTGCCCAACGTACGTCTCGCGCCCCCTCCCGGCGACAATGCCGCGCGCAAAGTCCTTCTGGAAGCCATGTTTAGCAGAAAGAAGGTGCCCGTCAATGTCAAGGTTATTCAGACGGGGTCTGCGCTCACAGCGAGCTACAGCGCCAAGCAGAGCGCAGTTCACTGGACTTCGCGCGCAAACGAGTTTGGGGATCTGCTGGCACGCTGGAGCGCAACGACATTATCGCTACAGCCGTACAGCGGCCCAGCGATGCTGCGGCGACTCGCGGAATTATGCACCGAGGAATTTACCCAAGGTCGCGCCACGGTAGTGGCAGGCTCCGATGGGGAGGTGCACGAGGCCTCCGTGAGGCTGCAGGAAGGAATGCCTGAGGAAAGGATCTGGTTCAGCTCCCTCCCCAGTGGCCTGCTCAATCTGCATCTTGCCCCCCCTGCGGACGATGTTGATGCGCGTACCGCCCTGCTGAAGGCCATGCGCCGCTTATTCAAAGGTTCTCAATTGTTTCAGAAGTAACCTCGGATCGCCGGAGACGCGGCACCTCCGGCAGGCCCATCCCCGCCCTCTTCGCCGATGCGTCCGAGAAATATCAAAGTTCGGAGCCCAAGTGTTGAATCAGACGCAAATTCCCTGCCGGCATTGCTGGCACGATGGTTCCAGAACACATCGCGCATGAAAAGCGTCTTAGGCAGCGTCTTAGGCGCCCATGCCGGCATGGTTCTGCAGCACAGACACTTCATCTGCTTTCCATTTGAATTGAAAGACGCGAACATCCATGGCTACCGTAAATTTCTTCACGCCCGTCACAGGCAACAGTCCAGCGACCTGGTCCACCGGCACCGTAACCAGGGCAACGACTACTGAAATCACCATCACCAACGGCGCCAATAGCGCGAACTACATCGGCGCCTATCAGTTCAGCCCCGAAGGCTACCTGCTTGGCGGCACCATCAACGCCTATGAAAAGCTCGTTGGCGGAGCATTGGCTTCCCGCGTAACGGGCACTTCCGTCAGCATAGAGACGGTCGACAGCCTGATCGCCGCGGGCGATGTCTCCGAAATCGATGCCTATGGACTCGCCGGTGCGGACACCTTCACCGGATCCGCCGGCAAGGACTTCATCCGCGGCTATGACGGCGACGACAGGATCGACGGCGGCGGCGGCATCGATACCGCGGTATATTCGGGCAACCTGGCCGACTACACGATCATGGCCATCACCGACGGCCCGACGATCACCGGCTACTCCGTGCACTCCAGCGCCAATAACGAAGGCACCGATATCCTGGTCAACGTCGAGCGCCTGCGTTTTGCCGATGCCACCGTCGGCATCGATACGTCCGGCAATGGCGGACAAGCCTACCGGCTTTACCAGGCCGCCTTCGACCGCGTGCCCGACGCTCCCGGCCTCGGCGCGCAGATCAACGGCCTCGATAACGGCATGTCCCTCCTGCAGATCGCGCAAAACTTCATCGACTCCGCCGAGTTCGGGATGAGGTACGGCGCAGGCCTCTCCAACGAGGCATTCGTCACTCAGCTGTATGCCAATGTACTGGATCGCGCCCCCGATGCCCCCGGTCTGGCCGTGCAGGTCAACGCCCTCAACTCCGGCATGTCGCGCGCGCAGCTGTTGGTCAACTTCTCGGAATCCGCCGAGAACCAGGCCAATATCATCGGCGTCATCCAGGATGGCTTCGTATTCAGCCCGGTCGGCTAAATCTTAGCCGAGACCTTACTGAGGGTTTGACGACGCCGTCATGCCCGCCGATCCGGGCGAGGCGCACGGTGTTGCAGGACGCGGGCTCATATGCCATGAACATGAGCCCGCGTCCCTATCAATCGACATCTAACTATCTCCATCTATATCCATCTATCTTCATCTATTAAATCGACAGCTGCACCCGAGTACTCGAGGACGCTGTGTCGGTTCAAGAAGATGACGAGCCCACCAATTTGTAATCTACCTGCCCCTCGGCCCCTTGCCGACGTTCATAGACGTATCTCGGCGCCTTCAACAATCTTGTCCATCGTTCATCCAGTGGACTAACCGGTGTGCCGTCATTCAATACGATCGCCTTGTTATCCTTGCTCCATTTTTCCATCTTGGCCATGAATGCCGACGGATAGTCCTTTGCCATGCAAGCAATCTTCGTCCAAGGATCGCAGATAACCAAATGATCCGGCCAATGTTCGAAGTCCTGCGCAACAACCGCAGGCGGCACGGGACCGATGATGGCTGCGGTATGCATGCCGCTGATTCCAAGTTTTCCAACTGTCGCCGATGGATCAAGCGCTTTAATATGGTCTTCTGCGATATGTGCGAGCGTATCGCACGTTTGACTCTTCAACTCCCATATTTTCCTTGAATATTCGGAAGCATCGTCACCATTCAATACATTGATGGACCTGATGCTTTCGAGCGAATCAGCTGCGCGTTTAACCCGCTGAATCTCATTCATCCTTTTTGTCGGATCAGGATCAAGAAACACTTTATTGAACGACTTGTCGCCCCTTTCCCTGTTGTACAGTTCCTTTCTTATGTGCTCAAGCGCCACCCGCGACAGATTCAAATTCTTCTCAGCTGCATGCTCATTTAAGTTCGAAGACTCCGTTGGCTTCGTAGCCAGCGCTTGCAGTCCGACATCCTGTCGAGAACCGGGGTGATGACGCTTTCTCTCCGGTTGAGAAGCATCTGGTCCTTCACCTGCCACGCCATGTGCGGATCGCCCTGGCTTATCGTGAATTTCAAGGTCTTCACTTCCCGACGCTGACCGCCTGCGCTTCTTCCCTTTCAAGTCAGTTGTCGTTGCTGTCGTTGCTGTCGTTGCTGTCGTTGCTGTCGCCTCAGCCCATTGCATGGGTCGTGAAGATGCCTGAGATGCTGGCGCTGGAGCTGGAGAAAGCAGGCGGACTCTCCAAACACTTTCACCTCCTTGCCGGACATGAAGACTGCTTCCGGCATTTTGACTGCTTGCCACTGCGGACGGGCCGGGCAAGATCTTTTTTGGCTCCGATTCACGCGGTGGAGTATGACTCGTCGACGATGGGCCAGGTGGAGATGGAGAGCGAGGAATGGCAGGCATGGTTTATCGTGAAAAACGCAAGTTGGCCCATATGTGGGTTACAAATTGCGATAGTTCCATTTTGGGTTCCGTTGCAATAGGCCGGCTTCACCAAAGCGGCTGGCTTGATTGCAAAAAAATCCCGATGAACGACGCATAACGCCGAGTGCTCAAGCGATTGCATTATCCGCTGGAAGTCGTGCTGGCCTGCGTGCGCTGGTGCGTCGCCTGTCCGCCGAGAAGCCGGCACCAAGTACGCAATGCGATGTTGAATCGACATTGCCAATGGAACTTGCCACGCGCCGACAACACTCATGCCCATCAACGACTTGCCAGGGTGCATTTGGCTTACTTGGCGCGAAGGGCGTACGGCATGGCGAACCTTGCTGACAACACCTTTCTTTCATCAGCAAGGATCAATCATGTGTCCCACCAATTCTTCTCCGCTCAGATCACACTTGGCTTCCCACCCTCCCACCCGGGCACCGAGCCCGCAAGGCCCGGAAACGGCGAGTTCGCCCGGCCCGTCCCATGTGGGCGAATCGTCCACCATCAGGGCCTCCGGCTCTACCAGTACGCCGGCGGGCCAATACCAAGGCGGCAGCATGGCTAAAGTAGAAGCCGTTGAACTAGCGATGAAATTAAGAAGGGAAGTACTGGGCAGAACTCATAAAGCCTTCATAACGACCTGGCGGCAAGCGCGATACGAACTACCATTGGACGAGGTTTTGAATCTGGCCTTAAAAGAGTTCGAACTGGATCAAAAATACAGGATAGTGTTACAAGCCTTTATTAACACCATACCTTGCCTTGCGGCCATAAATAATCTGTCTACGGCAGATGTCTTCAATCACTCCAAGCGGAATGAATTGTTAAAGGAGTTCATTACGCTTTATGGCCGAGGAAATGAAATTGGTTTTGAAACATACTTTGTAAAGATATGGGATGCCTTTGCCAAGACGCCCACGATCCAAGGGCATATCAACGCCGCTGCGCAAGCGATCGTCAAGACGGAAGACGACGTCGATCCTCTCCCACATCTAAGCAATCCCGTCATTGATGCCACGGAAGAAGCAAGCACCTTTCAGACCAATGTCGGACAGGCCAAGGCCATTCCAAGCTTGGCCTTGCAACAAGGCGGCTCCTGGAATACGGGCACGCAATTGCGTCCCGTTGGCGGCGATTGGGAAGTGCAGATCTTCGATCGTTACCCGGCGCATGTCGATATTCAACGAATGTTCAACGGATTCCCGATCAGGGATTTCGCTGAACCCTGGCATGTCGCCAAGGAATTTGCGGCCGACGACGACAAGTACGCAGTCCATCCCAATGTTGTCATCCATGAGCCCGCGATCTCGGATGAAGGTATTGATGTGCTTAAGTCATGGGCGGAACACCTTGGCGATACCACTCCGATTGAAGAACTTAAGGCACGATGGACGGCCGAGATCATGGCGGAATACGAAGCGGCCAAGCAGAATCGGCCACCGCCATCGGCAAGCGTTTGGGAAGTGGTTAAGATCGAGAAAAAGCACTGCTACTACACTGCGCAGTATGAAGCGCTCAAAGGCGGGTATGGCATTGTTTGCATTCCTGGCGCGAAGCAGAAGGTCAATAGCATGATCATGCCGTTCGGCGGGACGGAAGTGGAAGACAAGAAGGCGTTCACGGCCCGGTATGGCGAGAACTATTTCGACAATTATGCGATGGAATGCGCACACCCGGAGGAACCCGGCAGAACCGTGCATGTTGCTCCCGTAGGTAGCCGGGCCGGGATGTTCAACGGCAAAGCGGATAAGGACAGGGATGAGGCTCATGTCATTGTGGTTGACGTGTTCATCGAACTGACGGATAAGCATGGCAACCGGAAAAAGCATGTGAGGCCGCATCTTTACCAGGTCAAGGAGGTTCCTCCCAACAAGCAGGCACTGATGGATTATCTGGGCAATTATTTTGAGGACCGGCGCGCCAACCCTGCGGGCGGGGCTTCTTCCAGCGGGGCTCCGGTTATCAAGGAGGAACCGCAGGATTGAAGACATTATTGATTCCGCCCGAAAAACAGTTCATTTTTCGGGTGGGGATCACTTTCACGGCTGACAGCTTATACCAATCCCAAGTCATAACATGACAAATGAGATCGATGGATTTTTTCGCCTGGCGAGGCCGAGGTGCGGATCAGGAATCCATAGCGGACTATGGATGACGAGCGCAACGCGGCCAGGCGGAAAAAGACGCGATCTCATGTCATGGAATGACTTGCGACTGGTATTAAACTACCGCCTCAAACTTGGGGCCGCTATAATGCGCCCCAACCTGGCCGCGGCCTGAAAGACTCAAGCTCGGAGGCTTCCACTCCTGCCGATTCATACTCCATGATCGAAAGAAGCGCCATCCGGCTCGGGACTGACACTAACCCTGACCCAGCCTTTCGAGGACGGCTCTCGTTTAGCAGGAGTTCCCATCTTATACTTCTCCCCGTAGCTCACTTTAATTTGCCGCTCGGCGTCCTCATCCTGCACGACTACTGCAATGGTTTCAGTACGATCCTTTCCATCCTTGTCAGTCAGCTCAAATGTTACGGGGTCGAAGAAAGCATTGGTTTCCCGGCTGTTGACAACCAGTTGGCCATTACTCAATTGTTTAAAACTGGAGTTAATCAGCTGCCCCGCATCACCGGTGCCGTATGGCGCATAAACTACCTTTTTGCTCTTTCCAAAGGGCGGGACGGTGACGCCATAGTCTTTCATGATCTTCTCACCCTCCTCTTCACCAAAGTGTGCCATGTAAGCAGCCTGTTCCTCTTGATCGAGGCATTTAACCCCACCAAAGAAACATACGACTTTTCCCAACCAGATTCCCGGTTGGGCGTCATGAGCATACTCTGAAGGTTTTGCTCCATAGCTACCTACCAATGATTTTCGCTCCATGTCGTTGTCGCAATGCTCTTCTTTCACGACGATGATTTGCAAACCATTGGAATCAGGTGCCGCCGCTCCACGCATCGAATGCGTCAGCATGGTTGAACACGATTCCTTGACTTTATCAATAAAAGTTTCTTTGTCCGGGAACATCTTGCCATTGCCAATATTTTCCCTCGCGAGCCCACAGAGTTTCTTCTCCATGGTTTTGGTAAAAATCACCTTCTTGACACTTACATTCGGGGAGCAAAGGTAGGGGTTTTCAGGATCGGCATACGCAGGCGCGACCTGGTCGATGGTCGCGAGGTCCCTTATGGGAAACAAGAATCGCAAGCGCGCGTCATAGATTTGCTTACCGGTCGCGATAATGACCTCGACATTAGCAGTCGATGGCACATCGTTGGCGGAAGGATTAAAAATTGCCTCCCGATGTTCAGCGATTGCGCCGTCTCTTACATATGCAATCTGGGCCGAATTCATGCGCCATGCCCGCATTCCCTCCACTTGCGGTGGAGGCGGAGGAAGTTCCGGTGCAAGTGCGCTCGTCTCGACTTGAGCAGGTACAGCTGATCTCATCCGTATTCTTTTTGAATGGCGTGCGACTTGGTCGCCGGCATTTGAAGCCGAGTTGGAAGTTTGTTGTCGAGCCCATGCTCCCTGGCTCAAATGGTGATCTCTGTTCGCAATCTGAGCCAAGCGCTGCAGGGGCATCATTTCGAAACGGAGAGCATTGAATCCATGAAAAGTTGTCAGGGCCTGGGCAGCATGCGGTCCGCGAGCGATTTCCAGAACCTGCACTTTATCAAGGCCTTTCCTTTGCAGATCCATGAAACACTTCGAAAGCGTTGGCGACGTGCTGTCGGAGATACCATGCATTTCCGCATCGGTCAGGCCCAACTCTCTCTGGGTCTCTGACGCTATCCTGTTGAGAACGCGATGGCGCGCGTTGTTGCTCGAGGGCGAGCTTGCAGAAGAAGATCCTTGTATTGGATCAGGGTTGGGCTGAGCCGCAGGTTGATGCTGGGGTGCAGGTGCCACCAAGGTTAATGGTACATGTGGTGTGTGCTGGCCTGAAATGTTCATGTGTCACTCTATTGGCGGTTGAGATTCGTTGCGTGGACCGCGAGTGGTGATACCCCTTGCGCGGCAATTCCTGAATTCAAAGAAAACGTCAGTGGCATGGCGGATGAAATAATTCCATGAGGTTTCGGATTTTTTTGATCACCGCAAATTTAAGGGCTCTGTTGCAGTAAGCCGGTTCTGCTGGAGCGTTTTCGCCCTGGCCGGCCTAGTCGAGGCCGAGGCAGAATGCCGCTGAAACAAGGCGTGACGACGCGACATGGCCAAGCGCGGCATGGCCAAGCCATGGCAAGGAATCACAACGCAGTGCCGGCGGCATTCTGTCCGGGATCGGCAGGCAGGTCAGGGTGAAAACGCTCTAGAAAAGTGGAGCTTTGCTTGATGAAACCGGCAAGAAAGACCGTACCGAGGAGCAAAGCATGAGTAAGAGAACAAGACGCTTGCCGAGGTCTTTCAGCAATTTGATGTGCATGCGAATCAAGTGAAAGAATGGAAATGGCTGTTGCTCGAGCGGGCCGCCAACGTGTTCGATGGTGGCGTAACGACCAAGTCGGTCAATGAACTGGCCCTCATGACGCTTCACGCCAAGATCGGCCGATTGACACTGGAGAATGATTTTCTAAAAAAGCGGGCGCATCAAGGCGGGACTGCTGAGCGCAGAGAAATGATCGGCCGCACTCATGAATGGCCCAAATCGCTCATGTGTTGCCAAAACAACATCACTACAGTTGAAACAATGCTAACATCGCGCGCTGCTTTTGATTCCTTTCAGACAACATTCGCCCGCCATGTCCAGTCTCGCTTTCCTGCGCTCTCCCTCCGTTCCCCACCTCCACAAGCTCCAGCGCCTGCTCGACGACTACCAGCGCCAAGCCACCGACAGCGCCGCTCCGCTGCGACTGGCCATCGAGCAACGCCTCGCCGCCTGGTCCTTTTCCTCCTCCCTCGGCTTCGATTCCCTGGTGCGCCAGGCCAACGCCCGCATTCCCGCCCTGCGCAGTGCCAGCTGCGTACTCCACGCCCTCAATGATTCCAATCCCCGCGCCCGCCTGCTGCTGCGCCAGGAACTCGACGGCATCGACCTGACCTCGGTCTGGAGCAGCCTGTGGGAAGCCCTGGCCGAGGCGGCGCTGTACCTGGGCGGCGGCCTGGTCATCGGCGGGACCGGCGGCGCGGCGCTGGGCTTTCTCGCCGGCGGCGGCGGCGCGGTGCCCGGAGCCATGGCCGGCGCCTCCGTCGGCGTGCAGGTCGCCGGCCACCTGATGGCGCTCATGGGCCTGCCGGGGCTGGCCGAGGACATCGGCGAAGCGGTCGTGGAAGTCGGCAAGGCCTATGGCGGCGGCTTTGCCCATGCCTGGCAGGCCGGACGCCTGCGGCCCGGGGAGGCGGCGCCTCAGGCGCGCCACATGCAGCAGGCGGTCGAGAGTTTCGCGCGCGGCCATGCGATGCTGGTGCGCGCGCTGCTGCGGGCGATGTTGCAGGCCATCTTGCGCGGCGGCGCCGGCAAGGCCCGCCTGCTGGGCGAACTGGGCAACAGCCGGCTCGGTCCCGGATTCGGCAGCTGGCTGCAAGCCAATGAGACACGCCTGGTGCGGCATTCGGCGTTGCAGCCGCCCATCAAGGCCGAGGCGAAGGTACCGGCACCGCCTCCAGCTGCAAGCACGCCGCCCAAGCCGGCGGCACAGACCTCCGATGCATCCCCGGAGACTGCCAAGCCTGTCAAGCAGGGCGAAGGCTTGCCCTGCAAGAGCTGCGTGAAAACTGCGCATCCGGTCAACCCCATCTTCGGCTGCAAGCTGCTCGAAGGCGATTCCGAACTCGACTTCGACCTGCCGGCGCCCCTGCCCCTGCCCTGGCAGCGCATCTACTGCTCCGACAATCCCCATGCCGGCATGCTCGGACAGGGCTGGAGCCTGCCCATCTCGCTGGCCCTGCGGCTGAACGAAGACGAGGGCGAGGTGATCGTGCTCGATCCCCAGCACCGGCAAGTCACCTTCTCGCAGCCCGGCATCGGCCAGTCGCTGTACTCGCCCTTCGAGCACATCACCCTGCAGCGCCTGAGCGCGGCCCGCTATGCGCTCATCGACCGCGACGGCCTCGGCCACATCTTCGAGCGCCATGGCGACGGCCGCCATGCCCGCCTGGTGGAAATGCGCAATGCCAACAAGATCAGCCTCCACATCCAGTACAACAGGCATGGCCAGCCGTCGCGCATCCTCGACAGCGCCGGCCGCACGCTGGTGCTGCACTACGAGCACCACCGCCTGCGCGGCGTGGCCCTGCAGCGCAGCCATGTCGATGCCGAAACCGGTCTGCCGGTGCAGCAGCACATCCCGCTGGTTGCGTACGACTACGACGACGCCGGCGACCTGGTGGCGGTGCGCAACCGCGCCGGTGAAGTCATGCGCGAATATGCCTACCGCAACCACATGCTGGTGCGCCACGCCACCCCAGGCGGCCTCGTTGCCGACTATGCGTACAGCGAAGACAGCCCGCGCGGCAAGGTGCTGCGGCACTGGACCAATGCCGGCCATCGGCTCGACTTTGCCTACCATCGCGGTGAAACGGTCGTCACCGACCAGCTCGGCAGGACACAGACTTACCGCTACGACGACAAGCAGCGCCTGACCGGCCAGCGCGATGCCTCCGGCGGCGCCACCGCCATCGCGCTCAGCCAACATGGTCATCCTGTGGCGGTGACCGATGCCGCCGGCCGCACCACCCGCTACCGGCATGATGCGCGCGGCCGGCTCATTGCCATCGAGCAGCCCGACGGCGCCGTCACGAAGATCGCCTACGACCCGCATTGGAGCAAGCCCTCGCTTGTCACCGACGCCATGGGCGGCATCACCGCCCTGCGCTATGACGAAT
>NZ_JAWIIV010000038.1:0-52276 GCF_035916955.1 Noviherbaspirillum album | reverse complement strand
AAATTGTCCAACAAAATCTCCACCGCCTTCCTCCCCACCTTCAGAGCTCAGCCCGTACACCAGATCCGACTATAGCTCACGCTATCTGTGCGCTCTTGCTTAAGATACCTTTACCCCGTGTCCGTTATCTCAATCGACTATTCAATTCCTAGTTGCAACAACGAATTAATGGAACGTGCGCAAAAGATGCAACTCCTGAAATTCCTGAAGAGGTGGTCGTCAGCATAACAGGTAAAAAGTTAAAGTTCGACTACTCACATACAGTAAATTATCAAACTTCCTGCTGTACGTGAAATCGGTGCAAGGTCAGGGCCAATGCAGACTATCCGTGGCTCCCTTCCCGGCGGCGGCCAATGGTGGATATAAGCCCCCTGCTATTCATTTGCCAGAGAAGAAGTATTCATAATTGAATCTCTTGCATAACTTGCTAAACTGTATTCCCATTTAGATAGGAGACTTCCATGGCAAATACTGGATCGGCAGCGAAGGCAATTCAGCTCGAATTGAATCAGGCCCGTCAAGGCATGATGTACTACTCAAAACTGGTTGAAAGTTTAGAAGACGTGCTGGAAACTTTGGCCGCTATTGATGCGCCAGTTACTGACTTACAAACAATACGTCGCCGCGCGGCAGTCAGTCGAAAAGCGGAACCCAAAGTGGCAAGGACTCAGAAGAAGGCAGCCACGACTTCGGCAATCAAGTCCAAGCTGCCTTCCACCGGCAAGGACTTTTGGCCGTCTTTATTGACGGACACTCCGCAATCGGCTTCGGAGATTTTCAATGCAGCCGTGGCCGCCCTGGGCATCCGCCCATCGACCGAAGACAAGGAAAAGCTCAACCAGCGCATGTCGAATGCGTTAAGCGTTCTATCAAAAAATGGCGATATCAACGCCGAGGGGCGCGGGCGGGACCGCCGTTATACTCGCAAGACGTCGACTGCAAGCTAAACGCCCCCAAGCCTCCGATGATCGACGCATGGCGTGTGTACCTGCGGTCCCGCAGGTCCATTAACCAGGTTCGAGCGATAAACTGTAATGACACCGCCAGCCATATGGCGTTGCCCGAAATAAATAGGAGCTTGTGTTAACGGACTGCTGAACCCGGAATACGAAGGTATGTAATCGCGAAGAAGTCGGCTGCTGCCTCATTATGATCAGGTTGTAAGCGCTGTTTGCCTGAGCCGGTAAAGGCTTCGTAGGGTTGCGCGTTGTTCGTCCAAGGCCTTGCTTTTAGGGAAAACCTCGGTCTCCCTGACGTTTGCGATGGGAAGATGAGCTTGTTGCGAATAATTGACTTTTCCACACTCTTTGCCATAAGCACTTCCGTATCGTCCCATCTATTGCAAAATTGCTATTGAACTAAGCGCGCGATAGTAGTTGCCCATATGCAACCTGTATGCGACCATCTTCCCTCTCGTACGGCGAACTCGATGACGGGAAGATGTTGTTAATATGGCAATTTTGAAGACGATGATTTGAAGGAAGTACGCTGTGCCGGGAATCGATCCCCTTGCTTTTATTATCATTTCCGCAGCTTTCGGTACCCTATGTGCTTTTGTCCTGTTTGTGCTGGGTTCCGGATTCCTTCGCGATATCAAGGGACTTGCGCACTGGGGTGCCGCTTGCATTACGATGGCTACGGCAGCATTCTTGTTTGCCCTGCGCGGAATAGTTCCGGTCTTGTTTTCGAGCTTTCTGCCAAATCTGCTAGTCGCTGTCGGCGTCGTTACCATGCACGCCAGTCTGACCGAGTATGGCGGTTTTAAAAGAAAGACAAAACTGCTGTTTCTTATATTGGGTGCCGCAGCACTTGCCCTGGCGTGGTTCACCTTCGTACAAGACAACTATCGGGCTCGCGTCATCACCATGAGCAGTACGCTTACTGTCCTCTTTACTGCATGCGCTCTATTGATTTTCCGGCTCAAGGAAAAAGGATTCGCGGAGCGATTTACCGGGTTGGCCTTTCTGGCTACCTCGGTCGTCATGCTGGCCCGTTGCACTGCCGCTTTCTTACAAAACAGCCGTGTGAGGCCAGATACCGATACCTCTCTGGTTCATAGCGTCTACATGGGCACGTTTGCCTTCTCGCTCGTCGCGCTTAGCCTCGGCTTCATGCTCATGGTCAGCCGTGCGATGCACATGAAACTCGAATTCCTGGCGACACGGGACCAAATGACGGGCGTGTACCGACGGGATGCGTTTCTTGCGCTGCTGGACCAGACGATTGCACAATCGAGACTGAAGCGACGCCCGATGTCGGTATTGATCATTGATCTCGACAATTTCAAGGAGGTCAACGACCGTCATGGGCATTTGACGGGCGACCAAGTGATTATCGATTTCTCCTCGAAGGTGCAGCAACTTCTTCGCCGCGGCGACGCCATAGGACGCTATGGCGGCGAAGAATTCCTTGTGCTGTTGCCCGACACGACTCAAGACGATGCCTATTCAGTTGCCGACCGCATTCGTGCTATGGCAGCTGAAGTGTGGTCCAAGGAGGTTCCTGCTTATACCGTCAGTATTGGGGTGGCTCCGCTGGTGGCCGACTATCCCGATTCTGCAACCCTGATCGACGCGGCGGATAAGGCACTGTATGCGGCTAAGAAGGCCGGCAAAAATCACGTAATGCTCGCCTGTAGTCAGTCGTACGGAATCACTCCCAGTTGAAACACGTTTCTGGCACCGGGAAGCATGCCATTACTGCCCGTCGTTATCCATCACACCAGCACCTGACGAACCAAGGTGCCTACCGTTGCCAGTGCACCTCACTCAAGCGAGTCCTCTCGAGAACCAAGACCAGAGCGTCGACCGTCATTTTGACGGACACATTGTCTGAGCACGCAAACCGATGGCTGTCCTGCGTACTCCTGATGAGCAACGAGTCCAGTTTCGGAGAATCAGTGCAGGCCCTGTGAAATCTCCAGAAGCGGTTTAATACCTGTTCCAAAGCGGGCGATCGCTCCACGATGCTCTTTCAACTGGCTGTAAGGCAAGTACTGGATGTTCAATTCGGACACGCGTGAGAATGCCGGCCGACGCAACTGCACCTTGACTTCATCACGACGATTGTCTGGAGCAACCAAAAATAGCGTGCAGTTTTTGCCGACCTCGGTTCCAAGGGCAAGATCAAGCATTCGAACAATGCCTGAGTAGATCGACGTCGAGTGTTCAACTTCGAACGCGCCGGCCACGTTGTGTTGGCCCTTGGTGAGCCAAACAACATCGATGAGCCGTACCGAATCCATGCCCTTGGTGACCCCATCGGGAAGCTGTGCGAGACACTTATCCCCGAGCTTGCCATCCAGGTAGGTGCGGCTCTTGTCATTGGCAGCGACCCAGACATCAAACCCGAGCGCCAATCCCAAATCGCGCAACCATCCCTGGATTTCCGTATGGGTTGCGTCGCTCTCACGTGCAGCCTCCCATTGTTTCTGGGCAGCCGCCGACTCCACTCTTACGCGCTCCAGATCGGCCTCCCATGCAGAAAAAGCGGCGGCGTCATCAAGACGAGGCGGTGCGGCGTAACGTCCTGCGCCCACATCAAACATCAGTCCGGCAATCGCGCCCAAATCATTGGATAGCAGCGTCCGATACTCTTCATTCAGGCGAATCAAACCTTCCCGCATCGATAAATAATGATCCCAGCGCCCCAGCTTCACGTTGCCGCCGGTAACGGCGTTGAAGCCTTTTACGATGGCTGTATTGAAGGGTGAGACGAAGGTGGGATGAATGAAGTAAAGAAGGTTGGCCACCGCGGGGCCGAGCCCTTTGATAGCCAGCGCATCGATGCGCTGTATTCCTGCGATAACTTCTTCAGCCGTATTGCAGCAATCGCAATGATGAAGTAATTGGGCGAAGGCCGCCTGATTCTTTGGGTTTTCGTAGATGTCCGGGGTGCGGAGCTTTGGCTTCCAGAGAAAGGCATGGTCCGCACCCTTGAATACCTGTCGCTGTTCGGCAATAGACCCGACCACGGTCTCCAACGAAGAGCCGCGGTACGCGTTGCCAAAGGTACCAGCCTGTATGTCGCGCACGACTTGGCCAATGCCACGCCGGATGGAGCGGAAGTTCTTGATGCGCTCTTCCCAAAGAAACCACGTGTTATAAGTGCTGTGCGCATCGGCCTTCCAATGCTCAATCAGTTTTGCCAGCGCGTCACCCATCCGTCAATCCTTTATCGCTCTTGTTGTACGGGTGTATTGTAGCGATTTCCTCTAAAATCAGGCCGGCAAGCGTTGCCATTCTCCACGATGTGGCCACCGTTGTTGTCCATCGATATAGCTGCCCTAGCGGCCGCAGTAGCGTCAATAGCCTTCTCGGAGCGGCAGGATACGTCCGTTCGTCTCAAGATCATCAAAGTCAAGCACCTGTTGGTGCTCACCAGGATGAGGAGCGGCGACAGTCCAGTATAGTGGAGACACAGTGTCCGCCACACCGTGCAGGCACGTGCTAACTGGACCAGGCTGCGAGTTGGCCGCCTGACCCGGTCTCTAGCCACCTCAATGCAGCCTTCATGGCAGCACGCTTATACCATTGGGCGCTTCGCCAACCGGCGTCGTTGCGACGACTTTACCCGAACGGATATCGATTGACGATACAGTATTCGCATAGGTATTAGAAACGTACGCACGATCGCCTCGTTCATCCACGACTACGCCATGCGCGCCTTTCCCGGTTTCCACCGTTTTAACCACCCTTCGGGTAGCGATATCAATGAAGCTTACCGTCTTGCCTGGATTTGCTTTGGAACCTTGGTTTGCAACGATCACGGTCTTGCTGTCTGGCGTCGCGTACACCTGGATCGGCACCGATTCAACGCCAACTTTCGAGATCATCTTTCTCTGCCGTGGGTCTATCAACGCGACTTTTGCCTCGCCTGACAGTGACACAAAAGCGGCTGATCCATCAGGCGTGAAACCGACCTGCGCCGGCCCTTTCCCTACAGTGATTTCAGCCACCTGCTTCCGTGACGCCGTGTCGATAACCGAAACGGTACCGCTTTTCAGGTTCGCCACATACGCCTGCTTTCCGTCGGGGCTAATTCGTATTCCGTGGGGATAATTCCCTACCTTGACAGTAGCGATTACCTTCTGCGCTTGCAGATCGACGATGCTGACTGTACCCTCGCCGCCATTGGTGACATAGGCCTGAGAGCCGTCAGGAGTGAGCACCACATGCGCTGGATGAACCCCTACAACGATCTGTGCAACCACGCGATCGGTTTGCGTATCAATCGCCCAAATCTCACCGCCGGAGCTCTCGGTGGTCTGGCCGTGTTTGTCCGCGTCCTGATGTGTATTTCCATCAGGCTTGTGGGGCCCGTCATTGGTGACCCATGCGAACTTCCCATCCGGGCTTAACTGTACGTTGTGAGGATTCCGGCCGACTTGGATGTTTCTGACTGGCCTGAATGTCGCAATATCAACTACACTGACGGTCGAATCGCCCTCGTTCGCAACATAGATACTATTGGGGGCCGCGATCGCTGCATTGGCGAGGGTTAGCAATGCAACCTGAACTAATGATATCGCTCCGACTCGTTGTAGATTCTTCATAATGGATCGTCCTAAGTAAAATGATGCAAGGCCCCAGCCTGGCTGTTGACGCCGTTGCTCAACGCGTCGAATAGCGAACCGAGAATATCCCTTCACCAATGCTGGCGAATATGATTCAGATCAAGTTTCACCTTATCGGACGAGCGACCTCCTACCCATAGACAGGGGTCGCTTCCTGGTTATTCGGGAAGCGCCGTGATGCGCAGGTATCCCGTGCCTAAGCGCCGTCCACAGGAAATTGCGCTCGCCCACTTAGGTGAGCGTCGGCGAACGTCACGCGATGCCGGATTGAGATGCGCACCCGGCTTGACTGGCTAACGTCACTGGACGGCTTATTCTGCTTTGACGCGGTGACCACTACGCTTAGCAGCAGCATGGTCATGGTTAACTGGATCGCACTCTGCAGATTACAGGTGTGTAATGTTCGCCATTCCCATTTAGCGTGTATGACAAGGTTGTAATGTCGGTGTCACGTTGTCGTTGCCTTGCGGCTTCTATACTTCCTCCATCAATGAAGCAAGTCACGGGATTGATGATCTTATTAGCAAAGGAATGCACCATGAAAAAGAAACTGTTGTTCGCAATTGCAAAATTGGTAATGATTGCTGGCGTAAGCTCGAGCGCGCTGGCGGACGATAAATGGTTAGGTAACCGCGGCTCGAACTGGGAAGACCATGTTAAGTCGACGAAGTCCCGCGCGGAGGTGCGCGCTGAACTGGAAGAGGCCCGCAGAAACGGTACGCTCCAGGTCAGCAACGGTGCGTTCTATCCCCAAGCACCCCAAGCACCCCAAGCATATCAGGGGCGCTCACGCGCAGAGGTCCGCGCCGAAGCAGTACAGGCTAACCGCCAGGGGAACGAGATCTTCGATTCGATTTATTTCGGAAGCTGATCATCTTCTTCCAAAAGAATGGGCCGTCTACCGGCCGGATAGAAGGCGGGTTGGCGTTCCATCGAACTTGCTGCGGTGCTCGGCAAATGGATTAGACTATGTTTTGTTATGAGCCTCGACAAAACTAACCCTTTGTCCCTCCGCAACAATCTTGTAGACGTAGTCCATCATGCCATCCTACAGCAGATTGAAAGTGGCGGGATCAAAGCAGGTGAGCGCCTCCCGACCGAAGAGGCGCTATGTCACCATTATCGTGTATCCAGATCAACCGTACGCGAGGCACTTATACGCTTACGCGCCGCCGGCTTAGTGATTTCGCGACCGAGGGCAGGTACCTTTGTTAGTACGCTTGCGAAAGCAGCGACGCTAACCCTTCCTTCGATTGCCTGCGTCCAGGACATCCAGCGATATTACGAGTTTCGCTGCTGTCTTGAGACAGGCGCGGCGAAACAGGCTGCCTTGATGCACGATTCTCGGGACATCACTTCAATTAGAAGTGCCTACCATGCAGTTTCCTGCTCATCCGCCTATGGGGATTGGTGCGTTGATGCAGACTTTTCCCTTCACAACGCTATTGCCGTTGCATCTAAAAACCCAATGTACGTTACGGGGTTGACCGCGCTGCGACCGCACATGTTATTTACGATGCAAATGTCATTCGAACTCTCGGCGCCGCAATGGACTCAACGGTCGTTCCAAATTTGCAGCGAGCATCATGACATAGTGGAGGCAATCATCAAGAGGGATTGTCGCGCGGCGTCGGATGCGATGCAAACACATATCAAGAATTCGATGCGGCGTATCCTGGGGGATGCGGTCAAGGTGTAACGATCGTCGCCCCGCCCAAGTGAATCTTTCTGGTCTAGCCAATTAGAACAGCCCATTCTACTGCGCCGCAGTGGCAGCCTTTGTCGATAACGTTGCGCCGTTAAGGTACATTGCAATCCCCAGAGCGCCTCAATGATGCAGTCGATGCGCGCAAAGTCCTTCAGTCAATGGCCCGAGAAGCATGCTGGCCCAACCTATCTCAGGACTTGCAGTGTAACTATCGTCGGAAAGCCATCAAGGTATTCGGCGATGAACTTGACTTTGTCGCCCGCCTTCACCCCCGCCAGCAATGCGGCATCCTTGACCGCGAACGGCATGGTCATTGGTTCCATTTCCATCGTTTTGCTCTTGATAGGTCCATGCCTGAGCGTGATGCTTGGGGTGGCCAGGTCCACGTCTTCTACTTCGCCCTCCGCCATGGTAGAGGGACTGGCCGCTTTTTTCATGGTTCGGCCGCCTTGGTCGCCGGCTTTTTGATCTGCGATTGCTACCAGGGTGAATGACGCAAGGCCGACGATCCACAATGCCATATATATCGACTTTTGCATGGCTTGACTCCTTGGAGCAAAAGAAGGAACGGCATGCGCCGTCCCAGCCTGTGCATTTGAATAACAGACTATACTGGAGCAATAACCAACGATAATCGCCAGATTACAGTCATCGTACCATCTATCATGATGAACATAGTACTGTGGACGTGCCGCCCCCTCCTTCGGCAATTACTTCTATCAATGAGCGATGTACGACAATGGTGAAAGGTTGAGCAGCTTGATGGTCCCAACGCATGAATGACTGGGCGGCCTATAGTGGCATGTTTTCGGCTGCCTTATTGGCAGCCACCATCCTGCCGGCGCAATCCGAAGCAGTGCTGGTTGCGCTGCTATTGGCGGGCAAGCAGCAACCATGGTTGCTGATACTGGTCGCCAGTATTGGTAACACGATAGGGTCTTGCATCAATTGGTGGCTAGGACGGTATCTTGAACATTTTCGTGGCAGG
Source organism: Noviherbaspirillum album (assembly GCF_035916955.1). Classification (NCBI taxonomy): domain Bacteria; kingdom Pseudomonadati; phylum Pseudomonadota; class Betaproteobacteria; order Burkholderiales; family Oxalobacteraceae; genus Noviherbaspirillum; species Noviherbaspirillum album. Next base: position 44,005 of record NZ_JAWIIV010000038.1, on the reverse strand, counting down.
AGATGGTTTCCAGCCAATGATGACGCACTCACGCGTGCGCAGCGGTGGTACGGGAAAGTTGGCCGATGGTCGTTGCTGCTATGCTGGCTACCGATCATTGGGGATCCGCTCACACTGGTTGCAGGTCTGATGCGCGAGCGCTTCTCCATTTTTCTGAGCCTTGTCGCAATGGCGAAGACCGTGCGTTATATCGCCTTGGCTGCCGTTACCCTAGGAATCACATAAAGCACAGATCCTACCGGTCTATTCCCGTCAACGCGGATGGCATTCGTCTATCGGTTGCGTTCGGATAGTTCCCCCGTTATCAAGAGCCAGCCTGGGTCAAATGCCCTCCAGCTACAATGCCCGATTAGCGTTCTGTTATTACCGCATGATCACCGGGCCGCTGCTCGCCTAGCTGTCCCCCTTTGAAGATTGCAGTGTTGACACCTTGCTCAATGCCCCCCACACGCCCCTCGCTGCTACATTACATAGTTGTAATGTAGGCGTCACGTAACTGTTTCCCCGCGGCTCTTAAACTGGATGCATGGATTGAGATGACATGTCAGTCCACCAACCACCAGCGTAGGAGTGCAATATGAAAACGAAGCAATTGATGATGTCGGCTGTAGCCGGCCTGGTGTTAATCACTGGAATGAGCACCAGTGCCTTGGCAGATGACAAATGGCTGGGTGACATCGGCACAAACTGGCAGGATCATACACAGTCGACCAAGTCGCGTGCCGAGGTGCGTGCCGAACTGGAACAGGCACGCAAGGATGGATCGCTGTATGTTGGTAACGACTCCTCGTATCCGCCGGAACCCACTTTCGTCGCCGGCAAGACTCGTGTCCAGGTGCAAGCGGAAGCGGTGCAAGCCAACCGCTACGGGAATTCAAATTTCAATTCCATGTATTACGGTAGCTAACAGCTGACCGCGAAAGAAGGGCGCACTGCCCTTCTTTCCGGTTCCGAGCGCTTGAAATTTCGCCGGTATGACGCAATATCTATATGTTGAAAGTGCTAATTTTTCGTGGCTACGATTTCCTGTGAATCAGGTGATTAGTGTTTTACAGGCAGATCCGCCATCGAGAGCATCTTTTCAGTGCACGTTTATACGCCGGGCCCGCACGCTCGTCTTTTTCGTAGAACCAATACAGGAAAATGCTTTCGAACACATTATTCGTCACAAGCGAAAAGTGTCATCTCGCATTAAGATCGCTTGACCTTGCCACCGTTGGAAGGTCTACACTGACTGTGGTAAAAGTTGCTTTCAATCACGTACCCTTGTGCTAAACTGAACAAATGAACCGGGTCTTCAAGACATTTTTGCTTTGGCTGCTGATTGCCGCTATGCCGATTCAAGGCGTGGCGTCTGTCATCAAAGCGTCTTGCGGGCCCAATCATCACGCTATTTCACCGGCAATCATGTCAGGAGCAACTGAGCATCATCATATTGATGGTCAAGGCACTCATGAGCATGGCGACCATGGCACAAGCATGGCCCTGCCAGACGTCCACAAGGTGGATAGTGGGGGTGACCAGGTATCTGACATCCAGCCCTTCCACAAAACATCGTATTGCAGCGCCTGTGCGGCATGCTGCTATGGTGCGACTGCGCCTCCGGCCTCCGTCTCGCTGACGCCTGTCTTCAGTACCATCCACACTGTCGTCCTTCCCCCTGTCGTTTCCTTCACCGGCTTCATCCCGGCCGGGTTGGAACGCCCCCCAAGGCTCCTCTCCGTTTAATCACGACCGGGCGCCGACTACAAGCATTTACTGCTTGTTCGGTTAGTACCCAAGTAAGTTCGCGTGTCTTCGCACGTCTGTTCTGCCGATTTTGAGGAAAATAATGTCATCCAAGCAATGGCTTGCTGTCGCCGCATGGGTATGCGTACCCCTTGCCGCGTCTGCACAACAACAAACCCAACCGAACCCGCTCGACGCCAACGCACCGACTGCTGCGGTCAGCTATGAGTCCGCCTTTAAGAATTTCCGTGCATCAAATGACGAAGGCACGACTCCCGACAAGCTCTGGCGTTCGGCCAACGACGAAATGGGCAAGATCGGTGGCCATGCCGGGCACATGAAGGATGCCGGCAGCACACCAGTCGCACCAGCTAATGCCAATACCCCCGCACCCCAGCAAGGCGGTGCGGTGGACCATAGCAAGCACCACTAAAGGGGGAATCCATGAACATGCAATATCAATTTCCTCGCCGTTCAACGCTGGCGGTGGCCGTACTGACCGTCTTCCTTACGGGCTGCGCTACATTTTCCGGCGATGGAGGACTGGATTCCGTTTCGACCATGACCAAGGAGCGTACCGGTCAAGCGGTTCAGTTTTCCAAACCGACAACCGATGCCAACGCAACCCCGGACACCGTTGGCCAGTTGCTGCAAAAGCCATTGACCCCGGATACCGCGGTGCAGATCGCATTACTCAATAACAAGGGACTCAAGGCATCGTTTGCCGAGCTCGGCGTGGCGGAAGCGGATCTGGTCCAGGCCGGCCGCATGCGCAATCCGAGCTTCTCCTTTGGCCGCATGCGTGCTGGCGAAGATGTCGAAATTGAGCGCAGCGTGATGTTCGACCTGCTGGGATTGCTGACGATGCCGATCCGTAGCGGCATCGAGAAGCGCCGCTTTGAACAAGCCCAGTTGCAGACCGCATCGCAAGCCGTACAGCTGGCTGCCGACACGCGCCGCGCCTACTTCAACGCAGTGGCTGCGCAGCAGACGGCCACATATATGGAGCAGGTTCAGAGCGCAGCCGATGCCGGCGCCGAACTGTCCCAGCGTCTGGCACGGGTGGGCAACGTGAGCAAACTCGATCAGGCACGCGAGCAAGTGTTCTATGCGGACGCAACGGCACAAGTCGCACGGGCTCGTCACAACGCGACAGCGGCTCGCGAGCAATTGACACGGTTGATGGGCCTGTGGGGCGCCAATGCGTCATTCAAATTGCCTGACCGGCTGCCGGACTTGCCCAAGGCACCGAACGAGATGGCCAACGTCGAGCAGATCGCGATGGACCAGCGCCTTGACATACAAATAGCCAAACGCGATGCCCACGCGACCGCGCGCGCATTGGGCCTGACAAAGGCAACTCGTTTCATCAACGTGCTGGATGCGGGATACGCAAACACCAGTGAGACCGGCGAACCTCGATCCAATGGTTATGAAATCGAACTGGAGCTCCCCATCTTTGACTGGAGCGGTGCGCGCACGGCGCGTGCAGAAGCCATGTACATGCAATCGGTTAACCGCACTGCAGATCTGGCGATCCGCGCCCGCTCCCAGGTACGGGAAGCATACTCCGCCTATCGCACCACTTATGATCTGGCGAAGCATTACCAGAGCGAAGTTGTGCCTCTTCGCAAGAAAATTTCGGAGGAGGTACTGCTCCGCTACAACGGCATGCTGGCGAGCGTCTTCGAGCTACTGACCGACGCACGTGACCAAGTAAGCAGCGTCAATGCCGCCATTGAAGCGCAGCGCGATTTCTGGATCGCGGAAACAGACTTGCAGGCCGCCATGAATGGCACTGGCGGAAGCAGCGTACAAATTCGCACGGCCGCCCCTGCCGAGGCCGGCGCAGCTGAACATTGAACAAGGAAGAATCATGGTATCGCGTAGAGATTTTTTTAAGGGCGCCACCGCGTTGGTTGGCGCGGGCGTAGTCAGTCGCGTTGGCGCGGCGTCACTGCCGGAAGCGCCGATCATGGAAGGCACCGCCACGCAGGCACCGCTGATGCCGCCCAATGGCCGTCCCTATAACCCTGTCGTGACCCTGAACGGATGGTCGCTGCCCTGGCGCATGAACAACGGCGTCAAGGAGTTCCACCTGGTGGCCGAGCCTGTCGTGCGCGAACTGGCGCCCGGCATGAAGGCGAACCTCTGGGGGTATAACGGCCAGTCGCCGGGCCCGACGATCGAAGTCGTCGAAGGCGACCGTGTGCGCATCTTCGTCACCAACAAGCTGCCGGAACACACCAGCATCCACTGGCATGGCCAGCGCCTGCCCAACGGGATGGATGGCGTGACCGGGCTGACCCAACCTGGCATTCCTTCTGGCAAAACCTTCGTCTATGAATTCGAGGCGAAGCGGCCTGGCACCTTCATGTACCACCCGCATGCCGACGAAATGGTTCAGATGGCCATGGGCATGATGGGCTTTTGGGTTACTCACCCGAAGAACCAGAATTTCATGAAGGTCGACCGCGACTTCGTCTTCTTGCTGAGTAACTACGACATCGAGCCGGGCAGCTTCACCCCGCGCACCAGCACCATGACTGACTTCAATCTGTTCACCTTCAATAGCCGCGTCTTCCCGGGCATTGATACGATGAACGTACGTCAGGGTGATCGCGTCCGTATTCGCATGGGCAATTTGACCATGACGAACCACCCGATCCACTTGCATGGTCACGAGTTTGTGGTCACCGGCACTGACGGGGGATGGACTCGTCCGGAATCACGTTGGCCGGAGGTGACGACCGACGTTGGCGTTGGCCAGATGCGGGCCATCGAGTTCGATGCGACCGACCTGGGTGACTGGGCGTTCCACTGCCATAAGTCCCACCACACGATGAACGCGATGGGACATGAGGTGCCGACGATGATCGGTGCCGACCACCGCGGTGTCGCCCAGAAGATCAATAAGCTGGTCCCTGACTACATGGTCATGGGTGAACGTGGCATGGCTGACATGGGTGAGATGCAAATGCCGATCCCGGACAACACGCTCCCGATGATGAGTGGCCAAGGGCCTTTTGGGGGCGTCGAAATGGGCGGCATGTTCACGGTGCTTAAAGTTCGCAAGGAGCAGAAACCGGGCGACTACAAGGATCCGGGCTGGTACAAGCACCCGGCGGGCACCGTTGCGTACGAATGGAAGGGCGAAGCGCCGGCCCCTACCCGCAGCGGCTCTGCAGGCGGGCAATCGATGCCCTCTGCGAACAAGGGTACCAACATTGAAATGACCGTACGCAAGCCATCCGGCCACGGCGGTCATCACTAACCTAACCAGCATTATCTAATCTAAGGGAAAACTATATGAACAAGCAACTCACAATCAAAGCCGTGTCGGCTGCGCTGTTGTCGATCGGTCTTGCGATGGGGGCCTCCGTGGCGTATGCCCATGGTGACGAAACCCATAAGAAGCCGACTGCGAATGCGCCCATCTCCACAGATGAGCATCCGTTCGGCAAGCAGGGCGACCCGAAAAAGGTCTCCCGAACCATCACCATCGACATGAGTGACACGATGCGCTTTACTCCAGGCGATATCACGGTCAAGGAAGGCGAGACGATCAAGTTTGTGGTCGCAAACAAGGGAAAGATCATGCACGAAATGGTGCTCGGCACCATGGATGAACTCAAAAAGCACGGGGAGTTGATGAAAAAGAACCCTGGCATGGAGCATGATGAGCCGTATATGTCGCATGTCGGCCCGAGCAAGAAAGAAGAAATGGTGTGGCAGTTCACGAAGGCAGGCGAATTCTTCTATGCCTGCCTGATTCCTGGCCATTTTGAAGCCGGCATGATCGGGAAAATCACAGTGAAGAAAGGATAAAGACGATGAGAAGGCACTTGCTCTTGAAAGCAGCGATGGTGAGCTTGCTCACTGCGCATCTTGGCGTGTCGGCCGCCACGCCCGTGGTGGAAGTCTACAAGAGTGAAAGCTGTGGCTGCTGCGCCGAATGGGTGAAACACTTGCAAGCCAACGGCTTTACCGTCAAGGCGCAGAACGTTGCGAACCCGTCCGACTACCGGGAAAAGTTAGGCATCCCTCAGGACCTGGGATCATGCCATACCGGACTAGTGAATGGCTATGCGCTGGAAGGGCACGTGCCGGCCTCTGACATCAAGCGACTGCTCGCAGAAAAGCCTAACGCCAAGGGCCTGGCTGTACCTGCCATGCCATTGGGCTCGCCGGGCATGGAAGGCCCGCGCAAGGACCCGTACGACGTCTTGCTGGTACAAGGCAATGGACGCTACACGGTCTACAAGCATTACAACTAGTGAACTCCGAAAGGAACGTACCATGAAGAAAATCGTGAACCTGGCTATTATCACCGCCCTCCTGTCCGCCGCGCCGTTCGGCGTCTATGCGGCATCCGATTCAGCTGCATCGGCATCTCCGTCGGCAACCTCTTCTGCTTCCGCCGATGCGATGTCGGAAGGCGAAATCAGGAAGGTCGACAAAGATGCGAAGAAGATCACCATCAAGCATGGTGAGCTGAAGAACCTCGATATGCCTGCGATGACCATGGTGTTCCAGGTAAAAGATCCAGCCATGCTCGACAAGGTCAAGCAAGGCGACAAGGTGAGCTTTGTAGCCGAGAAAGTAGGCGGTCAATTCACAGTGACACAAATCGAAGTCAAACAGTAAGTCCGCTTCCTTACAAAGGGATGCCTGTGCATCCCTTTGTAATGCGCTCGGATGGATCCCGGATCCAGGGGAGCGCTCGTCCTTTTACGCTCTAAGCTGGCGCATTTAATCTAAAAAATACGCATAGATACATTACAAACTGCGAACAAATTCTCTTATAGGTACTCCTACGGGATGTTATCGATTTTGCATTTCGATTGAATTAAACATCCCAGAAAAGGAGGAACTATGCGTATCACGTCCCTGGTCACTATTGCGGTGACCGCCCTCGCCTTCAGCGGCCCCGTCGCCTCGCAACAAAAAGACACCCAGCATTCGGGCATGCATGGCGGACAAGGATCCGGTGCCCAGATGGGGCACGCAGGTATGCAAAGCTCACCCGGCGCGGAAAAAGCGCCGTTTGACCTCCAATTTCTTGACACGATGTCGGCGCACCATCAAATGGCCATTGAGATGGCGCAACTCGCCGAGAAACAGGCTTCGCATGACAAGCTCAAGCAGATGGCCAAAAAGACGATCGATGATCAGCAAAAAGAAATCTCGCAGATGCAAGAGTGGAAAAAACAGTGGTATGCCGACAAAGGCGACGCACTCAACATGAAGATGCCCGGCATGGCGGAATCGATGAAAAGCATGTCGATGGACAAATTGCAGGCGGCTCGCGGAGACGCTTTCGACGCGCTATTTATTGACAGCATGAGCCGCCACCATCAGCAGGCCATCAAGATGGCGCAACACGCCGCCGGCAAGGCGCAGCACAAGGAAGTCAAGGATCTTGCCAAGAAGATCATCGATGAACAAAAAAAGGAAATTGCTCAACTGTCGAAATGGAAGAAGGAATGGAAGCTTGCCGGTAAGTAATGCATGAGGAAAGCAGCTATAAAGCTGCGTCGAACGCTCAAGGAGGATAAGTACCGCATCGTTCTGACACTCACTTCAAAGGAATCGCACCATGGCTTACCGATTCAAACAGGATGTAATTAGTGCCCAGACATTTTCTGGCGCACGCCGATGGATGAAAGGGGTCGCGCTAACAGTCTTGGGCAGCGCGGCGCTTGTCGTAACATCTGCGCAGGCAGAAGGACCTGGGCGAGGCCAGACCGCACAGTTCGAACGCGACTACCTTACTTTCATCATCGATCACCATTACTCTGCGCTGCGCATGACGGAACTCGCTGCTGGCACCGACCTCCAGCGTGACCCCGCAGTCAACAATCCTCAGGAAGGCACTTCCCCGACTCCCGGCACGAATGCAACTCCACCGAAGGCCGGCATGGAAGACATCAAGTCGATGGCGCGGATGGCCAACCGCATGCAGCGGGAAGAAATCGCGAAGGCCCAAAAATTTCTCAAAGACTGGTATGGTGCCACCCATACCCCGACCTTACGCACTGATGGGCAACAACTGATTCAGGTGCTTGAACAAACACCTGGAGGCGCACAATTTGAGCAAGCCTTCCTCCAGCTATTCAGCAATCACCACTATGCGGCCCTGCACCCCAGCCTCGATTGCCAAGTCAAGCGCGATATCGATCATCATAAGCTGAAAGAGTATTGCGAAGGCATTGTCCAGAGTCAGGTCAGGGATATCAATGACATGCGTGACATGTTGTGCAAGCAATTCTCGATCTGTGACTATCAGCCCGGTACCGGTGCGCGAGTACAAACCAGCGCAACTGCCTCTTCCACAAGGCAGTGATAACGATGCAGATACCTCGTTGAAATAGGTCTTGACCTTCCTATCGCTGGAAGGTCTATAGTGGGATCTCGTTCAACCATGGAGGTAACACTATGTACGAGCTTCAAGTGGAGGGCATGACGTGCGGTGGTTGCGCCAACAGCGTTACCCGGTCGGTGCGGGCAGTCGACAGCAATGCGAAGGTCGATGTGGATCTGAAAGCGAAAAAGGTCCGCATTGACACCAGTGTTCCACTGGAAAAAGTGTCTTCGGCAATCGCCGATGCTGGCTACCCAGTCGTCGCCAGCGCGACCCTGTAGACCGATGGTGGAGTGAGCTTCACTCCACCAACTTCAACTAAAGGAACCTAGGCATGGCCACGATCAAGGTACAGCCACATGCTGAATATGCACCGGGCGGCGCATCGATGGAAGTCGCATCCGGCACCTCGATTTGTGATGCTCTGCTCGACCATGGCGTTGAGATTGAGCACGCTTGCGGCAAGGTTGGCGCCTGCACGACCTGTCATGTCATTGTGAAGCAAGGATTCGATTCGCTCAATCCGATGGATGACAATGAAGAAGACATGCTAGATCAGGCATGGGGTCTTCAACCCCACTCCCGCCTGTCCTGCCAGGCCCGACTTGGCGCTCAGGATGTCGTCGTCGAGATTCCGAAGTATTCCATCAACCACGCTAAAGAGAATGCATAGCCGGGCGAGTTTCAGATTGCAGGTCGGCGGACTCATCCGGCCAAACTTGACCTAGGTCATTTAATTTTAAGGTGTCATTTTATACGATGGGTCAGGTAGCGCCACGTCAATCACTTGCCAAGGACTGTCGTCATGAATTCAAGATCTAATTTAATGCGCCGTCTCACCCCGATCATGTTGGCGGGGGTTCTCGCCGCTTGCGCCTCCCCGGACAAGGTTGGTACCGCGGGTACCGTAGACCACCTGGCACACCAGCGCGCCGGGACCAGCGGCCCGGGCCAAATGGGGATGATGGGACAGATGGACATGAAGTCGATGTGCGCCATGCATCACAACATGATGGCGAAGAAAACGCCCGAGGAGCGGGACGCCATGATGACTCAACACATGAAGTCCATGTCTCCGGAAATGCGAAGGCAGCACATGGCGATGATGGATGAGAAGTGCAGATAGCCCCACCCTGCGTTACACAAATCCCGATTCCTACGTGACCCAGGAGCCTACCATGAATACGCATCGCTACTCAGTACGTTTTTCCGTCGCCACCCGCGTCAAATGGATAGTCACCGCCATTCTGGTCGTGGCTGCCTATGTCGTATGGACCGAATACAAAGGTCAGGGCGCAGAGCTATTGCCCTATCTCTTCCTTCTGGCCTGTCCGTTGATGCATCTGTTTCATCATGGCCGTGGGAGCCACGCGCACCACCATCAAAGGCGGGAGGCAGCGGACACGGAAGCGCTGCCGTCAGCCTCTGTCCCGCCAGTTCATACAAAACCTAACGAGTTCAACCGTCTATAACAACATGCCGCAGGAGGGTTCATGAATCGCCAATCCGACCGACCGCACCAGGATCATCATCACGGTCATCACCATGGACACGACGATGCCGTCACGGCCGTCGTTGCGGACAAGCCATTCACGGACCCGGTATGCGGAATGAAAGTCGGTGCGAATCCTGATAAGACCATCGAATACCAGGGGACCGCTTATCATTTCTGCAGCGCCAAGTGCATGGAGAAATTCAAAGCCCACCCCGACGCTTATCTGAATCCGGTCAAAGCCGAGCCCGCGCAGGCAATGCCGGAAGGTACCATCTATACCTGCCCGATGCACCCGGAAATCAGGCAGCCAGCGCCTGGCAATTGCCCGAAATGCGGCATGGCACTTGAGCCGATGATGCCGTCGCTGGATGAAGAAGACAATCCGGAACTGGTCGACTTTCGCCGCCGCTTTTGGTGGACATTACCGCTGACTGTTGTCGTCACCGTTCTGGCGATGTTCGGCCATCGGATTTTTGCGCAAGGCTTGCCCGGTCAAAGCTGGATTGAGCTGGCACTCAGTACGCCGGTCGTTCTTTATGCGGGCTGGCCATTTTTCGTGCGATGGTTGCAGTCGATTACGAACCGCAGCCCCAACATGTGGACGCTGATCGGCACGGGCACCGGAGCTGCCTATGCATACAGCGTCGTCGCAACGGTTGCCCCTGACCTGTTTCCCTCCACATTCCAGATGCACGGACGCGTCGGCGTCTATTACGAAGCGGCCGCGGTCATCATTTCGCTAACGCTGCTGGGGCAGATTCTTGAGTTACGTGCACGCTCGCAGACCTCGGCGGCAATCAAATCACTCCTTGGGCTCGCACCGAAAACCGCCCGTCGGATACTCGATGATGGCACCGAGGAAGACGTCCCCCTGACGCATGTCCATATTGGCGACCGGTTGCGGGTACGCCCCGGGGAAAAAGTCCCGGTCGATGGCGAAGTGCTGGAGGGGGAAAGCGCCCTTGATGAATCGATGCTCACAGGAGAGCCTGTCCCGGTCACCAAGCGGCAAGGCGACAAGCTGATCGGCGCCACGATCAATACCAGCGGCAGCCTGGTCATGCGTGCCGACAAGGTCGGTTCGCAGACCATGCTTTCGCAGATCGTGCAAATGGTGGCCAATGCCCAGCGTTCCCGTGCGCCGATGCAGCGATTAGCCGATGTCGTGGCTGGTTATTTTGTGGTTGTCGTGGTCGGCATCGCCATCCTTACGTTGCTCGGCTGGGGTCTCTTTGGCCCGGAACCGAGCTGGGTCTATGGCTTTGTCAATGCCGTTGCGGTGCTGATCATCGCCTGTCCTTGTGCCCTCGGCCTGGCCACGCCGATGTCCATCATGGCATCCACCGGACGCGCTGCCACGCAGGGCATCCTGTTTCGTGATGCGGCCGCCATCGAGGAAATGCGCAAAATCGATACGCTCATTGTCGATAAAACCGGCACCCTGACCGAAGGCAAACCCGCTTTCGACCGGGTGGCTGCTGCACCGGGTTACACCGACACCGATGTGCTGCAGATTGCGGCCAGTATTGACCAGGGCAGCGAACATCCGTTAGCCCATGCGATCGTCGATGAAGCCCGTCGGCGCGGCCTTGCTCTGGACAAGCCTGAGACGTTCGAATCCTCGAGTGGGATCGGCGTGCGCGGCATCGTTGCCGGGCGGCGCATCGCCCTCGGCAATACGGCGTTGATGGACCAGGAAAACGTCAACTGGCAGATCCTTGGTAACCGTGCCGAAGAGTTACGCAATGAAGGCGCGAGCGTCATGTATCTTGCCGCCAACGGCGCGTTGGTCGGCTTGCTGGCGGTATCCGACCCGGTCAAGGCAACGACGCCGGAGGCACTGGAAGTGCTGAAGTCCGCCGGCTTGAAAGTAGTGATGGCCACCGGGGACGGCGTCACCACGGCCAAATCCGTGGCCCGGCGCCTCGGTATTGATGAGGTCTATGGTGAAGTCAAGCCCCAAGACAAGCTGACGCTGGTGGAACGGTTTCAAACCGACGGAAAGCGGGTTGCGATGGCCGGAGACGGCATCAATGACGCGCCGGCGCTTGCAAAGTCCAACGTCGGCATCGCGATGGGAACCGGCACCGACGTCGCCATCAACAGTGCCCATGTCACGCTGGTCAAAGGCGACTTGCGTGCGATTGCCCGGGCACGCAGCCTCTCCGTCGACACAGTACGAAACATGCGCCAAAATCTGGGGTTTGCATTCATTTACAATGCGATGGGCATTCCGCTGGCAGCGGGACTGCTCTATCCGTTCACGGGCCAGTTGCTTTCTCCGATGATTGCCGCGCTTGCGATGAGTTTGAGCTCAGTTTCCGTAATCACCAACGCGTTGCGGTTGCGTGGTACTGGGAGCCAGGCATGACTACCTTGGGGCTGGTCGCACGGCCGCCCGGCGCTATTCTGGAGAGACGGCCAATTGATAAGTCAACGGTTAAATAGCCATTGCTTCTGCGTGAGCCTCAATTCCGACACACTGAAACAAGCCTTAATCAGCGAACTGGGGTCACCGGATCTGACCGCTCTAGTCGAGGAACGCAGCCCTTACCTGTTCTCCGCACGCCCTGTGTTCATCTCGGAGGAGCAGGCGGCGCGGATGGCCGCCGTCATCCGCGCGGTGGAGGCCGTGGTTGCCCTGCCAGCGTATCGGGAACACGTGCTTGAGACTGCACCGGAGATAGCACGTCACGATCCCGGTGGCGCGAAAGGCGTCTTTTTCGGCTATGACTTCCACGTTGCGGGTGATAGCGTCGGCGTGATCGAAATTAACACGAACGCCGGCGGTGCAATGCTCAACGCGGTCATGGCGCGTGCCCACCACGCCTGTTGCCTCGATAACCAGACGATGGCATTAGCGACCGACCAGGCAGGCACGTTAGAAAAGCGCATCGTCAGCATGTTTCTTGACGAGTGGGCGATCGCTAAACGTGAACGGCCATTGCGCACGATTGCCATTGTTGACAAGGACCCTCGTCAGCAATACCTGTATCCCGAGTTTGTGCTGTTCCAGAAGATGTTCGCACGTAACGGCCTCCAGGCGGTGATTGCGGATCCGTCGGAGCTCAGCATCCATGATGGTAAGCTGACGCATGGCGCGCTGGAGATTGACCTTGTTTATAACCGGCTAACCGACTTCATGCTGGACGACCCGGCGAGTGCGGTCCTGCGTACCGCCTATCTGACGAACGCCGTGGTCCTTACCCCGCATCCGCAGGCGCATGCGCTCTATGCAGACAAACGCAACATGACCCTGTTCAGCAACGCCGACTGTCTCACGAAGCTGGGAGCCTCTCAGGAGGATCGGGATGTGCTGTTGCAGCACATCCTTCCGACCGAGGTGATCGACCCGGCACAAGCGGATCGCTTATGGGCGCACCGTCGCAATCTGTTTTTCAAGCCATCAGCCGGCTATGGCAGCCGGGCCGCATACCGTGGTGACAAACTGACCAAGCGCGTCTGGCAAGACATTCTGGCGGGCGGCTACGTCGCACAACACATCATGGCACCGGGGGACCGCGTGTCGGGATCGGCGGACGCGCCTGGATCCCTGAAATTTGACATCCGCTGCTATGCCTATCAAGGACAGATACAATGGATCGCTGCACGCCTGTATCAAGGGCAAACGACGAACTTCCGCACCGCGGGGGGCGGATTCGCACCAGTCTATCGTCTTCCTGATCAAGATGTTGCGCAGGCGACATCCGGCTGCACAAATAACTGCGGCTAGCCGAGATACGTTATGTTCGTTGGCCGAAAGCGCAATACCTTGGACCTCATCTATTTAATAATGACCTTGCCATGAAATTCTTGTTGCCTAAAACCCGGTGGCTTTACGCTGTCGTCCTCTCGACTGTTACGCTCATTCCCGCGTCGTACAGCCTTGCCCAGCAATCCTTGACGGCCGGTGTGCAAAAGCGTCTTGGCGACTTGTTCTCTGAATCCAAGGAAGAAGCGCTGCTGGAGCCAGACAAGGCATTTCAGCTGAAAGTCACCGCCTCGGGACCCACCACCTTGATCGCCGAGCTGATACCGGCTCCTGGTTACTATCTTTATCGCGAACGCATTCGCTTTGCACTCAAAAATACAAAGGGAATTGCGATTAAATCCGTCAAGCTCCCTGCCGGGAAGGTGAAGAACGACCCAACGTTCGGAAGGATGGAAACCTACGAGAAACCGACACAGGCCGAGATCACGCTCGAGCGCGCGCCGGCGGCAAGATCGCTGACGCTGGCAGCAGGGTATCAGGGTTGTAATGAGAAAACCGGAGTATGTTATCCGCCAATGGATAAGGAAATCAGCTTGAACTTGCCCTGACGGGTTACCAGGATCATGTGACCGAACGCTTGCAGGCGCGGGCTCCGCTCGCGCCTTTGCCATCGCCCCTGTCCGCCCCTACCTTCGATGCAAGGCTAACGGCCTTAATGATGTATTGCCAATGGAGCGCAATGGCTGGTCGCGAGATCTTCGATGATCGGGCAGTCCGGTCGCTGATCGCCGTTGCAATGCTCGACCAGATGCTGCAATTGGTTGCGAATCGATTGCAGCTTTTCGATATCCCTGTCGAGTTCAGCCATATGCTGGCGCGCGAGCGTCTTGACTTCGGCACTCTTGCGGGAACGGTCTTCCCATAGCGCGAGCAGGGATTTGATGCGTTCAATGGAAAAGCCGAGGTCGCGGGACCGCTTGATAAAACGCAGCATCTGGATATCTTGCTCTGTGTACTTCCGGTAGCCTGCATCGGTACGCGCGCTCGGGGGGACCAACTCGATGCTTTCATAATATCGGATGAGCTTGGCGCTGACACCCGAGGCTTTTGCGGCTTCACCAATATTCATCATCGACTTCCTCCGTTTCGATTTCCTGACGGTACAGGGCTAATTTCGCGTCCGATAGCATGTAACGTCGCTTTACCCTCAGTTCACAGCCGATCGTGGCTTCCAACGGCGAAGCAGCAATGCGTTGCTGACGACGCTCACTGAACTGAATGCCATTGCCGCCCCCGCGATCACCGGGTTCAGCACACCAAATGCTGCCAGCGGAATGCCGACCAGGTTATAGATGAATGCCCAGAACAGGTTTTGCTGAATCTTTCGGTAAGTCCGTTTTGACACGTCGATTGCGTCGGCAACCAGTGCCGGGTCGCCCCGCATCAGGGTAATGCCCGCGGTATGCATTGCCACATCGGTACCGGTCGACATCGCAATCCCGACGTCGGCAGCGGCCAGCGCCGGCGCATCATTGATGCCGTCACCGACCATGGCCACCTTTCGGCCATTGCTCTTGAGGTTAGTGATGACATCGGCTTTGTCGGCCGGGAGCACTTCCGCGCGAAACTCGCTGATCCCGACTGCCGCCGCCACCATCCTCGCGCTACCGGGGTTATCGCCAGTTAGCATCACTGCATGAATCCCCATGTCCTTGAGCCTGGCCACTGCATGTTTCGCGGACGGTTTCAATGTGTCTCCGAAGGCAAGCAGCCCCTCCACTTCCATCCCGGTATCGGACCGCACCGCAAGCCATGAGACCGTTCTGCCTGCCACCTCATGAGAGCGAGCGATTTCTTCCATCGCGGTCGTCGCCACACCCAGTTCCTGCATGAGCCGCCTATTGCCAAGGTAGACGCTCACGCCGCCAACCTCGGCCTGCACGCCGCGTCCCGGCAATGCCTTGGCACCGGTCGCAGCATGTAACGTAACGCCGCGGTCTGCCGCAGCCGCGGTAACGGCTTTGGCAAGCGGATGATCGCTGTATTGCTGCACAGCCCACGCATGCTCGAAAGCGTCCCGCTCGGACCCGTCACGGGCTTCAAGAGCGACCAGGGCTGGCTTTCCTTCGGTCAGCGTACCGGTCTTGTCGAAAGCGACTGCGGTGACCGCATGGGCGGTTTCGAGCGCCTCTGCATCCTTGATCAGGATGCCGTATTTGGCTGCAATACCAGTGCCCGCCATGATCGAAGTCGGTGTGGCCAGACCCAGCGCACACGGACAGGCAATCACTTGTACCGCAACGGCGTTAAGCAAGGCCTGCTGCCAATCACCGGTCAGTAGTCCCCAGCCAAAAAAAGTCACACCGGAAATCAGCAAAACCACCGGTACGAAGACCGCGCTGACTTTGTCGACCAGGCGCTGGATCGGTGCCTTGACCGCCTGCGCGTCCTCGACCATCTTGATGATCTGCGACAGCATGGTTGCGCCGCCCACCGCAGTCGCTTCTAAAATCAACAAGCCGTCAGCGTTCACGGCGCCGCCGGTGGCCTGGTCGCCGACTGACTTGGCTACCGGAAGGCTTTCCCCGGTGAGCAATGACTCGTCCAGGTGGCTGGCGCCTTCGACCACAATCCCGTCAACAGGGACACGATCGCCCGGCCGCACGATCACCCTGTCTCCAACCCGAACCTGTGCGGTCGGGATCTCAACGTCGAGCCCGTCGCGACGAACCATCGCCGTGGTTGCGCGCAACGATTCAAGTGCACGTAAGGCAAAGACCGTCTGTTGCTTGGCGCGGGCTTCCAGCCATTTTCCAAGCAGCACAAGCGTGATGACAACAGCGGAAGACTCGAAGTACAAGTGCTGCATGGCGCCATGGTCACCATGAGCGAACAACAGATACACCGATAGGCCATACGCTGCGCTGGTGCCAATAGCGACAAGCAGATCCATGTTGCCCGAACGTGAAAGCAGCGCCTTCCATCCGGCCTTGTAGAACCGGGCGCCGAGCCAGAACTGTACCGGGGTGGCAAGAAGAAGCTGTATCCAGCCGGGCAGCATCCAGTCCCTGCCGAAGGGAAGCATGAACATCGGCGCGATGAGGGGGAGACTCAGGGCCGACGACAAGGCAACCGGCCACCAGCCCGGAAGTGCGTGCGCCGGGGAAGGATCTCGCCTGTCGGAGGTAGGAGTCGCGGCTTCATACCCGGCCTTCTGAACGGCGGCGAGGAGCGCTTCGATGGCCACGCCGGTCGTCTTGATCTGTGCCTTTTCCGTGGCGAGATTGACCGATACACTGGTGACTCCAGGCACTTTCGTGATCGCCTTTTCAACACGAGCCACGCACGATGCGCAGGTCATGCCGGAAATTGCGAGTGTTACTTCCTCTTCGGGGACCGCGTAACCCACTTTTTTCACTGCAGCGGAGAGCGCATCGATCCCAACTGCGGCCTCAGAACGTACGGTAACTTTCTCGGTTGCAAGATTTACCGAGGCCGTTTCCACACCCGGGACTGTTTTCAACGCTTTCTCAACCCGTGCGACGCAGGATGCACAAGTCATTCCTTCGATTCTGAAAGTGACATCCGTCATCCCGGCCTTATTGCTTACGACTGTATCCATCTAATTCTCCTGAGGCGTTATCGTAACAATAGCCCTTCCAGCGATGGCAAGGTCAAGGATTGTTTCGCATTCTCGACCGATGACACGCGACTGTGCGAACGCTCCCGTTTCGCTAATAAAAGCCGACTTCGCAACGCTTCAGAACCTGCAACTTTGTTGCCATGCTGGACACTAACCGAGATTTTGGGAAAACATCGAATGATTGGCACGATTTCAGGTACGCCTCAGCCGGACATGAGGGAGGAATGGGCGACAGTCAACGGCGTGAAGGTCCATTACGTCACCGCGGGCGCCGGGCCGGCCATGATTCTTCTTCACGGGCAAGGGGAAAACTGGGCAACGTGGCAGCACGTCATTCCCGAGCTGGCGCGTACGCATCGCGTCTATGCTATCGATCTACCAGGTGCGGCACAAAGCGGCAAGCTCGCTTCTGCGGTTACCCCACCTTCGTACTATTCTGACTTCCTTGCCGCATTTCTGGACGAGCTTGAACTATCGCGCGTGGCATTGGTGGGAAGCTCGCATGGAGGTCTGATTGCATTACGATTTGTGCTAGCTGCACAGGAGCGCGTTACGGCCCTTTGTCTCGCCGACAGCGCGGCGCTCGGGCGGGAAACACACCCGCTGCTGGTCATGCTTGCCCTTCCCTTTGTCGGGGAAACCATCAGCCTATGGTGCACAACGCCGTGGGGGGCAAGCCAATGGACATGGATGCTCGCATCGATTGCCTTTTCCCGGCCGCACCGCATTCCACTGTCCTGGTATTCGAACGCCTTCCGTCTGGCTCGCCAGCAAGGACATATCATGGGGGGCGTGGTGGCTCCGGTACGGGGGCAGCTTGGGCTGACCGGGCAAAGAGAGGTCCTTCTGGATCTGCTAGTGCAATTGGAGATTCCGACCCTGGTCGTCTGGGGCGAGGACGATCAAGTTGTCCCTAGCCGCCATGGCACTGCCGCCGCGCGCCACCTACGGCGAGGCAGGATGGTGCTGATTCCGGAATGCGGGCATTTGCCTCAGGTCGAACGGCCAGCGGAATTTGTGGCAGCCCTTAGCACATTCCTGCAGGATGATGTGATCAATGCCGTAGCCGAGCCGTCCTCTTCCACAAGCACCCGATAAATAGGCGTCAGTAACGGGAACGGGGGTATGTTGCCGTCAAGTCCGGTCTTGCGCGGCATAAGCCCTCCTTGCATGGCAGCGCTCCCGAGGTTGCGACCGTTAGCCTTGGCGCGCACATGGCTGGGGGTGGGGGATCAAGCTGTCCCCAGTCAAGATCAAACCATCGCGGTAGCACGCGTTGACAAATTCGTCAGCTGAACAGTCATCTCATTGATCAAGCCCTTTGCAGGGCATTGGCTTGATCAATGAGAGAGCGAGCCCAGAAATCGCTTACCCGCGTAAGTGCAAGTGGCTCCAGTACTTCTGAAGAAGAGAGCCTCTCTGCGCTCTTTCTGACAGCAGGTACGCCGGTCGTCCTTAATTGCCACCGCGGTAAAGCTCGTCAAGAGCGCCAATCCGATTGGCATTAGCCTGAATCGCTTCGGCCCTGACCTCCGCGCGGCTTCTCGAGGAGACGAACTTAGGCTGATAAGGATAGAATGGTTCATCACCGACACCAATGAGACCCTGCGCCTGCGCCTGCCTGAGTTCTTCCTGGACCTGTGCTCGCGATTTGGTTGAACGGATATGCTCCTGCCAGTTAGTGCCCTGATCGCCGATCCATTTATCGTCGGCCAGAGCTGTCGAGCCGATTCCAGCAGACAGCAAACCTACAATAACAGCAACGGACAGCGAGATCGATTTCATTTTGCACTCCTATGGATAATGGGGGAAAACTTCCGGATCGCTTTCTTACTGCATCGATCCATGAGTGCAAGTTTAGGAGCCGGGTGGCAACGCGAGTCTGACATGCCCATTACAACTGCGTAATGCTTTGCGCTACCCTCTCCTGAAGTATCGTTGGGCAGCCGCTGACCTGAGCGGTACAACAACCGGTGATGAGGGTGGAAACGAGGGATGGCGACTACGTCATACCGCGGGTGTCGCGCTGCCACGCCTGGAAACACGGCATGTGCCTGACGCGAAACCGTCCAGGCGCGAAGATGGCGCTACCTTTTCTTCTTCCGTATCGCCAATGACGTTGACGCGGGAGCCGCTTTGGATTTTCGACCCGAAGGCTTCGGCCGCTTGTGCTGTTGGCGCAGATAATAATAGAAGCCTAAAACAGTCAATAAGATGAGGGCACCCACAATGCCTAGGGTTGGTAACATTGATGAAGGCAATGGCCCACCGGTGTAAAACATGTCTTCTCTCTGAAAATTGAGCGGAGCACTGATAGCCCCGCCCGGGAACATTAATGCATCGCTGTCCGCATCGATGCCATCGCACTGCAAGACTGAGCGCAACGGCGGCAAGCTTCCACACACTCTTGCATCATCGTGGCGCTCTGTCCGGGATGCGATCCGGCCATCCGCTCGCAAATATCGCCACATGTTGTGCAGATCTGGGCGCACAGAGCGCACGTGTCAAAGTGCATTGGTGAATTTCTGCTCATCAAACGCGCATCAAGCAAGCAAATATCGGCGCAATCCAAGCATGCAGCGATACACTCTGCCATACCGGGCATGTCCATTCGAATGCATTCGGCGGCACACATTTCACAGGCGCGCGCGCAATCCAGACAGTTCTGGATACATTCCATCATGTGCTGCTGCATTTGCGGGTTCGCCTGCGTTTGAGACTGGGTAGTCATAGTCATGGTTTTGCTCCAAAAGAGTTAATGTTGGTACGCTTGGTTCTCCCTGATGCAAAGGACAAGGTCAATCTGCCATGTCTCTGGTTAATGTATATAGACTCGCTGGGTCGGCCATGTTCCCCGATGGCTTCTTATTTACCGAACAAGTCCAATCAGCTTGTTCCTGCGGTCGAACCACCTCGATTCTGCGCCCTGTCGGCCCACTCACACCGGCGGGACAGGATGCAGGAGGGCAGCATGTCAAGCAACGAGTCAGCAAGGAAGCCTGTCGCAACTGGATGCATTCCGTTGATCAGAGTACGAGATGGAACCTTCACGGTCAGGAAGAACGTGGAGGTCGCTCCAGGCGAGCTGGAATGTAACTGGTGAAAAGTGTTATAGGATGAGCGCCGAAAGCGGCTTCATGTCCAATGGCTGGACGCCACGAGTTCCGGGTTGGAAGAACTGAAGCGCTGATGCAGCACATAGCGCATGCACTGCTGCGCACATCCTGACTGGGGGACGTGTCGCGCGATTGTCCAGGTTGCAGGGCGACCTTGTCGGCACCGATGCCGACATCATGGCCAGCAAGCGTCACGGTGACCTTTTTATTAGCCGAATACGCCGCACGTTGGTTCTTTGCAATAGATGCCGCCGCGTGGTGCCAAGGACCGCAAGACACACTGTTCGCAGAGGCTACTGCTTGCACAGGTAGCACAAGGATTAGCATCCATATCCATAGCATCTTGGCGAATCGGCCCATCATTTTAGTCTAGCATATAAAAAAGTCACGGCAACGCCCCTCCTTCCCATATCGAGGAGGTCGATATCAGCCGCGGTCATGACGGCGAAGTGCTTGCTGTGTGCATGCATTCTCTTTGGCGCCTGAACATTACAGCTTTGTAATGTGGAAATTGAGGTTTATCGGTGAAAATATGCATCAACTGATAGCGAAGAATAGGGAGAACCATGCGGGTCCTAGTAGTGGAAGACGAAACCAAAGCCGGGGAATACCTCCGTAAAGGACTCTCCGAGTCCGGCTTTGTCGTCGATCTGGCACAGAATGGGTTGGATGGCCTGAATATGGCGCAGACCAACACCTACGATGTCATCGTGCTTGACGTCATGCTTCCGGGGCTTGATGGCTGGAAGGTCATCCAGGAGCTGCGTAAAACAAAGGAAACGCCAGTGCTGTTCCTGACTGCAAAGGACCAGCTTGAGGACCGCGTCAAGGGACTGGAACTCGGCGCAGACGATTACCTCATCAAGCCGTTCGCGTTTGCCGAACTTCTTGCCCGCATCCGCACCCTGCTCAGGCGCGGTCCCATCCGCGAGGCAGAACTTCTCAAGATTGCGGACATGGAAATTGACGTACTCAAGCGGCGAGTGACCCGCGCCGGCGAAAGGATCGACCTCACTGCCAAGGAATTTGCATTACTGCATCTGCTGGCGAAGCGCAAAGGAGAAGTTCTCTCCCGTTCATTGATCGCTTCGCAAGTCTGGGATATGAATTTCGATAGCGATACCAACGTCGTCGATGTGGCGATACGACGGTTACGTGTGAAGGTGGACGATCCGTATTCCAGCAAACTGGTCCATACGGTGCGCGGCATGGGTTATGTGCTGGAGGAACGTGGGTGATTCGCTTTTTGCCGCATTCGCTTACTACGCGTTTGGCATTGCTGTTTGCCGCCGCAGCCTTGCTCACGCTCAGCGTCGTCGGCGCCTATTTGTATCGCTCGCTGGCCGTTCAGTTGCAGTCCAGGGATGAACATGAACTGATTGGAAAGATCGAGCAGTATCGGCATATCCTCATTGAGACGCCCTCGGTGCGCGCGATTATCGAACACCAGCATCGCTTCGTCGACGTCGCCACCGGCCACGACGGCTTGATCGTGTTTCTACGCGCTGCAGATGGACAGATACTGATGCGCAACCGGAACGATGCCGTTTCACTGCCTGACATTGAAGTTGTGCCCGCTGATCGCGTCCCCGCGGAAAGCGCATTACAGGTATGGAGGTACGCGCCCGGGAAAGTGGCGACGACGATATCAGCGTGGGGCAGGCTTGCCGATCCAACGACGCAGGTGCAGATCATCGTTGCGCGCACCGCGTCAGAGCGCATGGAATTGCTGGGCGAGTACCTGATGGACATTCTCGGAGCCGTTCTGGCCGGCGCGGCGTGCGCAGCCATGCTTGGCTTCATCGTAGTGCGGCGTTCGTTGCGACCAGTTAAAGCGGTTGCGCAACAAGCGCATTCCATTACGGCGCGCCGCCTGGACAAGCGCCTTGATGCGAGTGCCGTCCCCTCTGAGCTGCAGGCTCTCGTGAAATCCTTTAATGCGGTACTCGATCGTTTGCAGGAAAGTTTTCAACGGCTATCCCAGTTTTCCGCCGATCTTGCCCATGACCTGCGTACTCCGTTATACAACCTGACCATGCAGACGCAGGTGGCGCTTTCCAAACCAAGGGCCGAGGAGGAATACGTTGCCTTGCTCGGTTCCGGGCTGGAGGAGTATGAGCGACTGACCCGCATGGTGGAAAGCATGCTTTTTCTTGCCAGGGCCGACAATGCGCAGGTGGCGCTCAGCCGTAGCGCCCTCGATGGCAAGGAGGAGCTGCAGCGTATCGCCGAGTATTTCGAAGGTATTGCTGAAGATGTTGGCGTCCGTCTTGACGTCGAAGGCAGTGCCACCGTCAACGCCGATCCCGCGTTGTTCCGCCGGGCGGTCAACAACCTTGTCTCCAACGCGATACGCTATACCCCTTCCGGCGGCACGGTGTCGTTGCACGTGGAACAGAAGCCAACGAGTACCCTCATTAGCGTCAGTAACCCCGGCCAAGGCATCGATGCCGAACACCTGCCACGCCTGTTCGACCGGTTCTACCGGGTGGACGAGGCGCGCAGCCAATCCACATCTTCCACCGGGCTCGGCTTGGCCATCGTCGCTTCCATCATGAAACTCCATGGTGGTCAGGCGATGGTGTCGAGCACCCCTAATGAAATGACAACGTTCACGCTATTGTTTCCCGTGAAGCACTGACCCGACGCCATGACCTGGCTCTCCAGGAAGGGAAGATGCCGCTCAAGGAACCATCGCCCCCTCGCTGTCGGTAAATACTGGCAAGGAGCCCGTGGTAACGCCGTGCTGCAGATGCGGCCGAAGTAACCTATCGGCTGCCGGCCCCGCTGACGGTGACCTTGCTCACCATGCCCGCCGGGTAGTGTCCTGGGATATGGCAGCCGATTTCGACATTGGCGCTCCGGCCGAATTGCCAGATGAGGCTCTTGGTTTCCCCTGGCGCCAGCGTGATGGCATTCGGGTCATCGTGTTTCATGCCCGGCATCTTTTGCATCATTTGCTCATGTTCCTTTTGCTCTTCCGCCGTGCCAACGACAAACTCATGTGGCACCTTTCCCTTGTTCGTCACGACAAATTGGATCGTCTCGCCAGACTTCACAGCGAAGGTTGACGGATCAAACCGCATGGTATCAAGCGCGGTGACGTTGACGGTGCGGGTGACTTGCCCTGCGGTGCCAGGCCGTCCCGCTGCGGATTCGCCGTGCCCCCCGCTGCCGTGTCCCATGGAATGGTTGCTGGCCGATGTCTGGCTGCCGCCCTGGGCCGTCCCGGCGCCTTGCATATGCTGGGAGTGATCCATTCCCTTCATGTTGGCCATCGATGAATGGTCCATCCCCGCCATGGAGCCAGTGCCGTGGCTCATACCTTGCATATTCGTATTTGCAGTGCCGGCGGAAGACGTGGCAGAAGGCCTTGGTGCCGACGTCGCTGCCCCACGTACGGCAGCAGACGTCGAGGACGAACCTTGAGCGGTTGACTGCGGTGCATTGCCCGCACAACCGACAAGCAGCAAGACGACGGCCGTCGCGGTACACGTTTTCAAATAAGGTATCTGCATAGTGTTCTCCATCTGGATTTATAACGCTCGGGATTGTTGGACCTGCAATGCCCCTGTACCAACCAACTCGCTTTGTCGAAGGCATCTATCGCCACGGCGTGGATCGCATCGACGCTTTCGTTATCGGGCTTACCAACGTGAATTGGACTACCAACCTTGCATCTGCCGGTTTGAACGCAGGTCGAGTTTCAGCAAGACCGCGACAACACCTGAACACAGGCCGTTCCTGGCCAGCGCAACAGAGGTTGCGCAAGCCGTTAATAATCATTAAGTCTTGAGGTTAGGGTCAGAACCAGATACGCACTCCTGCGACCACTTGGCGCTCAATGGGTGATTCACCTTCCTCGCGCGCGAAATCCGCTGTTCGACCGAGCTTGCGCCCCCACGTCACGCCAATATAGGGAGCCACTTCTCTACGGAGTTCGTACCGAAGACGCAATCCGAATTGGATATCCGACAGGCCGCTCCCGATGCCACGTGCATGATCAGACTTGTTATAGGCATTGACTTCGACTTCCGGGGTAAGAAATGCCGTTTGACTGAGCCGGAAGCTGTAGTCGGTCTTGAAGCGTGCGCCAACCCTGCCGGCGGACCCCAGGTAAAGCGCACCTTCAACATCGAACCAGTAGGGCGCGGTACCCTGGATCGCCAGGGCCAGCCATTGACGGCTCGGCCCCTCCCCAAAGTCATGTCGGACTCCGACTTGCGCGTCCCAGAACGCGGCAATGGGCTTGGAATAAAGCGCTTCGATCGAGCCTTCCGATCTACCTTCAATACGCTCGCCTTCTGTTTTGAGCCAAAGCCTGCCGTAGTCACGTCCCACCCATCCTTCGGCATCCCAGGCGATACCATCACTATTGCGCCTTTTGACATACTCCAGCTGATCCAACAGCACCATATAAAAGATATCGTTGTCGGCCATGACCATTTCCGAGCCCGGAATCTGGTAAGAACCATCCGGATTGCGCTTGTATTGCGATGCGGAGGGGACGGTCGACGAGCGAAGCATCTGCTGTTGGCTCGGCGTTGCCATGTTGTGGTTGCCGTGCATGGGCATCGGGGTTGTTCCGGACGAAGGATCACCAGGGATGCTACGACCAGCGCCTGCCGGCGCCGGCATGCCAGACGCCGGGCTGGAGAGGGCTGGATGTGACTCATGCGATGGCGCTGGAGCGCGGGATGGCGGCTGTTGCGCAGGAGCGGGCGTGACAGCCGGTGCGTTTGACTGGGTATTCCCGGAGCCATGATCCATACCGG
Organism: Noviherbaspirillum album; assembly: GCF_035916955.1. Lineage (NCBI taxonomy): Bacteria > Pseudomonadati > Pseudomonadota > Betaproteobacteria > Burkholderiales > Oxalobacteraceae > Noviherbaspirillum > Noviherbaspirillum album. Next base: position 19,172 of record NZ_JAWIIV010000038.1, on the reverse strand, counting down.
GCATGGCACCATGATTCATGCCCGGCATAGATCCGTGGTCCATTCCGGGCATTGTCGATTGCGCAAAGACGGCGGGGCCAGCGAGGAGCAAGCCGATCGCTACGCCAAGAGTAGGCAACGCAGGCAACCGCCGGCGATGAGTTTCACGACAGGTTGGCAGGTAAATACTCATGCGACGATCACCTTGCGGAACATACCCGCTTCCATATGATATAAAAGATGGCAATGAAACGCCCACTGTCCAATGGCGTCAGCGGTGACCTGAAAGGTCAATTGCTTGCCTGGCTGGACATTGACCGTATGCTTGCGAACCTGGAACTGCCCATTCTCGTTCTCGACCTCGCTCCACATGCCGTGCAAATGAATGGGATGGTTCATCATCGAGTCATTGATCAGCGTGACCCGAAGCCGCTCACCATATTTGAAATAGACTGGCTCGGCTTCATGGAATTTTTTGCCATCAAATCCCCAGATAAAGCGCTGCATGTTTCCAGTCAACCGCAGCGTAATTTCGCGCGAAGGGGGACGTTGGTCAATAGGGCCACCGATGGTACGCAGGTCTGCATAAGTAAGGACCCGACGCCCGTTGTCGCGCAATCGGGGCCCGGGATCACTCAGTGACTTCGAAGGCGCCATTGAGCGGGAATCGACGCCAGGTTCAGTGCCTAGCATCGTCATGTCCTGCATAGAAGACATGTCATGGCCCGACATGCCTGCCATTCCCTCCATGGTGTGACCCGCCATGTTGCCACCGCCTTGCGCGGAGGCCGGCGTGCTCTGGGAGTTCATGGCAGACATGTCATGTCCGGCCATGCCGGACGGCGCGGCCTGCGCTGCGCCTGGAGTTGCCCCTCCCATCGTATGGCCTGGCATGTCATGCATCGCGTGACCGGCCCCGGGCGACGGCGACGTTGCTGTCGTACCCGCTGCGCCGCCATGTTGACCGCCGGGCGGGTGCGACTGCCCCATCGCTGCAGAAGGTTGGGGACTTCCCTGCACGTTCATCGCGCCCATGTCATGGCCCGGCATGTTTCCCATCCCCATGTCGACCATGGATAACCAGGTTTTCGGATCCATTTCCGGGACGGCCGCTGACATTCCCAACCTGGGAGCGAGTGTTCCCCTGGTATAGCCGCTCCGGTCAATGGATTGCGCAAAGATCGTGTAGGCACGGTCATCCGGCATCTGCACCACCACATCATAGGTTTCTGCGACTGAAATCCGAAATTCATCGACCGTCACCGGCTCAACGTTTTGACCGTCCGCGGAAACCACGGTCATTTTCAAGCCTGGAATACGCACATCAAATATGGAGGTTGCCGCGCCGTTAATAAAGCGCAAGCGGACCCGTTCGCCAGGCCGTGCAATCGCTGTCCAGTTGCCGGCAGGCGAGGTACCGTTGGTCAGGTAAGTGAAAGTGGCGCCGGAGACATCACCGAGATCGGTGGGGTTCATCCGCATCTGGTCCCACATGCGCCGTTTCTCAAACGCCTTGGACAAACCCATCTGTCGTACATCCTGAAAGAAATCTCCCACCGTCGGCATCTGATAGTTAAAGAAGTCCGAGGACTGCTTCAGTCGCCGAAAAATCCACTCGGGTTCATCGTCAGTCCAATCGCTTAGCATGACGACATAATCTCGGTCTGCCTGAATCGGATCCGGGCCGGCGGGATCGATTACGATCGGCCCGTAAACCCCTGTCTGTTCCTGGAAACGACTATGGCTGTGATACCAGTAGGTGCCGCTCTGTTGCACCTTGAACTGGTAAGTAAAGGTCTCGCCGGGACCAATGCCCGGAAAGCTGAAGCTGGGAACCCCATCCATTTCAAACGGAAGGATTAGCCCATGCCAGTGGATGGAGGAGTCCTCGGCGAGGCGGTTGGTCACCCGTAAGGTAACTGTTGTCCCTTCACGCATGCGCAGCAAGGGTCCCGGAACGCCTCCGTTGACCGTCGTTGCGTGGCGTTCTTTCCCAGTGAAGTTCACCGGCGTACTTCCGATAGCGAGATCAAACTCGGTCCCCTGCATTGTCTTTATCTTGCCAGTATCGGAAGCGGCCCATGCAAGACGCCCGAATGGCCCGGCGACTGCCAATGCCCCACCTGCGGCCAGGCCAGTGACGAACCGCCGTCGCGACCGGCTCGCAGGGTTAAGCGCACCCTCTTTTTTATACCTATCCACACAACCCCCGTCTTCTATCGTGTCATTTGCCATTCAGTATCGATTACTACACCCACTCCTTCGTCATCCAGCGTACAGATGGCGTTCCATGCAGCGCAAGAACTTCGCTCATGGCACCTGTCCACTCACAGCAAATGCTATTCCACAAAGCACATTGCCACGGCGCCATCGCATTCCACTTACGCGCGAACACAGCGACGCATAACGCTTGAGGGCACTTATGCGATGCCATGTCCTCCGTCCAGGCTGCGTTTTGCGCAAATGTCCTTCGGCGAAGCGCGGGGATGATGAAGTACCTCTGTATCGACTGAGGCGATGCTTGAAAAGTTTATATCGCCCTTCTGACTTAACGCATACCGGCACGACATGTAATCCTCTTGTCATCTGTTTGTAATGTCCATCGCTCAAGATGAAGAGGCCAAGGTGCTTAAGCGCCGTATCTCCAATTTGAAAAACAGGAAATGACATGAAAGCAATTTCTACAGTGCTGCTTGTTCTGCTTGTGGCTGGCTGTTCCGGCATGGCAACACGTGGTGGCGGTAATAGCCCCTACGGCAACCCACAAGACATGACTTATCGCAGCGGACAATAGGTGCAAACTCCTTCGTTCCTCCATCATTCCTGGGGTGGGATATCGGGCTGGGAAGACATCTTCCATTGACCGCGATCGCACCCTGTTGGGTGCACGTTGCGAACGATTCGACTCGCCGGTCGACCACCACATCACATTGCGCTCAACAAGGCGTGGAAGGATTTGCCTATGCATTGACGACATGAATTGCGTCTCATATACCGTTGAAACGACGCGACACTCCAGCTTCGCCATGTCTTCCTCCGTATCGACGCGAATCGATCGGTGTTCATCGGCGAGTAGCCGGCACCATCACTATTGCCGGCTGCCACTTCCTGTAAAGTCGATGCTCTGGATGATGTCGTGCCTGGCGCGCCTTTCTTTTCTGACGTGATCCTGCGTGATGGCGGCATTATCGTTCGACATCCCCCTTACCTCAAGGGGTGGTGGCAAGCGTGCTATTGCCTTGTAGGTTCGCAAGCCATGTCAATGAAGTGTTTTCATCCCGAACGCACCAGAACCGCCAACGCGGCCTTGCCCACGTGTGACCCATAGCGTTACTTTCTTACGCACCCCTGAACACGAGTCCAAACATGCTTCGTATCGCTATTGTGACCAATGAGCTCCCGCCCTACCGTGTACCGCTATTTAGCCTTCTTGCCAAGATGCCAGGCGTTACCCTGCAGGTTATTCTCTGCACGATGCGCGAGCCGAACCGACAATGGGTGTTGCCGCCGCTGGACTTCGGCTATGTCTGTCTGCGTGAAAACGTCATCGAAAAAAGCGGCCGGTATATACACAATAACGTAGATGTCATCCCGGCATTGCATCGCTTTGCGCCTGATGTCGTCATCACCGGAGGATTCAACCCCACGCATCTGTATGCGCTCGCCTATGCGCTGGCTAAGCGTATCCCGCATGTTCCCATGACTGACGGTACCGACTGGTCTGAGCATTCCCTTAGCCGAATCCATAAGAGCATACGGCGCTTCGTCTTTGCCAGATCGAAGGCTTTTCTGGCTGCAAGCGACGGCGGGGTCCGACTATTCAGTCATTATCAGATCCCTGCAGAACGCTGCTTCAAGGTCCCCCTCTGCATTGACAATGAATTGTTTGCTGCCAAGGGTACCCCTATGCGAAGGCCTTTTGATTTTGTCTTTTGTGGCCGAATCGAAGAGGTCAAGAATCCCAGGTTCGCACTCGAGGTTGCCATCGGGGCCGCAGGCGTACTCCGCCGCAGGACCCGCATCCTGTTTATCGGTGCGGGCGACCAGGAAGCGATGCTTAGGCAATACGCAGCGGCCCATGCCGAGGTAGTCGATGCGCAATTCCATGGATTCAAAGATCATCGGGAACTGCCACCCTTCTATTGGAAGGCCCGCATTTTCCTGTTTCCTACCCATTGTGATCCTTGGGGCGTTGTCGTGAACGAGGCTTGCGCCGCAGGCCTGGCTGTCATTTCCTCTCCATACGCAGGTGCGGCAGGCGAACTCATCCGTGATGGGGAAAACGGCTTTGTGTGTGCGCTGGACCCAGAACAATGGGTTTCCCGTGCGGCGATGTTGCTGACGAACGAAGAGACATGGAAGAATTGTTCAAGGATGAGCGTGGCCCGTGTGCGCGAGTACTCCTATGAACGGGCTGCATTGAACGTCGTGGAAGCATGCCGGCTTGCTGTTGCCAATCCACCCGGCGGCCTTTTGCAGCAGAGTCAGAGTTGAGCCGGCTCCGACTGACTGGATCGATCGATGGTTATCTCCTGCGGCATTGCATATGGGATGAACCACTTCTATGGCTATCAGTCATACCGGACATTGTCATTTGCAAACAAAGCGTTCTGCCACATGACATCGCCATGCCATCTCACCCGTCGGTCACCACTGGTGACTCAGGCTGAGCGCCCCCTGAATCCGAATCGCTCGCTGGAGGTATCGCTTGCATACTGCCCTCTCAAAAAAATGGCTCCTTGCTGTTCTGCTCTCCATCGCCCTGGCTGGTTGTGGTGGTGGAAGCGGCACTGACAACGTCGCGTCCAGTACCGCGGCCGCGTCGGCTGCACCCACCCCAGAGCCAGGAGCACCGCAAGCGACGGGAAACATCGCAACGGACGGTTTCAACTGGTTCAATTTCAGACGTACTCAGGTGGGCCTGGCCAGCGTGACGCGCAATAACCGTATTGACACTGCTGCGCTTGGGCATTCGAGGTACCAGGCCACGAATAACGTCATTTCGCATGAACAAACACGGACAGATGCGGATTTTACCGGTGCCACGCTTGGCGAACGCCTTGCCAATGCCGGCTACGAGCTGGGGACGGCGGGCTATATGTACGGTGAGATCATCTCCAGTACCAGTTATACCTCCGGCTTCAGGTCTGCGGAGGAGTTGATTGCGGCTATCTATCACCGGTTCGTGGCATTCGAACCTATGTTTAAAGAGGCAGGCAGCGGCGCTGTAACATCGGCGCGCGGCATGACCTATTTCACCACGAACTTCGGTGCAGTCGGGCTAGACAGAGGACTTGGCGCCAGCGACATCGTTACCTATCCCTTTAACGGGCAGCAGCAAGTCCCCCAAAATTTTCAAAGCGATAATGAATTGCCCGACCCTGTTCCTGAGCAGAATGAAGTCGGCTACCCCATCAGCGTCCACGCGAATGTGACGTCGACTGTACAGGTAGAAAGCTTTACCATTCAGCCGCGCGGCAGTGCAGCGCTCCCCGTACGATTACTGACAGCCGGCACCGACCGTTACACGCCAAGCTCCGCGGCATCAATCATTCCTCTTGTCCCGCTTGCGCCTGCCACCACCTATGAAGTCACGTTTCGAGGCCTCATTGATAACCGTGCCGTCAGTCGGACGTGGACGTTTGTCACTCAGTCGTAAGCGACTGGCCTGCCCCTTGTCGGTAGGTTGCGCCCAGCACTGCGAATACATGAAACCGGCGAAGGCCCTGCTTTAACGAACGCGTGATGCACATTGCGCGCAGAGACCATACAGCGTAAGCGTATGTGTCTGGAGCACAAATCGCCTTTGTTGGGCGACGGCCTTTTGGCGGCGCTCGATCGCCTCATCAATGAACTCGTCTACTCGGCCACACTTGGTACAAATAAGATGATCATGATGCGAACCCTCATTGAGCTCAAAGACGGCGCGCTCTGCGTCGAATGTGTGACGAATCAGGATATTCGCATCAGCAAACTGCATCAATACCCTGTACACGGTAGGCAAGATGACGTTAATCTTCTCATTCGCAAGCAGGTGAGAAATATCATCCGCAGAAAGATGCTTTCCCGGATGTTCATGGAACAGCTGCAGCACCCGTACTCTAGGAAGCGTAGCCCGCAGACCACAGTCTCGAATCTGTTTTGGTATATCCATGATATCAATGGGCGATCAGGTTAGAGGATTAACCCTAATATGATAATAGAATGCCCATGCCACCATGTCAGACACGTCGTTGATCTCCAGATCAGGGGCAACGCCTGCTGCAAAACACGGTCACGTCCCCCCCCTGAATTTGTAGACGATACCGTTGCTACTCGGATTTGCAGGATCTCTTGCAGCTGCATTGACGGTCAAAGTGAAATCGCCGAGCAGAACGCCATTCGTACCAGGAGAACGGCTGGCCGCATGCGACTCGTGGACGGCAAGACATTGCTTTCCAATTCAGCGGTACGCTGGTCTATACGCGTACCTAGATGATGATCTTGCCGCTAACGCGTATCGGAAGCTCGCAACCTCAGGCACGCTGTCAATGCCGTGTGCGTTTTTTGCGTTTCCGTCTTTCCGGCCGCGCCAGGCGGCCATGGCGCCTGGCTTTCCACATGCCCCAGAAAATATAGACCAGCATTGGAACTACCGTCAGGCCCCATAGCAGAATGTAGGTGTTGACCACCTCCTTCGGTATCCATTTTCCCAATAAAAACATAGCACCTCTATGCTTTATAACGCCTGCAAAGACACAATCTCGACGCATAGACGCCAATGCGCGTATCCATGGCGCCCTTGCGCTTCCCACGCCTCGCTCACGCTGGACGACTTACACACGTTACTGTGAACTGCGAAATCGTCAGGCGGCCTTCAACCGCGTTTCCTGCGCCCTCTGCTCGCGGCGTTGTGCGCTTCGCAGCTCGCGCCGTCGCAAGAGCAAATAGACTACCGGCACCACGAACATCGACAACAGCGGGGCTGTGACCATGCCTCCTACCATCGGTGCGGCAATGCGTTGCATGATTTCCGAGCCGGTTCCGGTGCCGTACATGACCGGGACGAGGCCGGCAATAATGACCGCCACCGTCATCGCCTTGGGACGCACCCGCAGCACCGCGCCCTCGCGGATCGCATCGAGCAGGTCTGCTTCACTCGTCTTACCGAGCATGACCCTATCGTTCCATGCGTGCTTTAGATAAAGGAGCATGATGACGCCAAACTCGGCGGCAACGCCGGCAAGTGCGATGAAACCAACGCCGCTTGCCACTGACAGATTGTGTCCGAGTAGCCAGAGCAGCCAAATACCGCCAGCTAGTGCGAATGGCAGCGTCGCCATGATCAGCACTGCCTCGTCGAAGCGCTGAAAGGTCATGTACAGCAACACGAAAATAATTAGCAAGGTGGCCGGTACGACGACCTTCAGCTTGGCCGCCGCGCGCTCAAGATATTCGAACTGGCCGGACCAGGAAAGCGAATATCCGGCAGGCAGCTTGACCTCCTTTGCCACTGCTTGCTGCATGTCGGCCACGACCGAGCTTAGGTCCCTGCCGCGAATATCCACGTAGACCCAGCCTGACAAGCGGGCATTCTCACTGCGCAGCATGGGCGGACCGTCGTTAATTCGGATGCTGGCAACGTCGCTGAGCCGAATCTGGGCTCCGCGCGCCGTCAGTACTGGCAGCTGACGCAGCCTTTCAACCGAGTCACGCACCTCCCGCGGATAGCGCACGTTGATCGGAAAACGCTGCAGTCCCTCAATTGTCTCACCGATGTTGTCGCCGCCAATTGCCGCCGACACGATGCTTTGTACGTCCGCAATGTTCAATCCATACCGTGCCGCGGCGTCGCGGTCGATGTTGACATCGACGTAGCGCCCTCCTGTCAGCCGTTCGGCCAGCGCGGAGCTGACACCCGGTACCTTTTTTACAGTACGCTCGATCTCGCCGGTAATACGGTCGATTTCCTGAAGCTGGGTTCCGGCGATCTTGATGCCAACCGGACTCTTGATGCCAGTCGCGAGCATGTCGATCCGGTTGCGGATGGGAGGGACCCAGATGTTGGAAAGTCCGGGTACCTTGACAACACGGTCAAGCTCCTCGACCAGCTTGTCGGGCGTCATGCCAGGTCGCCACTGCTCCCGTGGCTTGAACTGGATCGTGGTTTCAAACATTTCGAGCGGGGCCGGGTCGGTCGCCGATTCGGCACGTCCTGCCTTGCCGAACACGGTATGCACCTCGGGGACGGTCTTGATCAGCCGGTCGGTCTGCTGCAAGAGTTCCGACACCTTGCCAGCCGATAGTCCCGGCAGTGCAGATGGCATATAGAGTAGGTCACCCTCATTCAACGGCGGCATGAATTCTCCGCCCAGCCGGCTCAACGGCACCACGGTCAATGCGACGATGGCGGCGGCGGCCACCAATGTCATCTTCGGAAAGCGTAGCACGCCATCGAGCAGCGGACGGTAAAGCGCGATCAGGAAGCGATTGAGTGGATTCTTCTGCTCCTCCGGGATGCGCCCACGGATCAGGTATCCCATCAATACCGGTATCAGCGTCACCGCTAGGCCCGCCGCTGCCGCCATCGCATAAGTCTTGGTGAATGCCAGCGGCGAGAACAAGCGCCCCTCCTGGGCTTCGAGCGTAAACACCGGGATGAACGACAGCACGATAATAAGCAGCGAGAAGAATAATGCAGGACCGACTTCTGCCGAGGCATCTCCGATGACACGCCATTGTTCATCACCGCTGAGCTTGCGTTCTGGATGGGCTTGGTGCCAGGCCTCGATATGCTTGTGCGCATTTTCGATCATCACCACGGCCGCGTCGACCATCGCGCCGATGGCAATTGCAATTCCGCCAAGCGACATGATATTGGCGTTGACCCCCTGGTAGTACATCACGATATAAGCGCTGAGGATCCCCAGCGGCAGCGAAACGATGGCGACCAGCGCAGAACGAACGTGAAACAGGAATATCGCGCAGACGATCGCCACCACGATGAATTCCTCGATCAGCTTCTCTTCGAGATTTGCCACCGCGCTTTTAATAAGTCCGCTGCGGTCGTAGGTGGGAATGATTTCCACTCCTTGCGGCAGGCTGGGTTTTAGCGCATGTAGCTTGGCCTTGACGGCATCGATTGTTTCAAGGGCGTTCTTACCCGACCGCATGACGATGATGCCTCCCGCCACCTCGCCCTCTCCGTTCAGCTCAGCGATACCGCGACGCATTTCCGGTCCGAGCTGTATTCGCGCGACATCCCCCAGGCGCACGGAAACACCGGCAGAGGTGGTCGTCAATGGAATCTTGCGGAAATCATCGAGGGACTGGAGATACCCCGATGCGCGTACCATGTACTCGGCCTCGCCCAGCTCCAGCACCGAGCCGCCGGTTTCCTGATTGGACTTTTGCACTGCCTCGATCACCATTCCGTGCGGGATGCTGTAGGCACGCAGCTTGTCCGGGTCGAGCACAATCTGATATTGCCTGACCATGCCGCCCACGCTGGCGACCTCGGAGACGTTGGCGACGGTCTTGAGCTCATACTTGAGGAACCAGTCCTGCAATGCGCGCAATTGTGACAAGTCCATTTTTCCGCTCCGGTCAATCAGCGCATATTCATAGATCCATCCCACACCGGTTGCGTCGGGTCCCAGGGATGCCTTCGCCTGGGGTGGCAGCCGCGCTTGAACCTGGTTCAAATACTCGAGCACGCGCGAACGCGCCCAGTACGGATCGGTGCCATCCTCGAACAGGATATAGACGAAGGAATCGCCAAAGAACGAATAACCGCGTACCGTCTTCGCCCCCGGCACTGATAACATGGTGGTGGTCAACGGATACGTCACCTGGTTTTCGACGATCTGTGGTGCCTGTCCGGGATAAGTGGTTCGGATAATCACCTGCACGTCGGACAAGTCAGGCAATGCATCCACCGGGGTACGCGTCAGTGACCAGATGCCCCATGCAGTGAGCATGATCGTTGCCAGCAACACTAAAAACCGGTTGGCGATGGACCAACGAATCAACTTGGCAATCATTTGACGGCTCCTGCCGGCGCTGCGGGCATGCTCATGCCGCCTTTCATTTCACCCTTCGCGCCTGAAGCAGCGGAAGCGCCCAACGGACCAATAGACGTGACTTCATAGGTGCCATCCTTGCGAGGCCGGATCTCGAAGGTGACGCTATCACCTTCGGCAATGCCCTTTGGCAGTCCTTGTGGTGGAAGCTTGAATCCCATGGTCATCTCTCCCCACTGCAAACTGGGGATAGGCTCGTGCGAGAGAACGATTTCGTCCTTGTCGATGACTTCCACCTTGCCCTGTCCGCGATGGAGTTGGTCGCCGCCTTTGTCACCCTCGGCTGCCGCAGGTACTTCGCCCAGGCGCGTTATGGTGCCCTTCAGGCTCGCTTCCGAGTCGATCAGGAACTGGCCCGACACCACCACTTTCTGGCCTGCCTCAAGGCCCTTTCGTATCTCGGTCTTGCCATCCACCTCGATACCAACCTCCACATCGACCGGGGCGAACCTGCCATCGCCCTGCGCAATCATCACGACGCTTCGCTTACCCGTCGCGATCACCGCCTCGCTCGGTACGGTCAACACGTCTTGGCGGGTATGTGGTGTGAAGTTGACGGTCGCAAACATCCCGGGAACGAGTTGGCTGCCCGAATTGGCAAGCTCGACCCGTGCTTTCAGTGTTCGCGTCGTGGGATCCACTTCCGGCAATATCGCACTCACCTTTCCTTTGAAAACGGTTCCGGGCAACGATGGCGTACGTGCCTCGACGACGTTACCGGGACGAACCTGCGCCGCGACATTTTCCGGCACTTCGGCGTTGACCCACACGGTTGACAAGCCGTTGATGCGAAACAGCGGCGCGCCAGACATCACGGTCATGCCTTCGCGCACGGACAGTTCCGCCACCACACCGGATACCGGTGCCGTAAGTGTCATCCTGGCCTGAACTTTTCCCGTCGTTTCTACAAGGCGGATGTGGTCATCCGTCATGCCGGCCAAGCGCATCCGTTGGCGCGCCGCGTCGACAAATGCCTCCGCACCCGTGCCATTCATCCGTTTAACGGAAAGATATTCCTCTTGGGCCGCTACCCAGTCGGGAACGTAAAGCTGAACCAGAGGTTGGCTCTTACGGACTGCATCGAGCGGGGCACGCACATACAGCCGTTCTACAAAGCCGTTGCTCCGCGCCTGTACCATGACCAAGTCACGTTCGTTATAGGCAACGCTACCGACCGCTTCGAGCGCCGCTGCGAGATTCGCTTTCGTCACCTCTGCCGTGCGAATTCCAAGATTTTGCTGGATCCGTGGGTTGATTGAGACGCTGCCTTCATCACCAGCATCCTCGGCATAAACCGGCACCAGTTGCATATCCATGAAGGGAGATTTGCCAGGTTTGTCGAATTTCTGTCCGGGTACCATGGGATCATGCCAGTACAACACTTTTTTACCAGTGGCAGAGTCCACCAAGCCGCCGCCTGACGTACCTCCGGCCGCGCCGGCAGGCGCCGTCCCGCCCTGCGCTGGAGCCGCCAACTTCAGTCCTTGATCAATGCCGGCCGAGTACAAGCCATATCCTCCGGCTCCAACGACGCCAACTGCAACCAACGCGAGCACAATTGCTTTTGCTTTCATTTGAATTCCTTGTATTGCGTAGTGGCTGGATGACTCAAGCCACTATCTGGAAACAGGAAATTAAGCTCGGCCCACTGCCGGGCTGTTTCAGCTTCCCGCTCCAGCGCCTCCAGGCGCACATCGATCTCGTTGCGCCGTGCCATTAACACATCGTCCAAGCCCGCCTTTCCGCCACGGTAAGCCGCTAGCGCGGCAAGCGTGCGTTCCTTTGCCAGCGGGACCAGTTCCTCTGTGTAACGGGCCAGTCTCTCTTTTCCGTTTTCCCACTCGTTGAGCATGGCGCGCGTTTCTGCCACATGCGCACGAAGCATGTCGTCGCGCTCGGCCCTGACCTGCTCGACCATGGCCAGCTTGGCTGCAAGTTCCCGATCCTGACGGTTCTTCTGGTCCCATTGCAGCGGCACGGAGACGCCAAACGAGATCATGTTGTCATACGCGGAACCACGCTGCTGATACATGACTTCCACGCTCCAATCCGGCTGCTTGTTGGCGTGCGCCAGCTTCGCGTCCGCCACGGCCATGGCTTCGAGCTGGTTCAGAACGGCAATACGGGGGTGATGAGCGAGCTGGGTATCGAGCGCACCCGCGTCCAGACGAACCGTATCTGTGGCAGGCTTGCCGGCAAGCGGTGAATCGGCGGCGGTGCCAATCCAGCGTGCAAGGGTGACTTTCGCATTCCGGATGCGACGGTTGACTTGACTAGCCCGGTCACGATAGGTCGACAAGGCGCTTTTAGCGGCGAAAATCTCAGCCTGGTTGCCGCGTCCAGCCCGGTAAGCCCCTTCAGCGGCTTGGATTTCGAACTCCGACTGTGTCGCATTCTCGTCCACGACAGCAGCCATCGCTTCGGCGTAAAAGCGCTCCAGCCAGGCAAGTGCGGTGTCGCGCTGAATATTGGCGACCACTTCCGTTTTCTCCGCGGTGGTTTTGTCCGCCTCTCGTTGATAGCGTTCGGCACGAAATTTTCGCTTATCGGAGCGAGTAATTTCCTGCATGACGCCGACATAACGCATGGTCATGAAATCGGCCCCCAACCGGAAGCGGTCGGATCCATTGACCGGCAGATTATCGACCCCCGCCTTCAACGTAGGATCTGGTAGTTGAGCGGCGGCAACCGACATTTCCTGGGATGCAGTGACAGCATAGTCCTTGGCCTGCAGCTGACGTGACCGCTCAACAGCCAGGTGCTGTGCTTGAGTCAGCGTCAGCGGCGCACCTGCCGCAAAAGCGGTCGTTGAAGTCGAGACCAAGATTGAAACGAGAGCCATTCCCGGTACAAACCGGCGAGCGACGCGGCGCATGGATGCATGCGCAGGGGTGGGGAATAACATGAAATCTCCAGATAGCAACGAACAGCACTGGTCCCGCCAAGCGGGTACAGCGAAGGTCTACGCAATCTGAAGCGTCAAATTCTGAAGCAGCAGTGGCGGATGGATAACGGCGGCGCGGTAGTCCGCGCCAATATGCCTGCTGGTGAGGTGGAAGGCGCAGAAGGAATGGAAAGATGAACTGGGATGACTATCGCTAGTAACTGCGCTGGCGCAAACGACGGCACATTGGGCAGCTCGGGCTTGTCCAGGGAAAGCTTTCCTTTGTGACTGTCTGCTTGACAGAGGTTAGGCTTCTCAATGTCCACACCGGCGCAGCCCGACATGGTCGCCATACCATTGACGTCAGCGCTCATGTCCATCGTGTCGTTGGCCTGTCCAAGATGCAGTGTCGGGCAAGCGTAGGCCGCTACTGCGAACTGCATAAACAGCACGCTGAACAGCGCTACAAGCGCGGCAACAATTCTGGATGGACGGGATTTTCTCATGGTGCGGTAATGGGCGGCTTTTATCCTATGCAATTCGTTGGCGCGTTGTCAAGCGCAGTTTCGCCATTTCGACATGAATACTCTAGCAGGATCTGACGAACACAGTGCTGACTACAGATGCCAGACGGTAATGAGTTTTCTCCTTTTCAGTTGCTTTCAGTGCTTGCGAAGTGTGATTCGCCGCTGCTTGATCGCAGCACGGCTCATGGACATGGAATCGACAAAGGTATCGTTATAGGCGGTACCATTGACTCGTTGCAGAACTCTGGTTCAGTTACAAGGAATGCTGAGGACGGATTGCTCTTATTTGTAGCCGTCGCGCCCCAGCATCTTCTGGACGGCGAACTGGTCCTTGCCGATGGTGGCAATGGATGGGTTTTCCGCCACGAACTTGCGCAGCGATTCGAGCGCCGGATTGGACACCACAGCGGATTTGACCACCGGCGACTCGTATCCGTGGTGACTTGTCTTCTGCCTACCACTTGCATTTAACGGCATAGCCGCAGCAACATCCCCCCTTGCCAAGGAAAGTGCTTGCTGAGCTTCGGGGTACTGTTTGGGGCTAGCTGCCCAAAGCCGGTGCCTGCACTTCCCTGTTGAGTTCATCTCAGACAATTGATAACGGGCACAAACTCAGAACGACAATGCTGCATGACAGCCGCCTGCTAGAAGGCGAAAAACGAGGGCTGCTTTATTCTTAGTACCGCTGCGGCTGTTGAGCTAGCCATTGCGATCCGCAGCCTTGTACGGCATTTGTACTATTGGCCGTCATTGCCAAATTGGCTAATCTCGTCACAAACGGAACGTCGATGTAGCAGCAGGCAGAGGCGGCCAATGAAATGGTCGGGATCCGGGCACAACGCCGTTATCTACACATACATTTTTACCATGTACAGAAAGGGTGTCGACCATGTCGTCTTCCTCTACTAAAGAAAGCGGGCTCAGCCGCAGGAACCTCCTGAAACTCGGCATGGTAGCAACCGGTACCAGTATCATTGCGTCCCGCATCGGGGATATCCAGGCCCAGACCACTACGCCTAGCGGCGGCTATACCACCACACCATGGATGGACCCTCTGCCTGTCAATAGAGCACTGGCGCCAGTAGGTGCCTTAGCCCCCGCTCCTGCGGCAGACTGCGATGAAGCAAACGGCGAGACTGGACGCCTCCCACACCAGCGCTGGACCGAGTTTCAGCCCCGAGTGCTCTACGATATTGATGTCAGGCAGGCAGAACATCAGTTCCATGCGCAAGGGCCCAAGAACCTGATCTGGGGCTACAACGGCACGTTGCCCGGATCGACGATCGTAGCCCGGTATGGAGAGCCCGTCTGCGTCCGCTTTCGCAATAACTTGCCTGGCGATGCCGTCGGGTATGGTTCTCCGGAGATCTCCACTCACTTGCATAACCTGCACTGTGCCTCCGAGAGTGACGGTTTCACCGGTGACTACTATAGCGCCACAAAGGCGGGCCCATCGCTTACCGCACCAGGACGGTGGAAGGACCATTTGTACCCGAACACCTATGCCGGCGGTGACGCGCGGGAAGCACTGGGCACATTATGGTTTCATGACCACCGGATGGATTTCACGGCCGGGAATGTCTACCGGGGACTCGCCGGATTCTACTTGTTGTTCGACCATATCGACTCTGGCAATGAGACCGACCCTAGCCCGACAGCGCTGCGCCTGCCCAGCGGCGTCGGCGACTTCGACATTCCGCTGATGGTGCAGGACAAGCAGTTCGACGCCAGTGGTTATGTGAAGCTGGATCAATTCAATAATGACGGCATTTTGGGCAACAAGATCTGCGTCAACGGAAAGATCCAGCCGTTCTTTGATGTCAGGCGCCGCAAGTACCGTTTCCGTATCCTGAACGCCAGCCCGTCCCGGCAGTACGAGTTCTACCTCATGTACAAGGGACGTGCACAGAATTTCACCTATATCGCCAATGACGGCAACCTGCTGCCGGCGCCATTGACGATGCAGAAGATTCGCGTTGCGCCGGCCGAGCGTGCCGACATCATCATCGATTTCAAGGCCTTCGGCAATATCGGTGCTGACGATGAGGTCATCCTGGTGAACCGGCTGGAACAGGTCGACGGCAGGAAACCGACAGGAAAACTCCTCACCCCCGGTGACGAGATCCTGAAGTTTAAAATCAAAGCTGGAGCGGTCGATGACCCGAGCCAAGTCCCGGCGAAATTGCGCGACCTTCCGCCGATTGATACCAAGAAGGCTGTGCGCAGACGCAACTTCGAGTTCGATCGCTCCGGCGGCAGCTGGACTGTCAACGGCAACCTGTTTGACGTGACCAAGCCGCTGTTCACCGTAAAAAAAGGGACGGCTGAGATCTGGACGCTGGAGAGCAAGGGTAGCTGGCTGCACCCCGTACACATCCACATGGAAGAAGGACGGATCCTGTCACGGGACGGAAAATCACCGCCAGCTCATGAGCGCGGCCGCAAGGACGTGTATCCGATCATTGACGGTGAGGAGGTGGAAGTATTCATCCAGTTTCGTGACTTTATCGGCAAGTACATGATGCATTGTCATAACATCAGTCACGAAGATCACGCAATGATGGTGCGATTCGACGTAGTTGACTGAGCGGGGACATGCACGCAAACTATGCGTACCCTTATCACGCTGATTCAAGGCTCGCAAAGTCGAGCGGGTCTACCAAGCGCATCATGAGGCTTGATCCGCAGCACGGTTAGAGATCGTGCATTGGATTGAACGTTAACGGTCATCTAACGACGTCTATCCCGATGTGCATTAAAGCAGTTGTCGTATAAAAATCGTATTCGAGCCTCACCTTCACTGTATGTTGACGCCCGTATTACTGCGACACCAAAATAAGCGTGGGCTATTTAACATAATTGAATGTTCTGGCACACGGTACCGGCTGGCAAAGAACAGTCGTTATAACTATGCAAAAATGATTGTGCAATATTGAATTGCTCGTGGTGTTTTGCGATGCTCCAGTCGGAGACCACAAAGTTCGTTATGCAGTGCCGTTTCGATTATAAGCAATAAGATACGCAAAGCCGGAAACCGCACCGCCGAATTGGCGCCAAGGCTAGAATATCGCGATGCCGGCCAAATCTCCCATTTTTCCCGGCCCGCGTACAGCGCGTGGCGCCGTCCTCGCCGTTCTGCTTTCCAACACAGATCAGACTGGTGCCGAGCCGCTCCGCGGACGAGTGACACTCGCCGCCATTGTCAGAACTCTGAAGCGCAAGTATCACTGGCCAATAGAAACCGCGAGTTTTCCGTCCAATATCGCGGATGGGCGCGCCGCCTGGGCTACGGTCTATAGCTTGCCACCAGAAGTCATTGCGGCAGCGATGGACTCGGGCGCTCGTGACTGGCTCAAGAGTCGCATGATGTTAAGCGCTCACCCATACGATAGGCCTCAAGTAGGCGTTCGAGTATGTTGCAGCGCCTAGTCGACGGACTAGTCCCTTGCGTTATGCAGGCTGCAGTGCTATGAGCAATTTATTGACCGGTCAATAAAACGATTGAGTGGCGCACCGCACGTTCAAGCCGTTGTCTTTGCTTTTGACATTCTAGGCACTTGAGGTTGTACCGGTTGTTTTTGAGCCGGCCTGGTGACGTTGCGAAGAATCTGCGCCGTGATGCGTGTTCTGGCTGCATCGGCAATACCATAGCGATTCAAGGCATCGATATCGCTCTTCCCGGTTTTCATTTGCGTTGCCATCATTTGCCTTCACTGTATAAAAAGACAGTACTACTATTCTACCGTATCCGTCCTAGACTCAGGCAATTTCAGCCTGTTCTCCGTGTAGCCTCTCCCTCACAACACCCTTTCCGTCCCGCCAGGCGTCTGCTTCCAACGACATATCGAAAGCCTATTCTGACTGCAACACTTGAGCACAGCTGGTCAGCGTGTTCTACCGACAGTTTTTGCTGTCGAGTACAAGACATCAAAAGAAAATACTTAATGCGTCCCTTGAACTTGGCAAAAGTATCTCTATCTACTTTACGTCTCCTCCCAACCTTCCGGTTTGGATTTTATGGCCCGCACGGCGTATCGCTCTTGCGGGCTTTTTTATGGCATTGGCAATGACGATAGTCGACGACATCGAATATTGGAATACTGGGTACCCCTGCATTTGATGCGCCGCAATAAATGTTTCGTATTTGAAACATGTTTGCACCTTGGAACTAGAATGGCCGCATGCATTCTTTTTCTGCCTTTAAACGCCGCTTACACCGGCGCCAGTATTGTTCCTTCGACGCGAAGGTACTCATGGACGATGTGGGCCCCTATTCCGTCATCACGTTGGATGTGTCGTTGCATGGTCTCGGTCTGTTCAGTCACCGTCCCCTCGTAATCGGTCGTAACTATGCCATCGCCATTGAGGTTCCGGACAGCCCGCGACGGATTAATGCGTGGGGTACAGTGGTCTATTGCGATCCTACCGAAGAAGGATTCAGCGCGGGAGTTCGATTTCTCGACATGGACGCTTATAGCAAAGCCTGCATCGAAGATTTGTTGACAAGCCATGTAGTAGCCGTGTGTTGACCCACCATGAAGATCAAAACTCGTACCAAATACAATGAGCAGTTGCACGAACCGAAAGATGGGAATCAGTACATCGTCATTTTGCATGACGGCCAAAAGGTAGAAGGCCAATGGAGCGCAGTGACCTCGCGCTTTTATCTGGACCAGACACAGTCGATCTTCGTATTACGCCAGGAAGCCTTCGACTGGTGGCCGGCAAACGTCTAGTGTCAATTGACGGACCCTTTACGTGAGGGACGGGATACCTTACTCGTTGACTCGCATCAATAGTAGTACTGCCCGATTCATGTCCCTGCTCTGTACAATCGCCCCATGCAGCCATCGGAGTGAGACTTCAATTTCAAAAGAATAGGCGGCATCCACCGGAGCTGGCGGGCGGAACGAATACCAGCACCATCTTCCATTGACGTTCAACGCCTTGCTTACCTATGTTTGAGCGGCGTTATTCATCACGAACAATCGTTCGACGCGGTACTTTACGGGTCACCACAGGGCCTGAGTTGGCATCAGGACGCTTCACTGTCCGTTTTGCCGGATTTGATGCCTGAGCTGTCTGGGGTTTTGTCCCCGGCATAATGCTGCTGATCATATGTTTATATATCAGCTGCACACTGTCACCGTGTCGCAGTAACACCGCATGCTGATCAAACGATTCGATCTTCCCGGATTGCCCTACCCCGGTCACCAGTTACACGATGACCGACATGCGCTGCTTGCGCAAGTCATTCAAAAAGGTCGCCTGAACTAAATCGTTATTACTGCGTGTCATAGATTCGATTTTTCTTGCGCTCCGGCCCGACCTTCTCTCACTTCAGAAAGGGACCGGACACCGCGCTAAATGTCGTATCGGGCCAGTATCACGTCCGCGTTCAATGGCAGCGTCGGTAGTGCAATCGTAGTGATCGGACCGGTGCGGTCTTTGCGCTTACGTTGGCTTGTATTCGGCGACGCCATCGCTGCCAACTGCTGACGCAACACTTTGGCCAGCGAAATGCGTTTTTGCGACCGGCTTAGGCCAAACTGGTTACGGTATTGAAAGCCGTCTTCAAAAATGATCCGAATCTGGCACTGACCTTCACCCGCTTCCGGCACATCGCTGGCCCAGCGTTCCAGCACGGCGTTTGCCAAGCCCAACGTGCTCACCCCGCCAACAATTGTGCATATTTTCTATTGTACCAAGACCATCTGTTCC
>NZ_JAWIIV010000037.1:0-53002 GCF_035916955.1 Noviherbaspirillum album | reverse complement strand
ATCCACCGGAACAGCAAAAACTCGCCGCCTGACGCCGCTATCCTTCAAGCCGCCATACACCAGTCTTGACACTAGCTCCGTGAGGTAGGCTCGGTACAGCTATTCAAGAAACAATATTTTCGCCGGGATGGTTCCCGAGCTACGGTGTTTGCCGCCGCCGCCAACAATCCCGGTTCCGCCGATACAGGTATTGGCTACGCCATTGACATCTCCCAACTGGCAGACACGGAACAAGCTTTTAAAGAGAGTGAAGCGAAGTTTCGAGCGATTGCAGAAGCCATGCCGCAGATGGTATGGTCCACACGGCCCGATGGCTACCACGACTACTACAACACACGATGGTACGAATTCACTGGCGTGAAAACCGGCTCAACAGACGGTGAAGGCTGGAATAACCTTTTTCATCCTGATGATCGGGAGCGTGCTTGGAAACGCTGGCAGCATAGCCTGGAAACGGGTGACATCTATGAGATCGAGTACCGGCTTCGGCATCACTCTGGCGCTTACCTATGGGTCTTGGGCCGCGCACTTCCCATTAGGGACAATTCCGGAGCGGTTGTGCGCTGGATGGGCACCTGCACCGACATCAATGACTTCAAGCTTGCCCAGGAAAGGTTACGTCTTTCGGATCAGCGAAAGGATCATTTTCTTGCCGTACTCAGCCACGAATTGCGAAACCCACTTGCCCCCATCATATCAGCGGCAGAACTCATTACTAAAGGTAACGTACCACTGCATAAAGTGAAGGAGGTCGGATCAATCATCTTACGTCAGGGCGACCATATGAGTTCCTTGATCGAGGAACTGCAGGATATCTCACGGGTAAGCGCAGGTCGTGTCGAACTTAACTGGCAAACTATGGACCTGCGTCAAGCACTTTATCGTGCATTGGAACAGATCCGTCCTCTGATAGAAAGGAAACAACATCTGGTTTCCATTCATATTGAGAAACAGGAATTGCCTGTCTATGCAGACGAAAGACGCCTAGTACAAGTCTTCGGGAATGTGTTGAAAAATGCAGCAAAATATACATCATCGGGTGGGCGTATAGACATAAAAGCGATGCGTGTGGATGATATGGTTGAGGTCGAGATACAAGATAACGGTATTGGAATGTCAGAGGAGTTTCTTGAGCACGCTTTCGACTTGTTCGCTCAAAGCTCCGATGCGGCTAGTCATTCCGAAGGAGGCCTTGGGATCGGCCTTGCGCTTGTACGTAGTTTGGTTGAATTACATGGCGGTTGTATTACTGCATCTAGTCCGGGCAGAAGTCTCGGGTCCAAATTTGTAGTTACGATTCCAATTCAAAGAGTCGTTGAATGAGATTGACCCTGCCTTTTTTCACGTACAGCATGTCATGCAGCCATAAGCGTTTCTCAGCCTAAACCGGAGTGCGATATCCGGTCGATGAATGAATCCGCTGACGATTGTAATACCCTTCGATCCAGTCCACGATATCCAGCCGTGCCTGGGCTCGCGTTTCATAACGGGTCTGGTAGATGCATTCAACCTTGAGGGTCTTGAAGAAGCTCTCCATCGGCGCATTGACGCTCCTATGTCAAGCACGCTCTTCAAAGTCTGCCAAATCGGCCAGCAGTAGTGGATAGAGTTCTCTTGCAATATAACGCTTGAGGCAACGCTGGATCTCCTTGCTGGACATGCCTTGGGCCGTCCTACGTTCCACATAAGCTCGGGTTTTCGGATCGCTGCGCATTCGCACCATCGCAATAGCCCATAGTGCATTGTTCGCAGATCGGTCACCGCCACGGTTGAGGCGATGTCGAGTCGTTTTGCCAGACGATGCTTGCAATGGACTGACGCCGCACAAAGCTGCCAATGCAGCCTCGCTTCCCAACCTTTCTGGATTATCCCCCGCTACGGCCATGAGCGTTGCTGCTGTCTGGGGGTCTACGCCAAACTGCTGCCGCAAACGTTTTGCAGACCTGCTAGTAAGGCTCTCGAGGGCGTCATCCAGCTCTTTTAGTTCAGCAGCAAGCATCAGCCATCGCTTGGCAAGCAATTTGAGAGTGGAAGTAAGTGTCTGCAACAATGCAGTAGTGCCCAAACTACGAATGCTGGCGCATGCAGCCACGCATTCGTTAAGCTTTTTTCGCCAGAGTCGCTCGCGGATTTCCTGCGGTGCGCTGACTAAAATTGATCGTAACTGATTGCTTGTGTTTTTGTCTTCACGGCACTACGTCTGGCAACCGAGATGGTACGCAATGCTTCCGAGGCACCAGATTGCAGTTTGGGGATGGCAGTTGCAGAACCGGATAACGCTTCCCTGGCAGCGTTTTCTGCGTCAGTCGGATCAGATTTACCCTTCAGCCTCCGTCGGGCGCGGTCAGGGCGATTCACTTCAAGGACTTCAATTCCATGTTACCGCAATACACGGGCTAGGCCGGCACCATATGTGCCTGTGCCTTCAACCCACACTCCTCAAAGCTAGCGTCTGAGCGCGGTTTCGTCAATATCCATGATGTCTTGGGGCGTCCCCTATATGCAGTCGAACGCTTTTAATAGCATTTTAGTGGAAGCTTTACAAGCCCTGCAGAGGCTCAGTATTGCTTAGCCTTCTGTCTGCGACCGAAGCAGCTTTTCAAGTTCTTCGCCTGTGAAAACATTTCCAGTTCCGATGTGCGTGATTCGGGCAGTTTTGTGAAACGCATAATTTCGCGCTTGACCAGTGTCGAAGTTCCAAACCTCATAAAAGCCCTCCATCGCCGAAAGCCCAGCAATCGCAATCTGCACTGAGTACGTTTCATCAGGCTCTCCGCCCATCCATGTAGAGAGATAGTCAAGAACATACGTTGGCCTGCTGACCGTGAAAATGCGACCATTTTCTAGCGTGTGCTTTGTCCGGCCATCAGGGAGGGCTTCGGAACTCACAGGCTTACCATTCGGCCATGAATAACGACTACCTACACCGACAGATACCTTGATTTCCATCTTTTCCTCTGTGATCCTATACGCACCTCAAAACGGAGATTGCTCTTTCTCTCCGTCCTTCGACGCTGCATTGTCAATGACGAACAACCCACACCATTCCAGTCAGGCTACCTCATTCCCTCCTGCCAAGTGCTTGGAACCAGTCTAGGTCAAAATCCTTTTCTTTACCTGCTTAGGATAGATACTTAGTATAAACACCGGCAAGCCACCTGCCGGCGTTTTTTGGGAAAGACGGTTCAACCTCTCCGACTCGTCATCGGTCTAGAGGATTGCTGCGTCAACCGAAGATATCCATAGTGTGCGAGAGACTGCTGCCAGTGATCTTCACAGTCGTTCCGCTGATATTGTTTTCAGCATTGTTATGGCCCTCAGAACCGCCTGGCGCCGACTGATCGCCATTGCCCCATCCATTGTTGCCCTTGGGGCCGCCGTTGCCGTTATTCCCGTTGCTGCCACCATTTCCGTTACCAGAATTTCCTTGTGGAGCTTCCGGTACGACCACTGTGGCACCTACTCCGTTCACCCGGAAAGTCACCACGGCGGTATCGGAGGCCTGCTGCGAATCCGTCATCATGTAAATGAATGACAGATCCTTGAATTCACCGTCGTGGAGAGTATTAAAGACTCCCTGCGCATCGTAAGTCCACTCGCCATTTTCACTAAGAGTCAGCGCACCGGGACCGTTGAAATCTACGAGCGTCCACGTATGGGTATCGCGCGTGTCAATATCACTGTCGTTGGTTGTGACATTGCCTTTCAGGACTTCGTTTTCCTTGACGGCACCGCCGTCATCATCGTTTGCCATCGGACCATCGTTCTTGCCGAGCACCGTGAAGGAAACCGCTGCCGTATCCGATGCCTGATGATTATCTGTCATCGTGTAGGTAAACGATACATCCGCAGATTCGCCGGCGGCGAGATAATCAAATGCGCTACCCAAGTCGTAAGACCAGGTGCCATTCCCGTTGAATACTAGCGAGCCCGCGCCCTTAAGCGCATCGGCGGTATAGGTGTGGGTGTCCAGCAGGTCCACGTCCTTGTCGTTCGTCCCGACATCGCCCGCCAGTTTTCCGTCCTGTATGACCGTCCCAGCAATGTCATCAATGGCGTCCGGACCATCATTCTTTCCTACTACGGTAAAGCTGACCTTAGCCGTGTCCGATGACTGGTGAATGTCTGTCATCGTATAGACAAATGACAGGTTCAGCGTTTGGCCTTCGCTGAGGTAATCGAGAGCGTTGCTGGTGTCGTAAGACCATGTGCCGCTAGGATTGAACGTAAGCGCGCCGGGGCCGTTGAATGTAGCAACGTCCAGGCTCCAACTATGCGTATCCTGACGGTCCACATCGCTGTCGTTGGCATCGACGTTGCCAGCCAAGATTCCGTTCTCGTCCACGTTGCCAGCTTGATCGTCTTCCGCGACCGGGCCATCGTTTTCGCCGACGACGGTCACGTCGAAAAAGGCGGAATCTGAGCTGGATTGATCGCTGTTGGCAGAAGTGAGGCCGTAGGAAAATTTGTAGGTCAGGACTTCACCCGAAGAGAGTGCTCTTGCGTTAGTGGCATCTAGGGTATAGGAACCGTCCGCATTGATTTTCAGCGTGGCGCCTGCGGCGTTATCCAGCCTTAGGGCCTGTCCTGGCAGGCCCCCGCTCCAACTGCTGATCTGTGCATTGTGCAATGCGTGGCTGTCGTTGTTCAGCAAATTTCCCGACGCGAACATGGCACCAATCACGGTTGCACTGTCGTTGACGGCATCGACTGCGAAGGTAGTAGTTTCGAGCAACTTGGACGATTCGGCACGTGCGCCAGAGGCGCTGCCGACCGATGTCAGACGAACCCCGAAATCGACATTGGCAACATCGTCGAGCGTCAGAGAGCGGCTCGTGCTCTTTAGAGTAAAGCCGAACGAACGGATGTCATCGCTGCCCAAACCTGCCGCACCTATGGTAATACCGGCGTCAAATCCGCCGTCGCCGTTGCTACTGAGCAGCCCGTTCATATTTGCGCCATTGCCAAGATCCCTAATGGAGTCGTCGCCGGCCTTCAACGAACTAGAGGCTGTCTGCTCGCTGATCGAAAAAGATTTGGCAAGCGTGCCATCGGCCAGCGTATTAAGATCAAAGAATAGACCACGTAGGTCGCCGATGATGCTGCCTTCTTGGGCAAGGCCGAACTTCAAGGCACCATAGGCTTCAGTGATGGTGACGAAAACCTTCGGATTGATGGACCCGGTGGACGAATCATTGACTTGAAAGGTCATCGAACGTGACATTTTACTAACTCCCTTGATTGCTATGTTGGCTTCAACAGGCGTCCGTTTTACTAAAGCTGGTTCCGGAATTTGCGCAAAGTTGGTCCCACCCTGCCTTTGCTAGGCACCAAGGCGTGGCGAACGCAAGCAACTGCCATTCAATACGCCTGTTTGGGTGCCAGAAGTCGACTAACTCTTTCGCTTTCGACGCAACAGCGCCACAGCAGCGTTCTCCTCGAACTGGCTTGCCTCTTCGATATAGCCCTGCACGGTTCCATCGTGGCGCCATCCGCCTTGGCGCTTGATGTCTCGAGGATTGGCGCCGGCACGATACGCACTGGTCGCCATGCCGCGGCGCAGGCTGTGACTCGATAGCATCGGGACATAATCCAGTCCGGCAAGCTTGGCACCTCGTTCGAGGATCTCATTGACGCTACCCGGATGCAGCCCAACGGCGCCCACCATGCCCGACTTGCTGATCGGGCGGAAGAGTGGTCCGGATTTGATACCGGCCTTCTGCAGCCATGTCTTGAGCGCCTTTACCGGGCAAATCGACTCATCACCGAACGGAATCGCTTTATCGATCCCCTTCCCTTCCTGGTCCGTCTTCGAGCGCGGTAAGGTAATGACGAGGCCGTCCCGGTCCCACACCAGGTTTTCCACCTTGAGCTGCACCAGTTCGCTGCGACGGTAGCCACCAAAGTAGCCGACTTGCAGCAGAGCGTTATCGCGAGCCGCACTCAGGGTTACCTGATTTGCCAGGGCGGAGACGATCAATTCCAGGTCTTCGACCGGCAATGCCTTGGCCTTTTTCTTGGGTTTGCCGTACGTGCGCAGGATGCCGGCCATGGTTTTTCGTACGGTTGGCGTGGAAGCTGGGTTGGGAAACCCCTGATGAAGGTGCCATTGGGACAGTGCCGTCAACCGCAACGACAGGGTCCGCGGGTTGAGTGACTCGGCGTAGGCCAGCAGGTAGGCAATGATCATTGGCTCCTCACAAGGCAGCCGGCCGCCCCATGCCAGGAAATGATTGATGCTGGAGCGGTAGGCCCGACGCGTATTGTCCGATGTGGCCGCAGCAAGCAATTGCCGGTGTTGGACTGTCAATTCAGCATTCAGGACTGTACCACCGGTACGCAAATCTAGTTCACTGCCTATGTTTGCCATTGGTCCATCAAATTTGTCTGTTACGAGGTGCTTCACGTTTTGTCGCTCAAATTTGGCGGTTTGTACCAGAAAAAACTCAGCATACCATGCCTTCAAAAGAATTTACCCGCGATAATGTCTCTTATCATAGGCAATTATTTTGTGAGTTACTGTGTAACATAACGTGTTTTAGAATAATATTACAGTAGCTGTAATACGTTACTAAATTTTCTCCTCACCATGGCAAGAACCGGCATCCAATATTCCGACGTCGCTCGCGCGGCAGCTAAACTCATCGCCGACGGTAAGAGCCCTACCGTCGACAGCGTCCGCCAGACGCTTGGCGGCACTGGCAGCAAAAGCACAATCGCGCCGTTCTTGAAGCGCTGGAAAACTGAGCAGGAAGACACGGCCATCGCCGAAGTCACTCTGCCGGCACCCCTGCTCAACGCCGTGCGGGGCCTGCATGAGCATATGCAGGTGGAATTCCAGCAACAGCGCGAGGCCCTCGAACTTCAGCACAATCAGGCAATACAGACGCTGGAACAGCAGCTAAAACAGGTGCAAACCGAAAAAGACAAGGCCTTGGCAGAAAACCTTGCTGTGGAAGACGAGCTAGTGCGTACCCGGCAAGCGCTGGCGGACTTGCAGGAGCGTTTCCACACACAGAACGTCACCATGGCGGCCATGCAGGCGGAACACGCGGGGCTGCAGCAAAGGCTGATCGACCGGGCTACTGAAATCGCGACATTGGACAACCAGCTATCTCGGGCACGCGAACAGTTTTCGCACTACCAGGAAGCAACAGCGGCCCAACGGGAAGCCGATCGACGCGAATATGAACGCCGCATTGGAGGACTCGAGCATGATCTCATCACCGCAAATAGGGAGATTGCTGGACTACAGGTGTCGCTGGCACAACGGGAGTCAGCGCTGTCTTCTTTGGCCCTTGAACATGGCAACTTGCAGAGTAAGTTTGGCGCTGTCCGTGACGAACTCCAAACCATACAGTTCGCTCGAGACCGTCTTCAGGAGCAATTGGAAGAGTCTTTACGCAACCGAGACCAAGCCTCTGCTCAGATCCAACAATTGGAACAAACGGTCATGGAATCACGTCTAGCCGCAGCATCACAGGAGCGTGAAACCAAGATCAGGGCTGACCAGCTTCAAAATGCATTAGCCCAGATTGACGCACTTTTACAAGAAAAGCTGACTTGGGTCCAGAAAAAAACGATACTCGAACAGCAGCTAGGGGTGGCGCAGCAGGCGATATTGGATCACGCCGCAGTACGGAAGTGAGCGCATGTGTATGACGGTTCTTCGTAAGCACCTTGCGCGGTTGGATGTTCGCAACCGTTTCGGAACTTCGGCTTCACCAGTTGCGACACCATAAGCATGGACGGCAGCAATGAACGGTCTCGACAGCGCTAGGAAGTCCGGTTTGTCGCCTCAAGCTGTCGCTCGCAAAGAAAGGTTGACTGACAGCAATCGGCCAGGAGCGGTCACAGGCACATACCAAGAAGACCTTCAGCAAGACGAGGCCATGGGCGGCCGACTACCGCTACGCCCGCATTTCAGCAGTCGTCGGGTCGATTACGCTGCGGACCTGAGCAATTCCTGTAATAGGGAAACCGCCTTGTTGCGCATGAGTGCGGATGAGGTCCTCAGTAGGTGCAATGTACACGCAGTAAATCTTATCGTCTGTTACATAGCTTTCCTGCCATTGGATTTCCGGTCCTAAATTTCGAAGGACATCACAGGATTTCTCCGAGATTTCTTGTAATTCCATTGAGGACAGCTTGCCCGCTCCAGGAAGATCCCTCTCGATAACATATTTCGGCATGTCAATCTCCAGTCTTATATCAATCGTGAAAGCCCCTTAACGTCGTAAAGTATTGATGCCTTTCTCCTTATTTGAAGGGCACAAAATGCCGCCGCCAAATGCCCCGGCGGGTATCCCATGGCTTCCAATAGGAACTGGCGGGAAGGTCGCTCCGCAGTCACATCGGTCTTTAACTGCGGATTGCCTCTACCTCTAGGTATTCAGACTCAATATGTGTCGAACCGTCATTTGCCTGATTGTTGTTCGTCCAGAGGTCCTCAAGCTCCTGGCGCAGCGACGTCTGTCTGGCAGTGTCGAGAGCGGCGAGTGCGCGAAGCGTCGGCCCATAGTAAGTAAAGAAGAATTCAACCACCTTGACCGGCGGGAATGGATAACGCATTGGGTACGTCCGCTTTGTAGTGTTTAGGCGGGTCGTACCATATCCCAACCTCTCTCTGACAGTCGCTTCATCCCCCCATTTTGGCGGCGGCGCCATAAGGGAGGGTGGCGGAACATGCTTGCCTATGATCTTGAACATCTGGCCGACGTGACCCTCGGGCGTCCAGTTAGCCATGACGACGCGGCCGCCGGGCCGACAGACTCGCAATAGTTCGGCAGCGACGCGCTCGGGACGTGGGGCAAACATGGCACCAATGAGGCTCACCACCAAATCGAATGCAGCGTCGTCGTATGGAAGCATTTCGGCATCCCCTTCATCGAACTGGACTTTCACATTCTCTGCGGCAGCACGGGCTCTGGCCTGCTCGATCAGATTGGAGGCAATGTCGACGCCGGTGACCTGTACACCGGCTTGAGCGGCTGGAATCGAAATCTGTCCTGCACCGCAGGCTACGTCCAACATCCGTGTACCCGGCTCGATGGACAAGCGACCCAGGAACTCCAAAGCACCAGGCTCGAGGTATTTTGCGAAATGACCGTAGTCCCCCGACATCCATGTTGCCTTGAGCCGGGCCTTGAGTGCTTCCATTTCCGGTGTCATTTCTTCGGTCATCACAGCCATAATAATTCTCCAGTGAAGTGCTACATCGATAATGCGGAATATTCGGGCTCGATAGGCGATGCGGCTCTCGGCCGAGCAGGCGAACCCTTGCCGTATCCACGACATTCGCGTCGAATTGCAGGTGCTGGTATGAGTCTCGTCGTCACACACGGGAACTTCAATGGGCTAATAAGGCAGGCTTTGATTAGGCGCAGCAAAGGCCTGATCGCTTTCTATCTTTTGGCGAAATAGATGACACACTCATCAATGTCACCTCTGCTGCATCGGCTATGCATTGTCACTAAGGATCGATGTGCGTAGACGAAGTGCAATACACCTAAAAGGAGCATGAAATGCATATTGCTAAAGAAGATGTTCCGGTGAAGATTGGCATTCCTGGCGCTACTGCCCGCCAAAAATTTGATTTCGGTGATGCCACGGGCTTTGGTAAGATCAGCGGCGAATATTTCTCGCTGCCTGCGGGAATGGATATTTCACCGTTGCTGATGGGGTTGGAGGGCGACATGTGCCAAGCACCGCATTGGGGTTACGTGATGGAGGGGGTGATCACCACGACCTATGCGGACGGCTCGAATGAAGTAACACGGGCGAATGACCTGTTTTACTGGCCTCCGGGGCATACTGTAAAGGTTGAAGAGAATGCTGAATTTGTTCTATTTAGCCCGCAGCATGAGCATACGCATGTAATGGACCATATGATTGCAAAAATGGCGCAGTGATTCCAGCCAGAGACGTTGATTGAAGCCGTCACTGATTTCGTAGTGACCTTCGAGTTGCGCAGGCGAACGGCCGCTTTGGGGAAGGACGAATTTCCGCTTTGGCTCGATTGCACGCAGTCAACTGAAGATCGTCAATGACCGCTTCCTACTGCATTGCGGACTATTCCTTTCTACCAAATCCCCTTATGACTCCGTCCAAGTGAGGACGTCTTCGTAACAGTGAAGATCTTCACCGTTACGGCTGAAGACGCTGCCGGACATGTTGCGGATCAGGCCCGGAATACGCAAGGTACGCAGCACCTCAGTGTTCAGTGTGACGAAGGTGCAATGGCACTGCATGGATAAACGTACTATCCACTCTTGGCGGCAATACTGTTACAACAGCCGATTGGTTTTGAAGATGGCTATCTTCAACCGTTCAAGTTCTTGGAAGAATGCGGCAATGTAAGCAGCGTCGGGAGCAGGTCGGAGGCGACTGGTCCAGATTTCCGGTACTAGCCATCGGAAATACAATTCGTTTCGGTCCGCTTGTAAAAAAGATTTCCAGGCAAGCAGGCGGCGTTCCCGATTATTTATATCGCTTGCTGGACAGTAGGGGTAAAAGAATCGGTGTTCATGTAGCCAGCAGATGAACAGCAGTATAAAACGGCTGTCAGCCTTCCAGCGCGTAAGCGCAATGAACTCGTCAGAGCGAAAGATGCGGCTTACCTTTGGATTGACCTCGGGCCACTTTGAATTGCCGGAACGGAGTAATTCCATAAGCGTTCTCACCTAACGCGTGAAATATGCGCCACTTCCCAGGCATCTCATTTCCTGCATTTCCTCTTGATGGAACGGGCATTTTTCCAAAAACAGCAGTTCGTGAAAGGAGCTGTGGTAACCCACCATAATGCAGCTTCTGCAAAAAGGAACATACAGGTCATACTCGATAGGCAGGTACTCTTTGAAGACTCCTTTTCTACCGGCATATATCCCTGTTGGATAGATAGTGCCAACAACTGAAACGGGCTCATCAAGCAAGCGCGCAACCTGTCTGGCATTCACGATCTGGCTTGTGTCCAACGACCATGGCTTGCCGAACAATTCGGTGAAAAACTGTTTTGTCTGTTCCAATGACAGCCCATTGAATGTACTGAATCTTGCACAAAATGATGCTACCGACTCGTACTGCATCAGTTGCCCACGCCCCCAATTTACCGACGGTGGACAGCGCATGTCATGCTTCCTAAGCAGCGCTCGACACAATGCGCATATGATCGGAAAAGCTCGTATCGGCAATCAAGTTCAGCCAGCTTTGATAAGAAATGACATCTTCCCAATGATGACCGTGGGCCAGCCGGAATAATGCAGCTTCGACGCTATGGGATAGGTGCTGTACGGGCACCTCTATGGATTTGGAGTCCAATCCAGGAGGAAGGAGCGCCTCGAATGCATTCCAGACATGTTGTGCGGCATGGGCGAGACGCTCACCTCGTGCGAAGGCGTCAGGAGCGAAATACTGGAGATAGGATGTTCTGCTTCCTTGCGGCCATTCTGATGCACTATCATAGCCCTGTAGCACATACTCAACTTCATCAACGCTGGCCAGTCCATGGAAACGGGCATGCGCGACGAAAAAGCGTGCAGCGATATGTGCATTCCCAGACACCGCTAACAATTCGTGTCGGTAACCCATCTGATGGGATCCAACGGAAAAGACGCTCAGCCGGTACCCTTCCCAATCAAGAATGTTCTGAAGGCCAACCAGCCATTGCCATTCGCGCAGTGTCAGGTCCTGTGCTTCATCAATCAATAGGACAATGTAGTTACACCGCGCGAACCGGGCGAGCGTAATGAACCGTTGAATCACCAGATAGCGGCTTTCCACCTTGCGTTTGGCCTGCAACGCACCGGAAAAGTGAAATTTCGATGCCAACAAGAGCTGGTGCCAGAATTCCGTCTCGCTGGTATGGCTTTCCGCAGGCCTAGGCCAGATCACCAAAGGCAACTGATGTCTGAAGCGTTCTCGAAGGGCAGAGGTCACATGCCACTTAATGCCGCGGCTTTTCCCAAACCGGGAAGGGCCGTAGATATAGCCGCCGGACTTCTGTTGATCTATCCAGTCACCAATTTTGGCAATCATTTCATCCACAGGTGGGGTATAGATCGCATACTCCTGCCGGATCACAGGATGGTCGCGGTCGAACTGTATGGGTAGCGAATGTCGCATGGCATTAATCGCTTGCCGCCATCCTCAATGGCGGCAATGGCCGGCGAGTTGAATCCTGATCGCTCGCCTGGTCTGTAGAGGAGTCTGCGGCGCACTCGCCCACCGTCACGGACGGTGTACTCTCGCTGGCACATACGCGGCGCTTCGCTGATGCCAGTAGCGACTGCCCGATGGACCTTTCCGCCTGGTCCATCAATATGCGACGTGCTTCAAGATAGGCTGGATGCACTGGGAGCTTCTTGCTGCTCTGGGCCTCGACATACTGGATAAACTCTTCTATGGCATCCCGGCCAGATTGCAAACGAAACTTCTCCTTTCTGACCAAATGCAATACAGCGCGTCTCACTTGCAAGCTGTGCGGTAGCGAGTGCCAGGGAGGTGCGGCCCGCAATACCCCGAGTGACTCACCAGACTGTAAAGACGCCATGGCAACGCGACCATCGTCTTCGAGGTGGTTAGTAACCCATATTTTCTGCCCAACCAAATCGTGGCGCCTAGCCAGCAGGTCGCTGGAATAGTCTGCATTGGAGAAGTGAACAAACGGACGCCGACCGTCATGCAAGCCGCCTCGCACGGTACATAACTTCCGGAAGCTCAGGATCTCCTGGACTGCGGAAGTTTTTGCATATCGCGCGGGAATTCGCTTTCGGTCCAAAGCAAATTCCAGATAGGCCAGAGGCGACCTTCCCCCTAGATGGGTGTGCGGCGCTGCATTGTTATTCGCAATGATCCAGCAGCTCCTGCGCATATTCAAGCTGGAACTGGCTGGTGACTGCGATGGCATCCGGATCACGACCGTGCTTGTCAGCTGGTTTGCCGCCAGTAGTATTGGTCAACCGCTGGAAACCGCAGGCCCCGAGTTTGCGGAAATAAGTTTCGATGAAGGGACGGTCGTCTTTGCTACGTCTCATCGAGAAACTGTCGTCCGGGGTAAGCAGACGACATGCCACGACGTCAGCTAAAACCTGCCGCACATGCTCGCACTTGCCAGCCATGGCACCGTCAACGCTCATTTCATTCCAGCACAGTCCAACAAATCTTTCACCCAAGACCGACGGCAGCCCGGCACCACGTTCGTAACCCATATCGCTAAAACTGATATCGCGCTGGCTCCACTTTGACAGTGCTTTTTTGATTGCACGCAGCACATCTTCCTTCGAAACTTCCTTGCCCGTGCTGAGGTGATATCCCAATACTGCACGGGAAGCGGTTTCGAGGATAACCGTTACCCAGAGCCTGTGAATGATTCTTGGGCTCCAGCCGCCGTGTAATTGCGGAATCATCACGCAGAAACGCCCATCAAGTTTATGCGAATCCATCTCCACTCGAGAGAGCATCTCTCTGACGGGCCGGTCCACACCGTCTCCGGTAATCATTTTCCGATGCAACTCCTTGCCGCCAAGGACACGGGCCGCGGCATTCGGATTTTCGGCAAACACGCGATCGATATATCGGCAAATGGAGGCATACCCGCAGCTTTGGGTGTTGAAGGGCCATTCATTCGCCGCTTCATAACCAAGTTTACGCATTTCGTCCAGAAACCACTTCCAGTGACTGCCTTTCTTGCGTCTTGCTTCACCCAATGTGGTCTCTGGGGCTGATTTAAGAATCCGTTTATGGAAGCGCTCACGGAAATCAGGATACTGGTCAAATACCGCTGTTAAGGCACCTGCGGCGCCATAGCCAAAGACATCGACCCGAACCTTGGATTTGCGTTTATAAAGATGGATGCGTTGATGAGGAATGATGCCACGCCATCCAAAGATTTGGCCGTCCTGATGCACGGTGAGACACCGCTCTCTTACTAGGCGGGAGACATACTTGAAACTGATGCCCGTGGCATTGCGAATGGTAAAGTCGGATGCGCCATCCACATAAAGCTGGATTGCCTGTTTCCTTACCAAATATTGCTTCCTGACCTCGTTGTTTAAAGCCCCCTCATCCGGAGTCGGCCAATTGTCAGTGCTGATTCCGTGGCTCATCTCCACCCCGCTTGCCTCGTATTGGCTCTCTGGACGATCTGTATTGCTCATTAGGTACTCGCTTGGCTTCGGTACATCGATGAGAACAGCCACACTATTGTGTGCAGCGACAGCTAGGGCACATCTGAATGTGACCGATTTTCACGCAATGTTGGGGCAGCGATTAGACTTATGTCATAAGAATCAAAGAGTTGCTCTTCCTCTACAGGACACAACATTATGTGAATAGACGGTGGTTTCGATCCGTAATCCTTCTTCCGCCAGCTACAGGATGTCCAAGCTTGATCAGTACGTAAAAGCCGCTACCCCCGATAACACCCGCAAGGCTTATCAGGGTGCTGTCCGCCACTTCGAAGTCGAATGGGGCGGCTTTTTGCCAGCCACCGCGGAAAGCGTCGCCCGCTACCTCGTTGACCATGCTGAAACGCTGTCAGTCAATACGCTGCGCCAGCGACTGGCCGCCCTCGCCCAATGGCACTTGGATCAAGGCTTTCCGGATCCGACCAAGGCACCGATCGTGAAAAAGGTCTTCAAAGGTGTTCAGGTGCTGCATCCCGCACAGGAAAAGCGCGCCAAGCCACTGCAGATCGAGCAGCTGGCCCAAGTAGATCGATGGTTTGAAGAAGCAATTGTGGTAGCAGGCACCAAGAATGACCGTCGCGCCGCGCTTCGCCACCTGCGCAACCGGGCATTGCTGCTGCTCGGGTTCTGGCGTGGCTTTCGGGGTGATGAATTGACTCGGCTGCGTGCTGAGCACGTCGAGGTCATTCCTGGTCAAGGCATGACCTGCTATCTCGCGTTCACCAAAACGGACCGGCAAGTCAAAGGAACGACCTTCAAGGCACCGGCACTGGCGCGGCTGTGTCCGGTGGAGGCCTACCTGGCTTGGGTCAACGCTGCGCAGATCGGCGAGGGAGCCGTATTCCGGAGTATCGACCGCTGGGGACATGTGAGCACCGAAGGACTTCATATCGACAGCTTGGTGCCACTGCTGCGGTCAATCTTGAAGGAAGCCGGCGTTCCGTCACCCGAACTTTACAGCGGCCACTCCTTGCGGCGCGGTTTCGCGACCTGGGCCAGTGCCAACGGCTGGGACGTCAAGAGCCTAATGGAATACGCCGGCTGGAAGGACGTGCATTCGGCCATGCGCTATGTCGAAACCGCCGACCCGTTTGCACGTCACCGCATCAGTGAAATGCTGGTGCTCGACTCCCAGGAGTAAGTAGCTGAAGCCAAATTTTCGGCTTGCCTGGATCGCTTTTTGTGAGAATCGTTCGATACGGACTCGGAGGTGTATCGAATAATATTCACTTTCGTCAAAAGCGACAAGGAACTGAATGCAGCCGCGCTATTCACCCCTGTCAGTCTCGCCATAGTACTTTTACCATCGCGAAGATCAATGGCAGGAGCCTTGCGCCAACGCAGAGTACAACATCTGCGACCGGATCTGAACAGGAAACAATTATTAATAGTTCAATAATCACCGTTTCAGGACCGCTCCTGAGGGATAGCTCTGTTACGCATCACGACCGGTTAAAGTCCAGCTACGGGACCATGACGTCCAAAGTTTTGGATGGCACTATCGCCCATACTGCGGATGTTATAGTTTTTACATCCACCAAACTTGTCAAAAAGTTTATTGCTGTTGACTGATTTCACATAGATACGCACTCGGGGCGACCCCTACGTGGCGACTGAATGCGGTACTGAAACTACTTGCAGATCCATACCCGACTTTAGCTGCAATGTCATTGAGACTGACTTTATTTTGCCGGAGCAGATTCTTGGCGAGCGCCATACGCCACGCATGAAGATACTCCATCGGTGCTAAACCGACTTCGCGCGAGAATCTTTCAAAAAATGCTGATCGCGACAGTGCCGCCTTGTGTGCAAGTTCTTTCACCGTCCATGCAACAGCAGGGTCGCTATGCATGTACCGAAGCGCGATCCGCAGCCGCGGGTCAGCCAACCCGCGGAGCAACCCAGGAGACGCTTCATTGCCTGAGGTCAAGCGGAGAGCTTCAATGAGTAATACCTCAACAAGTCTGCCAAGAACGAGATCACGGCCTGGCCGCTGTTCAATCGACTCGCCCCGCACCAGTTGCACTAAGACTGTAAGTCTCTCGACTCCCCGTAAATGTAAAAGCGTAGGAAGCAACGACACCAGTAATTTTGCGTCTGGCGAATCAAAGGCGAAATAGCCGCCGAGCATACGCGTTTCAGGAGGCCCGTCTGCTCTACCGTGCCGAACCTCGTCCTCCCGCACCTCCGCTGACGCGGGATCCTTGAAAACCGGTAATGCTGTGATAGAGCTAGACAGAGTGAATCCAGGAGTCGCGGGCAATAAAACAAAATCACCTGCCATCAGTGCGACCGGTTTCTGCCCATCGACGGCAAGAATACATTCACCGTCGAGCATGGTGCAGAAGCTCGGCTCTCCAAATGCCGAATAGCGAACGGCCCACGACCCGGCACCGCTAATTACTTTGGAGAATACGGCGCGCGGCTTTAGTAGCCCGATTATCTCTGCTAGGGGGTCAACCATAACTGGACTCTCGCGAATGAGATGTGGACTAGCGATTATAGCCAGTCCAATCCTTCGTCTGTAAAGTTACTTCATACCCATACACAGAGGACATTGCAATGAAAACTATCCTGATCACCGGCTGTTCATCCGGCTACGGCTTGGAAACCGCCCGCCTTTTTCATACCAAAGGTTGGAACGTCATCGCCACAATGCGGACGCCCAATGCAGCAGTTCTGGCCCCTACGAGGCGGCTGCAGGTCCTACCGCTAGACGTGACCTTGCCAGAGTCCATTGACCAGGCGTTGAGACTGGCTGGGCCGATCGACGTTCTGGTAAACAATGCCGGTATCGGATTATTCGGAGCGTTCGAAGCGACGCCGATGGCAACCGTGCGAGAGATTTTTGAAACCAATACGTTTGGCACGATGGCAATGACCCAGGCAGTCTTGCCTCAGTTCAGAAAACGGAGGTCAGGACTAGTGATTAACGTTACCTCGACTGCCACAATGGTGTCATTTCCCCTTGTGGCAGCATACACGGCAAGTAAGACAGCGGTCGAGGGCTTTACTGAGTCGCTGGCGCTAGAGCTTGCAGAATTTGACATTGGCATTAAATTGGTCGAGCCGGGATATGGTCCCACTACACGCTTTGGCACGAACGGCGTAGAACGAATGCAAGGACTGATTCCTGAACCCTATGCACCATATGCGCGGTCAGTTTTCGCGGCCCTCGGCAATCCGACCGCTGTGACCACTGAAATAGCCGTTGCCGAGGCAATCTGGCGCGCAGCGAATGATTATGCAGGAACGCTGCGTTATCCCGCTGGCGACGATGCGGTTGCGATTGCGCTTACAAAGGGACGGCAAGTATAGTCCGGCACGACTAGGTTAATTTATGACATTATCGCCAAACGAAAGCATAGGAAAGCTAGAACGGCATAGTGAGAATCTTCACTTTAGTCCAGGCGTCTTCTTAATTCATGCATGTGTATGTGTGGACGAGGCCTTCATTTAGTGGATTACTACATTATTCGCCAACGCTCTCCCCAGCATAGAGGAGCACTGAAAGCTAACGAATATACGTGGCCTACCGGCCCCTGAGTAAGATGGCTGCTCATTGTTAGCGGACTGAATAGACCGTGCCCCCCTAGCGCAGAGAAGCCACACCGTTTCAATGAGTTGCGTCTGACACGTTGATTTTAATGTCCCGAAGATGCTTTGCTTGCGCTACATTTACTTCTGGTGACAATGTGACGTCATTCTTGATTGCTAGCACTTCTGCCATAATGCTGACTGCGATTTCTGGTGGTGTCTTGCTTCCGACGTAAATTCCGATTGGCCCACGTAGTCTCTGGAGGTCATGTTCGGATTTCCCGAAGTACTCCATCATACGGATACGTCGTAACTCATTATTACGGCGACTACCAATCGCACCAATGTAAAAGGCATCGGTGCTGAGTGCCTCCAATAATGCCAAGTCATCCAACTTCGGATCATGTGTGAGCGCAATAACGCAGCTGCGACGATCAGCCTTGAAGCTCGCTAGTACGTCATCCGGCATGCCACGAATTAGCTGTACACCGGTTAGACCCCAGGTGCCTAAATATTCTTCTCTGGGGTCACATACGGTAACCGAGAATCCATTGAAAAGCGCCATTGTTGCTAGATATTCCGTCAATTGTCCAGCACCAATCAATAGCATACGGTAGGGGGGACCGAATACATTGACTAGCTCGCTACCAATACTAAGTTCACATGGGGTCGAAGCAATTGATAACGTCACTCGACCATTAGTTAGGCACACAACGCGTTTCATTAAATTTCCTGCTTCCAGCGTACGCACAAGTTCGTCAAGAGCATTAACTTCAGGGTCGTACTCAATCAGCAACTCTAGGGTACCGCCACAAGGCAAACCGAATTGATGTGCTTCATCTGCCGTAATACCGTACTTCACGAATTGGGGAATGCCGCGAGAAACTTGAAGTTCTGAATCATCACCTGCATAAGCCTTCCTGTATTGAGAAATCAAGTCGTCTTCAATGCATCCACCCGACACCGAACCCACCACTGCACCGTCCTCAGACAATGCCATGATAGAACCTACCGGGCGGGGTGAGGAACCCCAAGTCCGTACAACGGTCACCAGTAATGCACGTTTGCTCTCCAAGCGCCAGTTGCGCAGTGTTCGCAGTACCGTGACATCAATATTTTCCATTTTCACTCTCCCCTATTGGAAGTAACGGACAACAGCCTATTGGAATAATTTAGCAATCAGTGGGCATCACTTAGGATGTTATATCAAGCGCGATTCCCCCTAAAATACTCATGTAACCAACTCTGCAGGAGTAGTGCAGGTCCGTGACTAGCCGAAATAGAACGAGACGTTCAAAATGCTGGCTCATCGCCATAGCACGAGGAGTTCAAGCTGACCACCTTAACCCCACATACTGATGGCGATACGGTTGACGAGGATTGAGTAGATCCAGCAGCCTCATTGCGTTGCGTACATTATGTAGATGAAAATCGCGATTCGCCGAGTTGCATATCGCGTTCCATTTTTCGGCGCGTAAATCTCGTCGAACGGCCTCAAGGAGCGCCTCGTATTCGTGATGAAAAATTTCCATGCATACCTGCATCTCAACCTCCTGGCGCACGGTAACGATCGACTGTCACTGGAATAGAACAACCCCGTGTGCGGCCGATCGTCAGGCAACTATGACACAAGAAAAGAGACCCGCGCCAGGGCGGGCCAAAACTCCCCTTTATGAGGGAGAGAGACATTTTCTAGAGGACTGCTGACGAAAGTGCAGAACGCAGGGCATTTGTATCGGCCTTACGTTCCTCGCGGCGCCAAGTACGCTATACTTTACCCTGATCCAGAGAGTGGACTCAGGCCCATTGATACCCTGCCTGACTCAAAGGCAGAGACCGTATGCGTTTGCCGGTTGCCGCATGTATAGCACTGCAGAGCGCAGGAGCGACTGCAGGCAGGGCCGCCTCACCGACGCCTCCAATGGGGCCGCCGCTGTCAACAATATGCACTTCAATTCGAGGAGTTTCTTTCAAAGACAAGACGCGGTAGTCATGAAAGTTACTCTGTAAGACTCGACCACGTTCTACCGTGATTTGCTCCGTCATCGCAGCACTCAGCCCCATTACAATCGAACCCTGCACCTGCGCAATGACGTTGTCAGGGTTTACCGCAGTTCCACAGTCAATTACGCAAACGATACGATGCACCTTCACGGATTTTTTCGCGACCGATATTTCGATGACCTGCGCTGTAAGACTACCTACCGTATCGGTGAAAGCGATACCACGGAACCGTCCGGGCATCAAAGCTTTATTCCAGCCGGATTCGGACGCGAGCTTATCAAGCACGGTGACTGCACGTGGACTGTCTTGCATTAAACGACGTCGTAATTGATACGGGTCCGTTTTCAATCTGGCGGCGGCCTCGTCAATCAGTGACTCAATAAAGAAGCCGTTCTCCGACGCACCGATTGACCGCCAATAGCCTACTGGTACATGGGTTGGCTGGTAGATATACTCCACCCGCGCATTCTTTATCGTGTATTGTTGGATTAACCCGGGTGCACCAGGAGATTCGCTGGTTACACCGATCATGGCAACGACATCGACACCCCGAACCAGTGGAAAAGGATTATTGAACGTATGCTCATGTACAGAGGGTCCAATCAGCCGCATCGTCAGCGCAGAGATGTTCCCCTGCTCGTCAAAACCAGCTGATACGCGGCCCACCATCGCCGGACGATAAAAGCCGTGTTGCACGTCTTCTTCCCGTGACCATATCAGCTGTACAGGACGTTTCACGGCCTTCCCAATTAACGTTGCCTGTTCGACAGCATCCTGTTCGAACTTGCGTCCGAAACCTCCGCCAAGCAGCATGGCATGCACATTGATCTTGTCCTGCGGCAGTCCAGTGACCCGGGCGGCCGTCTCTACTACACCGGTAAGATTTTGAGACGAAACCCACAGTTCACAGCTTTGATCTGTGACCGACACCGTACAGGTCATCGGTTCCATGGTAGCGTGATGGAGGAACGGTACTTCGTAGTCAGCGGTCACTCTGATTTTGGCGGCAGCCAAAGACTTAGTTGCGTCACCTACGACAACCGACGGCATCGCAACAGGCGATTGTAGCTGTAACCGTTGTGAGGCCTGAATGTCACGTGTTGATGTGGCGGCATGAGGCGTGTCGGAGAATACCGGTTCGATCAACGCTATCGCAGTCTTGGCCCGCCAGTAACTGTCGGCTACCACTACAACCGCATCCGGCAACTTGATCACATCAATAATGCCTTTGCGTGATCGCACATCCTTCTCGTCCACGGAAACCAGCTTGGCACTAAAAACCGGGGATTGGCGAATTGCTGCGTAAAGCATGCCAGGCACCCGCGTGTCGATGCCGAACCGAGCACTTCCGTCTACCTTTGACGGAATATCCAATCGTGGCAAAGGCTTCCCGACGATCGTCGCGGGTCCCTTGCGCAAAACCGGCTCCTTGGGCTGCGGTAGTTTCGCGGCAGCGGCTGCAACTTCACCGAAGGCTATGCGGCGCTGACTTTCTTCATGGATGATGAAACCGTCCCTGACGGTACACGCGTCGGCTGCGACACCCAGTCTTGTTGCACCGGCGACAGTAAGCATCTCCCGTGCTGCAGCCGCAGAGTGACGTAGAGGAGTGTTCCAGCGACGTACCATCTGGCTTGCCGATGTATTCTGGATTCCTCGTCCTGGCACACGATAGGCTACGCCGATTGGCGGTGCCTCGACCGAGACTTTTGACCAATCGGCCCCAAGTTCATCAGCCAGAATCATCGCCAGACCCGAATGAGAGCCTTGCCCCATTTCGACACAGGGCGCAATCAATGCCACACGCCCGTCCGCCCCAATGCGAATGAATGCACCGAGTCGAGCCGGCTCTGAACTGTCAACCGTTTCTGCATATGTTATCGGCAACCCGACCGACAACATGAGCCCGCCAGCAGCTCCCGCCTTGAGAAACTGGCGTCGATTTAGCGAAACTTTTGTAGACATAACTGAACGCCTTTCAGGCTCTGGTCCGCACTGCACGATGGATCGCAGCGCGAATACGGGGGTATGTGCCACAGCGGCAGATGTTGCTGATACTTCCATCGATCTCGGAATCACTTGGATTGGGGGACTTGACGAGTAGCGCGGCGACTGCCATTACCATTCCCGACTGACAGTAGCCGCACTGCGGAACTTGCTCAGCAATCCAGGCTTGTTGAACAGGATGTGTCCGCCCAGTGCTCAACCCCTCGATCGTCGTCACCTTGCGTTGTCCGACTTGACCGAGGCTTACGCTGCACGAGCGGGTTGCCTCACCATCGACATGCACGGTGCAGGCACCACACATCCCGATACCGCAGCCAAACTTGGTGCCGGTCTTGTTGAGCACATCACGCAGAACCCACAACAGCGGCATGTCGTCCTCAGCGTCAACCGTATGGTCCAAGCCATTCACGTGAAGCTGGTGAATTGTCATCATTTGTCTCCTCAAGTATTGGGTTCGTACAGCACAAGCTACCGTATGCTTAGGAACTTCGTCTTTTGATACGGCTCGAGAATTTCAATGCCACCTTCGGTGCCATAGCCGCTTTCCTTCCAGCCACCTAAAGGCACTTCTGGAATATGAGTAGCGACGTCGTTCACGCCGACCGTACCGAAGTGCAGGCTATCCTTGATACGTTGCTGGCGAGAGGCGTCATTGGTGAACACGTACCCCGACAGGCCGAACTCCAAGCCATTTGCTAGCGAAAGCATGGCATCCTCATCCGTAAATCCGAGAACCGGCACAACAGGTCCAAACGGCTCTGAACGAAGGATCTCGGCGTCGTCTGGCACATGCGCCAGAACGGTGGGCGCAAAGAAGAAACCACGGTCTCCGATCCGCTGGCCACCAGCAGCGACTTTGCCTCCCTTGCCGAGGGTGTCATCCACTAAATGAGACATGGCATGAACGCGACGCTCATTCGCCAACGGACCCATCTGCGTCTGCGGGTCGAGCCCGTCTCCTACGCGCCACGCCTTGGCATGCTGCGCCAATCTTGTCGTGAACCGCTCGCGCACACTCTCTTCAACAAAAAACCGTGTTGGGGATAGGCAGATTTGTCCAGCATTTGTGAACTTGGCCTTCGCCAAGAAATCAGCAACCTTTTCCGGATCAACATCTGCGCAAACAATCGTTGGCGCATGTCCCCCTAGCTCCATTGTGACGGGCTTCATCGCTTTACCGGCCGTCGCAGCCAGCAGTTTTCCTACGGGAATTGAGCCCGTGAAAGTCACCTTGGCTACGGCGGGCGCTGGAATCAAGTAGCTGGAAATCTCGTCCGGCCGACCGAAGACGACTCCAATGGCCGCTGGAGGTACGCCAGCGTCCAGCAATGCCTTCGCAAGTACCAGCACGGATCCCGGCGTCTCCTCTGAAGGTTTGCAAATAATTGAACACCCCGCACCAAGCGCGCCGGCAAATTTCTTTGCCGCAAGTGCCATCGGGAAGTTCCAGGGTGTAAACGCCGCCACGACACCAACGGGATGCGTTTCAATTTCAATGCGGTGACCAGTGTCACGCCCACGCAAGAACCGACCCGAAATACGGCGAGCCTGCTCCCCTCCCCATTCGAGGAAGTCCGCTGATCGCCCCACTTCCCCCTTGGATTCAGCCAAAGGCTTACCCTGTTCCAGGGTAATGGTCCTCGCAGCCGAGTCGATATTCGCACGTAGAATGTCCGCCGCCTTTTTTAGGATCGTGCCGCGCTCCCACGGCGAGACAACCTGCCATTCCCGCATTCCGCGCGTGGCCGCCGCAAGGGCTTCATCCAGATCCGCCAGAGTCGCATGTGCGACGAGGCCCAGGCTCTCGCCAGTAGCCGGGTTCAACACTGCTTGGCTCTCGTTACTCGAACCCGCTCGCCACTGCCCGTCAATTACCAAAGGAAATTTAATTGTCATTGCTTTGTTCTCTCCTGTAGGTCAAGCCGTACGGCCGCCATCGACAGGAAATTCGACTCCTGTAATAAACTCTGCCGCGTCGCTGGCCAAGTAGAGGGCAGCATTTGCAACATCGGATGGACGACAGTAGCGGCCCAGCGGAATGCTGGCCATGAACTTGGCCCTGTTTTCCGGTGTATCTGCTACCCCCATGAGCTTTTGCGTCATTCCGGTATCACCAATCACCGGACAAATCGCATTGACCCGGATGTTGTCGGGCCCAAGTTCCACTGCCATCGACTTCGACAACAAGTTGACCGCGCCTTTGCTTGCGTTGTACCAAGCCAGTCCTGGACGAGGCCGGATGCCAGCTGTAGAGCCGACGTTGAGAATGACGCCCCTTTTACGTTCGCGCAT
The DNA here is from genome assembly GCF_035916955.1 of Noviherbaspirillum album. Taxonomy (NCBI): domain Bacteria; kingdom Pseudomonadati; phylum Pseudomonadota; class Betaproteobacteria; order Burkholderiales; family Oxalobacteraceae; genus Noviherbaspirillum; species Noviherbaspirillum album. The sequence goes on along the minus strand of NZ_JAWIIV010000037.1, from coordinate 28,979 downwards.
GAGAGGTAGCACAGCATGCGTCATATGGAAGACCGACTTCACGTTGACTGCAAACATGCGGTCAAACGTATCCTCGTCAATATTTAGCATTGGCCTGTTCTCATGTGTCATCCCGGCATTGTTGACCACGATGTCCGGCGCACCGAATTTTTCTACACATGCCTGAACCAGGCCGTTGATGTCCTCACGAACCGAAACATCACATCGTGCAAAATGCGCTGCGGGCCCTACTGCTGTGGCTACGGCCTGACCTTTCGTGGCGTCAAGGTCGCCGATGACTACGCGCGCGCCTTCACTGACAAATAAATGCACCATGGCCTCACCAAAACCTGAAGCGCCGCCCGTGATGATGGCAACTTTGCCGTCCAATTGTTTTTTCATGTGTTCTCCTTGGGTGATGTTAGTTAGAAAAGCCTGGTGAAGAGCGAAGGGATGTGACGTTATGAGCAGGCGTCAGATCTTCCTCGTTCGGTATGAAAATCGCGGAGACTGAGGTGACAGATGCGGTCTCCTCTTCTACTGTCAGCTCCCCGCGCTCGAGCGACAAGGTGGTGCATTGCACCCTGTCCAACAAAGACCGGTTTGACTCCGTGATAACCATGCATAACTCCGGCTGCAGACGGTACATCCGGCTGAGCGCCTCAGCGTACTGTCGTGCCAACGCAGGTGCCAGCCCCTGGAAAGGTTCGTCCACCATGAGCAGTCGAGTTCCAACCATCACTGCACGAGCTAACGCAGCCATCTTTCCCTGGCCTCCCGATAACGCGGCGGCAGAACGGGGCAGCATTTCCTTAATCTGCGGTACCACCTCGATCGCGAGCTGAACTCGCCGCTCTATCTCGGCTGACTTCAGGCCAATTGCCTCGCATGGCAACCGAAGATTGTCGAGTACCGTCATTGTCGGAAACAAGACTCGCTCTTCAGGCGCATACCCAACGCCAAGGGCCGCGCGTCGATACGCGGGCTGTGTCAAAAGACCTGTACCCGCTAAAGTAATAGCCCCGCTGCGCAACGTCGTGAAACCCATGATGGTGCGTAAAAGAGTTGTTTTACCGGCACCATTACGTCCTACGACCGCATACGTTCTTGCCGACTTAAGTTCGACGCTGACATTACGCAATACAGGAGCGCCAGCGATATCGACCGACACATTGTTTAGAGATAACATGCTTGCTCCTCTCAATGTCCGAGCACCACAGTGCGGACTTCATCGTCGTTCATCACCGTTTCAGGCGATCCGTCTGCAGCAATACGGCCAGATATCCAAGCCGCCACACGAGTTGCGTATTCACGAACAATGTCAACGTCGTGCTCGACGAATACTGCGGTGACATTTTGTTCAGATAAGGCATTCATGATCGTGGCCATCAGCGGATGCTTTTCGTCTGCGGCTACGCCACTCGTAGGTTCATCCATGATCAGCAGTTTAGGGCGCAACACCAGTGCCATAGCAACGTCTAACAACTTGCGATGCCCTTCGGGCAGGCTGTCACAATGGTCATCAGCGCGCTGCGACAATCCGACTACCGATAGCACGTGATCGATCTCGTCGCGCTCGACACACTTTGACATCGGTCGAAGCATGCTCAATGGTCCCTGGCGCGCCGCCACGGCAAGTTCAATGCTTTGGCGGACGGTGTGTTCCGTAAAGAGTTGCGGTAGCTGAAATGAACGACCAATACCTTGCAAGACAATTTGGCGCGGGTGCATCCCCGTGATGTTTACGCCATCGAACATGATCTTGCCAGCACTCGGTTTGATATATCCGGTCACCATATTGATAAACGTTGTCTTGCCCGCACCGTTTGCCCCGATGACTGCCAGGCGCTCACCGGCTTTTAAGTCGAAATCAATGGATTCGGCCGCCACCACCCCGCCGAACTTCAGCGTCAGCCCCCGTGTTTGAAGAAGTGAATTCATGTCAGTTCCCTTTGGGCGCCATGCGCCGGTCGAGTCGCACTAGCCAAGCGACCAGACCAGCCGGCGCCACGAAGATCAGTATTAGCAAAACAGTTCCAATGACCATCTGCCATGCTCCGGTCAATCCCGCTGCGGCGAACAACTTTAGGAATTCGAAAGCAATCGCTCCTATGAACGCACCTACTGGATGAAGGGTGCCTCCTAGCACGGCAATGAAGACGAACTCGCCGGATCGCACCCAGTATCCCATCTCGGGTGTGACTAACCCTTGGATCAGGGCGAACATGGCACCAGAGAATCCGCAAAGTACTGCCGAGAGTATGTACGCGCGATAGAAAACCGCACGAGCAGATATTCCGAGATACTCGAGTCTGATTTCATTGGTTTTGAGGGCCACCAGCGCCTGGCCAGATGGCGAGGCGTAGTAGCGCTTGACCAAGTAGCAGGTCATGACAACGAATACGGAGCTAATAACGAGAAGCCATGTTTCGTAGTCGGCTCGGCCGAATTCCTGGCCGAGGAAGGGAGGCCGTTCTATGCGCAGCCCGTCGGTTCCACCCGTAACGTGATAGAACTTTCCCAGCGCGGCGAAAAGAACCATTGACAGCGCGAGGTTGAGCATACCGAAAAAGATGGCGCGATAACGCATCATGAACAAGCCGACAATGGCGCCTGAGATCAGTCCTGCCAAGGCCCCGGCGGCTAGCAGCAACAGCCCGTCTGCATGGGGCCATTGACGATTGATGACGACCATGGCATATCCGGCCAAGCAGGTAAATCCAGCATGACCGAACGAGATTTGGCCAGCGCGGATAAGGATTGAAACACCCAGTGCCGCAAAACCATAAGACAGGCCAATCACGAGCGGTGTTTTAAGCCATGGTAAAAGCAATCCAGTAATCAACGATAGCAAAGCGATCATCCACGGAGCATAGCGAGTCAGCATTACACCCTCCTCGATTCAGTTACGGCAAACAGGCCTTGCGGGCGCCACAGGAGAACTGCAAGCATGATCAAGTAAGGAACGAGCACATCGAGTTCCGGAAGCAAGTAGACAGAGAATGCTTTGCCGAGGCCGATCAACAGAGCGGCAACCGCGGTCCCAGTGATTTGCCCGAGGCCGGCAACTGCAACCACTGCAAATGAGAGCACCATCATGTCTCCTCCGAGTCCCGGCATTAACGAGGTAGTAGGTGACGCCAATGCACCACCCAGAGTACCCATGACTGCGCCCAGGCAGAACGTAAGCAATCCCACTCGCTTGACATTGATCCCCATTGCCGAAGCCACTTCACGGTGATGTGTTACCGCCATGATCTGGCGTCCGAACCGTGTATGGCTTAAGAACCAACGCAGGCCAACGAAGACAGCGATTGCAGCGGATGGCAATAGGATTAATTGGTAGGTCGTATATGTGACATCGCCCACCTGCACGCTGCCCATTGCGTCGACCGCATGGGTCACCGACACGGGGCTTGCGCCCCAGATCAGGCGCTGCAAATCTTCCATAATCATGAAGACAGCGAACGTAGAGAGGAGCTGCATGACTGGATCCATAGTCAGAATGCGACGAATCAATCCGGTTTCTATCACGGCTCCGAGCAATAAGCCCATGAGCAAAGCTCCAATAACCAATGCAATGAGCGACATCGGAATGGAGTCGCCGCTGGCGATGATTGCGCTAATCTTGGCTGCGGCATAGCCACCAAACGCATAAAAGCTGCCGTGCGCCACATTGACGATACCCATCACGCCGAAGATTAGCGTAAGCCCGAGGGCTACCAAGGCCAGGAGAGCCGCCTGGGTCGTACCGTCCAGGAGCGCTAGCAGAATAGTTGAGGAATTCATGTCAGGTAGTCACAAAAACGTTAATAGGACTTAATACGCGGATCCTTCAGAAGATCCGGCGTCAACGTTTTCACCCATTCCGGAGACTTAGTCCCCACCGGGTTCTGTACGATCTCGGCTGGGTAGATTGTCAAGCCATCAATAACAGGAAATGGCTGAGTAGAGGTCATCTTCGTCACGCCGAGCATCTGGTCCGCAAGACCTTGACCATCCTCGCGCATCTTTACTTCACGCGTCAGCCCACGGAACTTAAGGGAACGCATTGTATCCGCGACCTGCTTGTTAGTCGGCCACTTGCCTCCCGTGGTTTTCAGTGCAACCGTATAGGCATCAACTACCCCCTGAAAAGCCTGAGCTGCGTGGTACACCGGATAGACGGGGTACTGTCCTGTCTTTGCGCGGTACTTTTGAACAAATGACTTGTGCTTGGCATCATCCTTGAATTCAGGGTGCAAGTAATAGCCCTCACCTCGCATACCAACGATGAGACCATCCGGAAGAATCTTTCCAAGTCGCTCAAGCGAACTTTCGCCCAGTGGCAGCACCCAGGTTGAGCTCCGAAGCAGACCACGTTGCGATGCCTGACGCAGAAGAGTGTCCAGGTCCCCTCCCCAGGACGTGCTGAGGATGACATCCGGTTTCAGTGCTTGCAAACGACTGATCTCCGAGCTGAAATCTGTCGCACCGAACTTCGGGTACATTTCCGCTACCACTTTTACGTCAGGTTTCATTGCAAGAAGAGTGTTGACGAAAAGCTCGCGAGAATCACGGCCCCAAGCATAATCCTGATTCACTATTGCCAGCGTCTTGAAATTCGGCTTGGTGCGCAGCAGATGCATCACGGTTGCCACAATTTCTGAGGTCCCGTTTCCGAGTGTTCGCACGACGTAGTTGTAACGGCGCTCCTCCAGCAGTTTCTCACTGGCGCAGTCCCAAAGCACGTTGAGCACTTTAAGGTCTTCAGCTACTGGCGCAAGTGCATTGCAATTCCCGCTAGAGATGGCAGCCAGAGTCACGTTGACGCCCTCTTCCTGGACGACCCGGCGGTACTCCGACAGTAGCTTGTCCGTGCCAACCCCTTCATCGATGAAGATCGGTTTGATCTTCACGCCGCCCACGCCTCCCGCCGCGTTTATGTCTTCCACAATAATCTCGGCCGCAGCTTTTGCCGGAATTCCGAATACAGACGCGGAGCCGGTCAAAAAGGTCGTCATAGCGATTTTGAGCTCTGTCGGTTTCTGTTGTGCAAGTGCAAATTGGGCCGCAACCGCAGCGAAGGTCCCTAAAACGAAGGTGCCTATCCGTTTCATGAAATATCTCCTCATTAAATATTGGTAATTGTTAAAGGCGTGCGATGCCAATGGGTCTCCGCAGAGAACCAAGTTTTTCGGTCTGCTTTTGTGCTTAAGGTTTGCTCACCTGGATAGAATGTCTTTACCAGGAGAACGGAGATCTATTCTCCGTACACGCCGGCGTTCTTAATGACCGGTCCCCACTTATCGATTTCTTCCTTGAGCAGCGTTTGAAGCGCCTCGGGAGTAGCACGCTTTTCGGACACCGGAATTGCGCCCAGGTCTGCAAAACGACTCTTGACATCAGGGTCTTTAACTGCTTCCTGCAAGCTCGCAACCAGTCTTTCGATCACCGGCTTCGGCGCGCCTTTCGGAGCAAACACGCCGTACCAGATATTGAGCTCAAAACCCGGCAAACCCGACTCGCTCACCGTGGGAAGCGTCGGTACTGCCGGGGACTTCGTCTTGCTAGCTACCGCATAACCTTTAACTTTTCCTGCCTTGAGCGGGGAAACGACGTTGACGACCTGATCGCACATCATATCCACCTGTCCCCCCAGCAGATCGTTCATCGCAGGGCCTGCTCCCTTGTAAGGGATGGTGGTGACCTGAGTCCGGATCGTGCTGAAAAACATCAAACCGCACAAGTGGGATGCTGAGCCGCTGCCGGCATGAGCGTAAGTAACCTTGTCCTTATTGGCCTTCACATAGTCGACCATGCTGCGAAAATCGTTAGCGGGAAAATCTTTCTTCGCTACGAAAACCATCGGCAGATCCGCAACAAGCCCAATAGGCTCGAAATCCTTGATTGCGTCATATCGGAGTTTCGGATAGAGAGCCGGATTGGTCGCATGGCTAACATGAATCATCAGCAGTGTGTAACCGTCCGGAGCGGCCTTGGCTACCCTGCCGGAGCCGATGGTTCCTCCGGCTCCACCAATGTTCTCAACCAAGACCTGCTGTTTTAAAGTCTTGGTCATGCTGTGCGCGACGATCCTGGCCAAGGTATCCCCAGGCCCGCCCGCCGCATATGGCATGACTAACGTGACTGGTTTAGAAGGATAGACTTGTGCGAACGCTCCTGTGGAGGTCACAAGGGCGATAGCGCAAGCCGCGACAAAGGTCTTCTTGAACATTTTTGACTCCTCTTTTAATAATTTATAGCTGCGGTTATCGGTGCAATTTCGATAATGTCGCTCTGGTTTGCGCTACAACGTCAAGTGCCATGGTTTCAGCGGCACCAAGATAATTGGCAGGATCGGTAAGTTGCCTAACACGGTCTTCACCGAGACATGACACGATCTCCATGTTTTCGCACAGCACCGTATATAGAGTGCGCTTTGTGCTGATAGCAATACGGCATGCGTCGTATACGATATCGTGAGCCTGTTGGCGACCGAATGCTGGCGCCAATCCCATCATGACTGCTTCGGCAACGATGAGGCCTCCGGTAATATCGAGATTGGTGCGCATTTTTTCGGTATCGATACTCAAGCCTTTGAGCATGAACTCCGCTTGGCCCAATGCACTCGCTGCAAGCAGAAAACTCTCCGGTACTGCACTCCATTCCAGATGCCACGGCCCCGTCGCACGCTCGAAGTCCTGGATCATTGCGTCCATCATCAACGCAGCGCGCTCCCGTAACATCTTTGCTGCAGCAAGCATCAATTCACTGGAAATCGGATTGCGCTTCTGCGGCATGGTTGAACTGGCACCACGCCCTTCCACAAATGGCTCTGCGACTTCACCAAACTCTGAAGACGCCATAGTCATGACATCGACGGCGATCTTTCCAAGCGAACCACCAATTGCTGCAAGCAATGACACCAACTCGACGAGGCCATCACGCGCGACATGCCATGTAATAGCAGGATTGCGTAAGCCAAGTTCTTTCGCATACAACGCCCTTACGTCCAGGCCGATGCCATTGCCTCCGAGTGAAGCCAGCGTACCGGCAGCGCCGCCAAATTCCACCATCAGCGCACGTTCCTTGGCCTGCTCAAGGCGCTCGGCGTGTCGGTTCAGGGCGGACAGCCAAACCGCAGCCCGAAAACCAAAAGTGACCGGCAACGCGTGCTGAAGATGAGTTCGGCCTGCTGTAACTGTGCGTGAGTGTTGCTCAGCAAGGCCGCTCAATACACTACGTACTGCATCAAGCTGACGTTCAATGACATCGATCGCATCCTTGCATTGAAGCATCGTTGCGGTATCCATAATGTCTTGCGTCGTCGCACCCCAATGTACATAGCGCCCTGCTTCGCCGCACATGGCACTCAGCTGCCGCACCAACGGCAGAATTGGATAGCCAACGATCTCGGTTTCCGCTCGCATAGCCTCAAAGTCAATCCGGTCTACGCTGCATAAGCTGGTGATGACGTTTGCGGCGTCCAATGGGATCAATCCTGCTTTAGCCTGCGCACGTGCCAGCCCGGTCTCTGCGTCAATACAGCGCCCGACATAACTGCGGTCATCAAAGATCTGCCGCATTTGCGGCGTACCGAACATGTCCCTAAAAAGAGCGGAGTCAAACACAGTTGCTGCCATAAATTATAGTTCCCGTCCAAACCATCAAAAGAGACAACTTACACATGCTGTTCTCGTCTCCACGCTCACAAGCCAATATGTACACACAAAAAGAATAATATGTACAATACTTGTATATGTTCATACATAATGTATAATCCGGTTTAGTCGTTGTCAAGTACTGTGGACGAATTAAGTGCGCTGGTTACGTTTGGCACGAAGCTGGCAACCAGCTAAGATTCGACGCAAATAAGCTCTCGACTGGATCAAGGAAGATATGGAATCGCGCCACGCTGAAGTGACAAAAGCACTGATTAAGGAAATTACGACTGGGCTTTACCCAATTGGATCTAGCTTGCCTGGTGAACTAGAACTTGCAGAAATTTACGGCGTAAGCCGCGGAACGATACGCACGGCGCTTGCTCGCATCGAAGAGTTAGGCATGGTCTCCCGAAAAAAGCGCGCCGGCACTCGAGTGGAAGCTGTCGCACCCCGTTCCTCTGATTACCGTTCCCAATTGTCTACTATCAACGAACTCGTCCAGTACGGAAAGGATACGGAGCGCACAGTACATGCCGCGCGAGAAATCGTGATGGATCTGGCACTTGCGGAAAAAACTGGCTGCCAGCCCGGTACGCGATGGCTGGACATCAGCACGTCCCGCAAGAACCCTGAACATCCTGACCGTCTTCTTTCCTGGTCCAATATCTATGTGCCGGCAGCCGATGGCGAGCTAATCAAAAGCCGTCTGAAAAGCACGGATGACCTTGTTTACGATCTCGTTGCGCAGACAACAGGCCGCGTAGTCAAGGAAGTGCGTCAGTCCATTCGCGCCGTTGGCGTACCAAAGGAGTTGGCACCCCTTCTTGGTACTTCTCCCGAGGCCCATGCGCTGGAATTCGTTCGTCAGTACATTGACCAGTCCGACAGCATGTTCGAAGTTGCGGTCAGCATCCATCCTGCTGATCGCTTCACCTATTTCACAGTTTTGCGACGGCAAACAGAATAAGCCGAAAAAGCACAACACTTTCACAACTATGACTCTAATCTATTCGGAAGACTTGATTGACAGCATTGCTGATGCGCTGCAATTTGTCAGCTATTACCATCCAGCTGATTTTGTGGAGGCGCTTAAAGACGCATGGCAGCGCGAAAAGTCCCCTGCCGCCAAAAACGCAATACAGCAACTGCTGGTTAACAGTCGTCTTAGCGCATATGGGAAAAGACCCATCTGTCAGGATACGGGTGTGGCGCATGTTTTCCTGACCATTGGCATGGAAGTCCGGTTTGGCACGCGGTCCGGAACGACAGTACCTGCCCTTCAGGAGATTGTCGACGAAGGGGTTCGCAGAGCATACCGGAACGCTGCTAATCCGTTGCGAGCTTCTATTATCACCAATCCGTTAGGCAACCGTAGAAACACGCAAGATAATACTCCTGCAATCATGCACCTCGAAATGGTGGCAGGTAACAAAGTCGAGGTCACCGTAGCGGCGAAAGGCGGCGGCGGTGATGTCAAAGCGCGGTTTGCGACTCTAAACCCCAGTGATTCAGTTGCTGATTGGATTGTCGACCAGGTTCCAGGCATGGGCGCAGGTTGGTGTCCCCCAGGCGTACTCGGCGTTGGTATCGGTGGCACCCCGGAACAGGCAATGCTGCTCGCGAAGAAGTCACTCTTTTCCACTATCGATATCCACCTACTGCGTGAACGCGGTGCTGCATCACCGGCCGAAGCGCTTCGGCTCGAGGTTGCAGACCGCGTCAACGCGCTGGGCATTGGCGCGCAAGGGCTCGGTGGACTAACGACGGTGCTCGATGTGAAGGTTTTAGAGGCGCCATGTCATGCAGCTACAATGCCAGTTGCATTGATACCGAACTGTGCCGCAACACGCTATCTCTCCTTTTCATTGGATGGAAGCGGGCCAGCATTACTGACACCGCCTGATTCCGCAGTCTGGAATGGAATACCCGATGCCATGCCAAAGGAAGGTGGGATACCTGTTAACCTTAACGGATTATGTCGGGAAGATGTTGCAAAATGGAAGGTTGGCCAAACGCTCCTGCTTTCTGGAAAACTGCTTACAGGTCGAGACGCCGCCCACAAGCGGCTCACTGATTTGCTCTCCGTTGGCGAACCACTTCCCGTAGATCTTCGTAACCGGGCGATTTACTATGTTGGCCCTGTTGACGCCATTGACGGTGAAGCAGTGGGACCCGCCGGACCAACAACCTCGACGCGCATGGACAAATTTGTTGCACCGCTGCTCAAAGAAACTGGGCTCTTGGTCATGATTGGGAAGGCCGAGCGTGGGCGGTCTGCTATTAAGGCGATCCGGGAAAATGGCGCAGTGTACTTAATCGCTGTAGGCGGCGCAGGTTATCTCGTATCGAAAGCAGTTATGTCGGCACGCGTCGTCGCCTTTCCCGAACTAGGTATGGAAGCCATCTATGAATTTGAGGTGCGCGACATGCCAGTGACCGTTGCAGTTGACGCCGAAGGAAAAACGATTCACACCATCTTCGAAATCGCGGCACAAAATCATCATTAAGCAATAGAACGTTAGCGCAAACGCCTCTACGAGCTCGGTGGCACAGTCCCAAATCCGCACTAAACTTGTTGGTTAGATGATTAGTCAGAATAAATTTCCGAAATAGAGAGGAAGTCACTGTTGCTCGAAGTGTTGGATGAGTAGCTACAATCAGCCGCTTCATTACTTGAAAATACAGCTTTTCCTTATTCGCTATTTGCTGCTTGCATTTGCCGCATCGTCAACATTGCTTAACTGGTCCGCCCTAAATTGAAAGGCGGAGAATTCACTATCAGCAGCACGTAAAGTGCTGTTGATCTTCGTCTCCTGTAAGTGAGCTGATTTGAAACAACCCACACTTCTAAAGCCGCAATACCACTCTCACCCTGTTGACTGCATGCGGCTCTTAGCTTCGCGAATATAGCGTGCTGGTGGTATGCCAAACATCCGGGCGTACTCTCGAGTAAACTGCGAAACACTTTCGTAACCAACCGCGAATGCAGCGCTGCTGATTGTAGATCCGCTTGCCAACATGGCCTGCCTCGCTTCGATCAACCGCAATTGTTTCTGAAATTGTAGTGGAGACAGCGATGTAATCGTGCGGAAATGAGCATGGAAGGCCGACAGACTCATTCCTGCAGCATCGGCAAGATCTTCTATACGTATAGGCTTTGCAAAGTTAGAGCGGAGCAGCGCGATAGCGCGTGCGATACGCTGTGCATGACTGTCATTGACGCCTAATGCACGAATCGCTCCGCCATGCCGCCCGGATAATAGCCAAAAATGCAATTCTCGAATTAACTGATCTTTCAGTACCGAGAGTGCTCCTGGACGATCAAGTAAAAGCATGAGGCGCAATGCAGAGTCAGCAACCTCAGTTTCCGTGGGATCAATTCGAACCGGTTCTCCCGCAGAAAAGGGAGCTGAGCCCATCTCCATCACAAGTCCTGCGATTACCTTCGCATCGAGTTCCATCACGAAGGAATAGTAAGGTTGATCCAACGATGCTTTAGTAATTTGACTCACCGTTGGTACGTCGGTCGTAATGAGAAGCGATTCGCCAGCACCAAAATTGAAGGTGCTTTTGCCGATACTTACTCGTTTAGTGCCTTGAAGCACTAACGCGACCAATGGTTTTGAGATCGCATATTGCAACGGTGTTGGCATCGTCTCTCGGAGGATTACCAAGCCTGGGATGGGTGTCTTAGCGACTCCATTTGCGTCAACATGGGAGTCTGCGTAGCGGCGGGCAGCGTTGAAAAGGTCGGTATCCATGTTACAAGTATAGAAAACTCAGTACCTTTTGAAAAGGTGAAACGAGTATTAGGCATGGATACAGCATGCTGTTACCTAATTGCTATGTGCATTTTCCAGTTCATGTTGGAGAAATAGGCAAAACATTCGTTCAAACGTGCAACACTCCTGCATCATCGTGCTCCATAGTTAAGGCCTCTCTATTCAACTCTAAAGGAGTTTATTGATGACTACCATTTCTCTAGTTACAGGCGCTAGTCGCGGCCTTGGCCGAAACACCGCTATTAGCATCGCACGCAGCGGCGGTGATGTAATCCTGACCTACCGGAAAGGTGTCAGCGAAGCTAGGGCCGTGGTCGCTGAGATCGAAGCGCTCGGCCGAAAAGCCGTCGCGCTACAACTCGACGTTGCTGATATCTCCACCTTCTCGACGTTCGGGGAAACCGTTCGCTCAACTTTGGCCGGAACGTGGAAGCGCACTAACTTCGACCATCTCATCAACAACGCTGGCCAAGGCGAAATGGCGAGTATCGTGGATACGACAGAAGCCCAATTTGACGCCTTGTTTAACACCCACGTAAAGGGCGTCTTCTTCTTATGCAAAACACTTGTCCCGCAAATTGTCGATGGCGGACGCATCCTCAATTTTTCATCAGGTTTGACCCGCGTCTCGGTTGAGGGATTCTCTGCATATTCAGCTGCGAAAGGTGCAGTTGAGGTCTTGACTGTTTATATGGCCAAAGAATTTGGCAAACGCGGCATCACGGTGAATACAATTGCACCTGGAGCAATTGAAACCGATTTCCTCGGAGGCGCTGTACGCGATATTCCTGACTTGAATAAACAGTTTGCGGGCATGACTGCGCTTGGTCGTGTAGGCGTACCTGACGATATTGGGCCGATGGTAGCGAGTTTACTGGGTGCAAGTAATCGCTGGGTTACCGCTCAGCGAATCGAGGTGTCTGGCGGTCAAGCAATCTAGCCAACTCAAATAACCTGGGAATCATGGAAAAAGGTCCCCAGGAAAGGAACTTAGTGAGCATTTACTTCTATTATTGAAGCTGCCAACCTATTCTCGGTTCATAACGTCCCTCTAGTTGCTTCAGGGATTATCGTCTGAATGCGGTGATATAAGGTCAACGCAGAACGCTTTTGTCATAACTTATTAGTAAGTAAAGTTTGTTCCAAGTAATGTTTGGTAAAACCACAGTGTCATCAGCTATTTTTTGACTCAGGTAACTGACACCGTGTGTCTATTTTTTCGATATGCCCTCCATGCTCAATGCCGGCTCCAATCGGGTACCTGCTACTCCTAAATCATAAGGCCCGCCGGCTAAAAGGCTACTTGTTATCTCTAATGTTTCCTGTGTGACAATGTTTGCTCTCTGGCCTGGCGTAGACCCAAATTTATTTGCTAGTGCACAAATCGATTCTCCCAACTCGATCCTCACCAAGTGCGCCCAGAACATCATATTCCGGTGGAAGCATTGCATAAGATCGTCCCCTGCCGATTTTTGATACTACGGCTTCCCTCATCTTCATAGAATTCTCCTTACCGCAATAACTGTCTCCAACAGTCGGTTTGCCCATTTCCAATAGGGAATGGGCTTTTTTAGGAGGGAATTAGGCTTACAAGGCCTGCCACGCTCACCACAGAAAGATAGTACTAGACCAAATAATCTGTTTTTGGGCGGTATCAGCGTCATTACTTGCTGAATTAGTTCACAACCGCGAATTACTTATTTTTTGGACATTCCGACCGTATTCCCAATCCATCTTTTTGGAAAAGACAAATAAATATGGTTGACATCAGCAACCTTGGCGTGAGCAAGAAGGAAGGTATCGAACTCCAAACCGGAGCTGGGCGTAGCGTCCTAGATGACGAAACTCCAGAGAAATTTCTTGAAGAGCCTATCCTTATCGGCGGACACCACATCATGCGTGCCTACCAAGAAGAGCGCCTTGGTCAGGTCAATTTGGTAACAACCTTCAAGCACGAAGAAGATATCCTTCGGATTTCCAAATCCACATTTTACGATTCGGACGCTGGGATGACGATACGTAACGGTGCGCACATTCCATATGGGACGCCAAACCGACGTAGGCCTAGTGCAGCATGACGCAATCATACATTCAAGCTGCGTTCGGTGGTAACGAGCGATTTCACATCGCGCGTAATACTCCCAATACAATGGTTGAATACTGTCAGCAAAGCGGGAATTGTTTTTTTAGCTATAAGCTAAATCCAATGACTTTCCTCTGGTCGCGTGAGAACGTGGTCATTGCTAGGCAAGCCCTAACTCATACATGATCATGGATCACATAAACTTCCGGGTAGTTGCCTCGTATAACGCACGTGACGTCATCTTAAAAATGAGAAACAGCTTTACAGGATTGATGTATTTCCGTTATGACGGAATACTAACGCAAACTGCTAGCCTATATGTAAGCATCAGTGACTTTGGTGTTCTGGAATCGGATATCTTCCTTGGAGCGATCGACGGCATTCCATTCTTCATGAGCGAATATGATCATCACGTACTTAATCCAGTAAAAGTTTATATCGACGTAGCGAAACCTGCACCTAACATGCTGAGTAACAAGCGGCTACCAAACAGAGCACTTGCGTGCTTCGAAGTCACTTCGGCGCCACAACTTCCGGAATAAAAACATGCATAAGAATATTGCAAAATCAACAACGGTCCAACATACTAAATTAGTAAAAGCAAATTTTGCTGACACGGTTAAATTCTCTACTAGTCCGCACTAACGCGCATATGGTCATTTCTCCGATGAAATAAGACTTATGGACGCCGTGCCACTAGCTTTGATAAGACTAAACGCTATAGTCAACACTTCAATATAACTCCCACTAGTGGTGCATCGCCCAAACCCTTATTGGCTTTTTACAGAAGACCCTTACAATAGGAATTCTGCCACTGCATACTTTTACGAAGACAATGTTGAACCGATTACATCATGTTCCCTAGCTCGATACGTCTCCTGCAAGAAAGTAAACAAAAGGCCCCGATCGGACATGGCTCTACGACGTTACTTTCGTATGAAGCCACATCTAAGACCTGTTCCGACGTCGTACAGCAGGCGAAAGTCCTACCGTTATGGCACCAGGATTACACTCAACTCACTAAGGGGAAGTTCGTCGGTGAGGTGCAGTCGGTATCAGGTTCTACGCTGCAAGTCTTCCGAGAAAGTATGAACCAGGTCGTCGACCAGCACGGTGTCGCGAGACGAGATTCTTACGTTATCGGAATACCGAATAAAATTGTTGGCGAGGGATATTGGGGTACCCAAAGCATATCTCAAGACTGCGTTCTGACTGTCGCAAAGGACGCACACCTGAATTTCCGCACTCCAATATACTCTGATGTTTTAATCGCTGTGATTGACTCTACTCGCCTAGAACACCATGCGGACATCGTCGAAGGGTTTGACCTCATATCAAATTTTGGAAATTCCGCCACGGTTTTACATGTCAATAAGTGCTATGCAGAACAATTGAGAAAGACTTTGAATGGATTTATATGCAATATGAATACCGTTACGGAAATTCAGACCAATGGAGCTGCACTAAGTTATTTTGAACACGACCTAATCACAGCTTGTATTAGTGCTTTTGTACCAAGTAACGACATTCCTTCCAAGCCTGTCTCTCAAAAGGTTCATCGCTATATCGTAGACGCTGCGACGAGTCTGATTCTCAGTGTCCCCACCTGCCCTCCAACCATATCCGAGTTATGCGAGAAGTTACATATTAGTCGCAGAACTCTTCATTATGCCTTTGTGAAGATGATGGGGGTGAATCCTGTAACTTATATTCGTGTAATACGTCTAAATCGAGTACGACGTGAGCTTCTTCGCGCCAAACGTTCTGGTGCGAATATCAAAGAGATCGCAGCGACGTGGGGATTTTGGCACATGGGGATGTTTGCAAAGTATTATCTTGAGTTATTTGGGGAACACCCTTCCGAGACGATACGGAAAAACAGTTAACAAAGCATTTAATGGCATCAACTATTTAGTCCATTCTCGTACAACCCATTCTGGACCAATAGTGAAAGTGCTGCTGTGATGTCCTTTACACCCTTTGATAGCTGCGTCGTCAACATAGCAATATCTGCACTGCCGTTCGCTAGCACCGTTTTATGTAGTACCGCCAAATCAATGCCGTTCACAAACCTGATTCCTCTTGGATGCGCGGCGGAGATGAAAACATCGCGGCTTAAGATGAAACCATCCTCCACTACAGGCTGGCTGATAAAACTACCTCGATCCACAGTTGTTGTGGTTCCAAATGCTTGACCGCCATTTATTGCACGCTTTCTCCAAAAATCACTGTTCCAACGGCTCTCGCGCTTGTAAATATCAGCCCCAGCATCTAAACGTTGCCTAAATATAGCGCGTGCTCGGTCTTGGTAGTATTGCATTGCAATCAAAGAATCAGCTCTCTTTTGAAGCAGAGTATTTATCACTGGGACAGCTGCGTATCCTCCTGATACCGCTTCGTACATGCCATTACCAGAGAGTGGATCAACTGTATATGCCGCGTCTCCCACCCTGATATGAGTCGAACTTATTAAGTCAGCGTTCAGGTTCGGACGGCTCCCGCGCGCAGTCACCTGAGTAAGCGGTACAGCACCAGATGTTATTAATTTGCTAATCTCCGGCGATCTCTGCGCATATGTTGTAAAGAGATACTCGCAATCTGCCGAGCCTGCCAGGTCGCCATCCATTGTAATGTTAACGTTCAGTTTTCCATCTCCATTCCATGTAGCCCACCCCCATCCGTCTTCGAACGATTCAGTAACCGTAAAAGCTTCTTTGCCAAGTCGCGCTGAAAACAATCTACCTAACATTACAGATACTGGCATTTGATCTATTACGATATGCTTACCGCCCCGTCGCCCATGTGCAATCACTAAAAAGTTTGCGAATAACTCGCTTACCCTACCGCACTTGCCCTCAACCGCAACTACGCAACCACCGTCTTGGACCGAGTGGTGGGTCACGTACCCATCTACAACATTGACGCCACGAGCAGTGAGGGCCCTCTGCAACGCCAAATCCATCTGCCGGCGTTCAACAAGATATTCGACATTAACCAAGTTTAAGGACCCGTTCCACCAGGAATATCGCCGGGCCGCCGTTAAGTCGGTCCGAAGATTCAGTGTCAATCCTGCGTTAGCCAATCCATCTAAAGCTCGTATAGACATTCCCTCCCAGCAAGGCTGAGAACGAACACGTCCAACAACGGTAACATCGTAACCATACCGCCTTAACAACGCAGCAGTGATCGCCCCTGCAGGGCCACTCCCAATAACGACAATTGCATTCCTAGACTTCATGATTAGTCGACGAAATGAGAAAGTTATATCGGGCCATATTTTGTGTAGGGTACGCGTCCATTAATTCACCCGTAGGTCACCCAACGTCGGACGTTTATCTGGGCCAAAAATCGCTGCGCCCTGGCGCAATGCTTCTATGCTTATCGACTTGGGTCCTTGATAGCTAAGTCGAGCTGCCAATATTCCGGTCATCCTTGCACACGCGAAGCTCGATCCCCCACCATGCTCAGGATCCATAGGTGTATAGAACGGATGTGCACCAAAATCTGCAAACTCCGATCCAATCCAAGAAAAGTTTTCCGGGGAACACCGCACATCAGATGCAACCGCAATACACGAAGCGAAGGCAGCAGGATAAACGCGGTTCGGAATCGAAGTGGTGGACGCAACTAAAGTAATCCCGGCCAGCCTTGCCCTTTCGCATACACGCGCTAGAGGCCGCGACTCCTCTTTCATCCCGAAAGACAAATTAATAATATCAACGCTCTCAGCAATCAACCACTCAATGGCCGCAACGATACTATGCACCGTGGCGATTCTCTCCATTGCAAACACACGTGCTACCAAAAATCTGCTTGTAATGTTGTGGCTGTGAATTAAGTCGATCAGCTTGCTTCCGTGCTCTATCTTATCCCAAAGGCTGGCATGTTCATGGCCATAGGATCTCGGTATAAAGATCTTGCTTCTTTCTACCAAACGCAATTGCGAGGTGACAATCCCACTATCTATTACTCCAATTCTGACACTCTTCATGGAACACTCCTAGCCTGGATCAACTGTCCTCGCACTAACTCAATACAAACGTCATAGTGCATGTCACCAGGTCGGTGGGAAACATAAATTACCGTCTTGTTTGAAAACCCATTTCGTATGGTGGAAAACAATGCATTTTCAGTAAGCACATCGACGGCAGATGTACCTTCGTCAATTACCAGTATCTCCGGTTTCATTAACAAAGCACGAGCAAGTGAGATTCTCTGGCGTTCACCGCCCGATAAGTCCGCGCCACGTTCCCCGACAATGGTACGAATCCCGTCTACGAAGCGTGGACTATTTACCAATAGTCCAGCTAGCTCCGCCGCGTTGTGTACTTCTTTATCTGACGCAGTTGGGCTTCCATATCGGATATTATCTGCTAAGGTTCCATGAACGACCGTAGCTTCTTGGGACACAACGTATATAACTCTACGTAAATCCGCAATATTAAAGTCCGCGATATTAGCGCCACCAAGCAAAATTTGACCTTCAGATGGATCATAATACCGTTGTAGTAAGTCGGTTATGGTCGTTTTACCGGCACCGGACTTTCCAGATAGAAGTACATGGCTACCAGAAGGTATCACTGCGCTAGCAGTTTTTAAAACATGTGCATGCGATCCGGGATATATGAAACTTACATCTCGGAATTCTAAAATCCCATTTGCAGGACAAGGAAGTAGAATAGGCTCACTTGGACTGGCTACCGCAGGCCTTTCATCCATCAAGGCTTTAACACGCTCCATACTCACGCGAGCTTTTTGCAACGATACATAACTTCCCAACAGATTCTGAGCCGGCGATATGGACTTCTGTAGATACGAGACAAAAGCAATTAATGCACCGAGCGTAATCTCGCCTGAGGCAATATATCCACTACCAAAGCCAAATACCCCGAGAATAGTTAATGAGGTGATCAGCGTCGGCACGGCATGCGCCGCATATGCTACAAATTGAAGACGCAAAGCATCTCCACGCATTGCGATGTGTAAATCAGATAACCTATGTATCTCTCTCATTTCAGCGCAATGCGCCTGTATGAATTTGACGCATCGCAGCTTCTCCACAAAAAATCCCATAATTGCGCTGCTATGTAATCTCGCACGCCGAGACATCGTTTCCAAAGTCGGTCGCAAACAACGTACGAATAACGTCGATATGATAATCACGCCTGCTGTAACAATCACCAAGGGTGGAGAAAGCGTCCAGATAAGCACTAGGCTCCCGACAAGCATAATGATGTTGTTGACCGATGCAAGTAGCGTATCAACTGCAAACCGCTGAATTTCTGCAATATCGCCATCAAGACGCGACTGAATATCTCCTTGTTTAGACCCCGAGAAATAAGTAGGAGATAATGAAAGAATATGTTTAAAGATATCTTCCCTCATCGCATGAAGAACGGTGCAAGACAGACTTACGTAGGTGCGCCTTACGAGGAAATTTAGCACGGTGGAACAAACTGCAATTGCAGCTCCAATGGCAACTAGAGTCCAAATGAAAGAAGAATCTGAGCGTAGGATCCCGTCGTCGATCAAGCTTTTAGTAAGATATGGCTGCGCGAGTCCTCCACCGACCGCGATCAATGACAACACCATTACCAGTACAAGGGCACCAGCATAGGGCTTAATAAAGCCTGCTATCCACAACCACATTTGGTTCTATACCTCGCCAAAGTTCTCAAGGGCTTCAGGGAAGCCCTTGACGCTTCATGATCAGTCGCCCTATTTGCGGTCAACGATTCGCAGCGATGATAATACCTGGTCGCCGGTCGGAAGCTTGATATTTGCAAGCTTTTTAAAATTACTCGAATCGTAAACCACAATATCGTTCTGAGTACCTCCGATATATATCTCTTTACCGTCGCTTGAAACATTTACATTATAGAAAGTATGGTCTAGATCCAGGCGCTTGATAATTTTCCCAGTTTTGATATCCGTTGCGGTAAGTTGGGTATAAACCGTGTAGACTTCATTCCGCCTTATGGGGTTTACTACACTTGAAAACAGCACGACTGAAGCATCTTCAAAATCTTTGTAACTCTGTTCTCGTGTCACCAAGTCGAATGTCATGATCCCCGCTTTTGAATACCCGGGATCTCCCTCTTTAAGGTCCGTTCGAGTCTGATAGTACGGAGTAGCAAATATATTTGATTGCTCCCATTGCGGCCATAACGCCAGCGTGTCTGGTTTGCCGTAGTTCTCGCGCTCCCGGTTGAGAAACGTAATCTTCCCTGTCTGAGTTCCAGACTTAACGTCCCATGTTGTCCAGTCTCCGTTGAACGAGTATAGTGTCTTACCATCGGGAGCATAGGCAAGCACGGTTGTGCCACGTGGTGCCAGCATCTTCCGAAGAGGAGTTGCCTGCTTCCCTGCAGCGGTGTCGAATACGGCTATATAAGTCTCTTCGACTTTATAGGAACCTGGCAGCATCCGTACAGGAACTACGAATACGCTAAGCTCCTTGCCATCAGGCGAGAGATCAATCCCATAGGTCGCCATTGCCCTCATATTAGCATCGGAGAGATCCGCACGGAACACCTCCTCGCCGGTCTGGAGATCAAGGCCGGATACACTTTTCCATGCGTTGTGAATCACGTACGCTCGCTTCCCGTCCTTTGAAACCGCTATAGCTGTAGGGCTATTTCCCATCGTCGTGTTCGGAATGGGAATGGTCCTCTCTACCTTGCGTGCTGCAGCATCGACTACTACGACAAAATTAGGCTTAGCTGCTGTTACAAGGTATTCTCTTGCAGCAGCATCAACGGCGACAAACAGCGTTACGATCGCAAATCCTATCGTCATTGCGACAGGAAGAAGCGTGGATTTTCTATTCATTTTAATTTCTCTCTACTCTCTAGCATTAGATCAGGGAAATAGCCCTCATCAAGAGTGCTACTTTGGGAATACCGCCTGTAGTTTCTTCCAATCCTGCGCAGCATCAGCAGCGCCCTCATTCCATTCTGGAAAGCTATGCATCGTGTCTGGCACTTGTGCCGGCCACCAGCACGGATCTGCGCATCCATAGAGGTCAGCTTCCATTGGCTGACAAAGTCCGGCGACGCCTTGAAACGCGTCGATTTCCCACCCTGGATCGAATGTAGTTGCACAGCCTGCGACTGCCGCCATAGCGACAACAGCATTGTCATTAGATTCAGTTGCCGGGCTCTCCAGCAACGTCGCCTTGATGTTTAGTGGCTTTAAAGTCTGCATATTAGTGGCTCCGAGTCGCAATGTGATCACCGAAGAAACGGGGGTTCTTCCCTATAATTTCGTTATAAATTTCCATCCCAAAGTCCACCCACTCCCGCATAAGATCGCAATAATGGTAGGTAGGAGACAAGGGGTCGCTAAAGTGCGCGTAAGATTCGTGATAGCATCCGCCTGCACAAAGGTTACGAATACGGCATGTCGAACAGCCCTTTCCCGAACGGTCAAGGGCACCTTCTAAAAAGGTTCCCAAGGCTGCTTTGTCAATGCCTTGTTGAACGTTTCCGAACGTAGGCATCTCCGACCCTGTAAATCGGTGGCATAGGTTGAGGTCTCCCTTTTTGTCTACCGCTAAAAGTCCGATACCAGCCCCACAAGGCAACGCTTTTCGTCTTCCTTCGTAAAGGTCACTCATCATTTGATGCATGTTTGAAAAGCCAGTATTCTTGCCTTCTAATGCGGCATCACGATATTCAAGACCCAACGTTCTCATGTTATCGAACACTGCACGGAGCTCTGTTGCGTCGAGGTTGAATGTTGATATAGGCCCTGATGTTGCTGGTGCAAAGCCGACCTCTGCGAAGCCTAACTCATTCTTCAAGTGATGGTGAATAGCGACCACATCTGTATAGCCAGCTGTAAGGGTTACTCGCGCACCAACCGCTCGGGACCGATAGCGTTCTAGTAACATCCGAGCCTTTTTTGCCACGGTCGTATATGTACCTGTGCCTCCGACGGTCTTACGTCGCCGGTCATGAACCGCTTCTGGTCCGTCCATACTAATGGAGATGCCAAAATGGTGTTCGTCCAGATAATCCACGATCTCTTCCGTTAGAAGGGTAGCATTAGTGGTCATGGTAAAGTCGACTCGCTTTCCCAATTCAGCACACCGCTCCTCTGCGTACTGGACCGCCTGCTTTATCAACCTCATATTGGTGAGTGGTTCGCCACCGAAAAAGACAACATTAATACGCTCGTTTTGAGCGCCCTCCGCTAGTACCAAATCTATGCTTTTCTTGGCTGTCTCGAACTGCATCTTCTCGCCTTTGGAGGGTACAGCAAGATCCTCTTTGTAACAGTATGTACAACTGAGATTACATCCGGTATTTACGTTCAGTACAATGGTATTGATCGGAAAATCTCGGATAAGAAACTTCATTCCAGCGTCCGGCTTTGGCTCATCAGGACTTAAGATTGCCAGATCCTGAAAATCCGAAAGTACAGCACTGATTTCCTCTGGAGTGCCTCTTGATCCGTCATGAAATTCATTCTCGATGTCGTGAGCAGAAACGACGTTTTTCTCCTTCAAATAGTCTAGGACCGCTCGCCCGATACGGTCTAGGCGAAACATCGCACTCGTAGGTATGTGGAAAAGAGTTGACCGATCTGGAGTTTTCACCTCATGAAAATTATAGGTGTTTAAGTACAACGCTGGAAAATGGTTCATCTCGCTTCCTTGTGTTTCATATAGAAAACTGTTTACGGCGGG
This sequence comes from Noviherbaspirillum album, assembly GCF_035916955.1. Lineage (NCBI taxonomy): Bacteria > Pseudomonadati > Pseudomonadota > Betaproteobacteria > Burkholderiales > Oxalobacteraceae > Noviherbaspirillum > Noviherbaspirillum album. The sequence continues at coordinate 6,797 of NZ_JAWIIV010000037.1, read as the reverse complement.
TTAGTGAATTGGCGGGTCAACAAAACGTTGCACTGTCACCATTAGATGAGTACTGGCACTGAGCACTTTGGCTCCTTCTTTCACAACTGCCTTAACCTTCAGTTCTCCAGCGTTGTTGGTACTGTATTTCCGCTCTGGATTGGGCCCAGCGTTATTAGGCATAAACAATCCATTTTTACTTAATGTTCCTGCGAACTGTAGGTCCTGCATTTCCTCAGCATTCTTGTTTAGGTTGGCGAGGCTCCATTGTGCGACAACATGCCCGATGCGGACGTCGTCTTCGGTGTCAACTTTGCCATCCGGTCCATTTGCATATGCGATCGCTTCAAACTGGACTGGCTTTTTGGGAATTGGCCCGCCATTCCCGCCTACCCTAGCCATTCCTTCTTTCGGCTCGATCCTGATAGAATCAATCTGACGGTAGACCGCCACCGTTGCTCCCTTTTGCGTCACGTTAGACATGGTTATTTGTCTGTAACCGTCCTTTGCTTTCGCATCGGCCCTCACTTCTACCACTACCTCAGTAGGACTAGATTTTAAGACGCGAGTCACGGCTACTCCGTCGCCTAATGTAACGTTACCCGTAAGACCAGTTCCTCTAATTGTCAATTTCTGCGTCTGTCCAACTTTAATACGTGAAGGCTGAACTGACAGAACTTGACCAGGTGCACCTGCGATCTGCTTCAACGCCGTGAACCTTCCACCGATATCCTCATGATCGGTGAGATACCAGCGCCCTTCCAGTCGCTGCCCGTCTTCCGACAATGAAAATACTTGGCGCACTGCGTCACCATTTTGATTCAGACTCGCGCGCCACTCGTACCCCGTAAAGACCGTGGCGTTACCGGAAGCCTTCTCAGTCTTTCCATTCTCATACCTGATCGACATCGTGATTTGGTAAGCGTCTGCCGCACTCCTTGTGATCGTCGCGCTCCCAGAATAGGCACCCCAGCCAGGGCGGTGCCCGGCAACTAGCCATTCGCCATCAACGTTTGCTTTTTCTTTCGCAGACCATTTTTTCCACAAGTCTGACTGCTCGGGCTGGTTGTCTGCGAGTAGTTTAGCGACTTCACTATTTGCTATCTTGAACCATTCACGATCTCTACCACCATACTGAAACTCAATTGCAGGATACTGTCCCACGTGAAACGCAACCAACTTTTGCCAATCGTCGAACGTACGACGCTGCAATCCCACTCTTGCTGCTGAATGACATCGGGCACAGGAATCTACGATGACTTTATCGTTTATCCTGCTCGGCTGTTCTACAACGCCTGGCGTTTTTTCAAGAATGTAACGGTGATTGGCTGCCTCTTCAGGAGCGAGACCACGCGTATCCGCGAGATACTTAACCACCGCATGTCTTTCTTCTTGCGTAAGCTTCATGCCATGCGCGTACCCCATACGCGCAACTGTCATATCCCATCCTTCAGGTGTCCGTCGCCCCTCTGAAATTCGATCTAGCCCCCCCCCTGGCAGTGCCGCGTGACACGCAACGCATTTGGTATTAAGAACTTGCTGCCCCAAGGACGATTTTGCATTTTCAGATGCGTTAGCAGAGACTAAGTATCCGTAAGACATTCCGCTAGCCGTAAGAAACATGACAAGCAGTTTTGATGTACCACGTTTATTCATTGACCCCTCTCTACGGTTAATTCTGATGGATGCGGACAGGGCGTCATTTTCCCTTTCCAACTGGTGAAAATCATAGACCACTAAATGAGGAAGGACTATCAAGAAACGGCAGAACGTCGCAGTCTCAACCCGCGTGGAAATATCAAGAATCGGCAATACATACAGATTATGTTGTACCTAATTATGTATGTAACTTCTCAAACCATACCAATCAGTCATAAGATTCATAAACCTAAATAGTCCTCTCCCAGCTAGAAATATATGAAACGTGTCTCTACTTTGATCTACATTTGCTTTACGGTTGTTCCTATGGCGGCCTGGTCTAGCAACGACTTGGCAAAGGCTAAAAACTGCATGGCATGCCATAGCATCGATAAGGAAATTCTTGGACCGTCTTTCAAAGATATTTCAAAGAAATACACCGGTCAGAAGGATGCTGAAGCGCAGATTGCCAGTTCGATTACGCAAGGCAGCAAGGGGCGATGGGGACGTATACCTATGCTTCCAGATTCGCGAGTAACGGAAGACGACGCTGCGTCCCTCGCAAAATGGATTATGGCAATAGATAGCTACACGGCGCGTTAAGAACGTTCGCGAGCAGCCACATGTACCATATTATCGAGGCACTCATCCTTTTCCTTCAACATAAGGACACTCTCGTAACTAGGCAACGCAGACCCGCTATTTTATTTATGCTGCATCGCAGCGGTTTGCCAGATCGAGTGAAACTGAATGTCCACAATTCGAAGCTAGCTTTGGGAAGATAAGTCAGATTTAACTGGTCAAAACTTAGGTGCTCGGAAGCACTGTAGCACAATAAAATTGGAGCACTATGGATACCGTGAAGCGCGTGGTCGCAACAGATGTCGCCCTTCTTCTCATAAGGGAATTGCGTGAAAAGTATGGGCAGCTCCTTTTTTTTCAATCAGGAGGATGCTGTGACGGAAGCTCCCCTATGTGTTATTCAGTTAAAGAATTTGTTGTAGGCGACGCAGACATTTATCTTGGCACTATTCAAGATACTCCTTTCTATATGAACGCAGACCAGTTTAGTTACTGGATGCATACCCAGCTAATCATCGACGTGGTTGACGGCAACGGAGGTATGTTTTCTCTTGAGAACGGAACCGGCAAGCGCTTCCATACCCGGTCTAGGCTGTTCGCGGATTCAGAATTTCATAGAATCGCGGCCGCAATTACTGAATTAGAAAGAAAACGCCGCAACCAACGTTTCTAAAATACTATGCGCAATGGGCATAATACGTAACGCTATATGTTCTGGCTATCTCAGAGCTCAAAACTTTTATCTCTCCGGTCCAGCTATGGTAGACGACTGAGTACAACGTAAAACGCCACTGGTGGTGAACGCTGTCACCGAAGTTCTGCATTTGACTGCCTCGTAGTTTACTGATGCTTTATAACTCTCAATTGCGCTTGAACTAAAACCAAGCGAGGTTTCATAGGTGCCTTGTTTCACGGCGTTATGCATAGCGGCGCGTGGAAGTTACGTAACCAATTTAACCAGTTAAATTATTTTTTGGGAGTGATGCTGTCATTTTTCCGGTACGCGCAATATAGCCGCAGATGCGCTCGAGCCGCGCGTTTGTGTTTACAGCCTCTAGGATCGAAAACCGCATCGGTCGATAACTAGTAACTGTTGTCGCGCCGAGCGCTATTTCTTTGGGACAATAAGCTACTTTCATTATTCATTTGTAATGTGGCCGAAAGGCTTTGTAGTTTTAGAAAAACTTCATGTTGATGTCGTTATCCCGACATTAACATCGCAGCATAAAAAATTGTTAACCGCGTAAGCTAAATGAAGGTCGAAAATGGGAACACAAAGGTGGAGTTTACGTACACGTTTGACAAGTGTCGTAACTGGAATAGTAACTGTGGGGCTCGTGTTCACTGCAGGCTTTTTGACCATAAAAGCTGGCCAAATGGAAAGGGCGGGGTCAGAGTTATACGCACATGAATTAGCACTTCGACAGGCAGGTAACGTCAGTAAACGCCTGGAGACGGCCTTTACTACAGTGCGAACCCTTTCTCACGAATTAGGAGCTTTGCGCGCCACAGGTATCGCTGATCGAGCAGTCGCCAATGTCATGCTTAAGAGTGTTCTTGAAGGGAACTCGACCTTTGTAGGTGTTTGGACTGTCTGGGAACCCAATGCTTTTGACGGTAAAGACGAAATGCACAGAGGACAACCTGGTCACGACGATAGCGGGCGGTTTATTCCATATTGGAACCGTGGGGGCGGCAAAATAGGCGTCGAGCCAATCGTTGATTATGAAAAAGAAGGCGCTGGCGAGCCTTATTTACTGCCAAAAAGGACTGGTAATGAAGTTGTTTTGGAGCCTTACTTCTACAAAGTAGCTGGCATAGATACACTTATGACCAGCTTGGTGGTACCAGTTAAACATGACGGAAAATTTGTTGGAGTGGTTGGTGTTGACATCGCACTTGCTGATCTACAATCTGAAATCAGCAGTATTCGCCCATATGAAACAGGTTATGCAAGCCTTATATCGAACGCGGGAAAGTATATTGCACATCATGATGCGGCCCGCCTTGGAGATGAAGTTGTCAAGGGTGCGTACTGGAATATAATTCATCCGGCAGTTGCATCAGGACAGGATTTTAAGCTGTCAATGCTTGACGAAACACTCAACACCGAGGTGCTACAGATTTACGTACCTGTTGTTATTGGAACCACTAAGACTCCATGGTCCCTCATTGTTACCATGCCAGAAAATAAGGTAATGGCCGGCGTGGTAAGGTTTCGCACCACTTCGATGGCGATAGCCGCCGTAAGTATCATAGTTGTCTGTGTTGTCTTGTCAATGTTGCTCAATCGCTTTGTAATACGCCCTCTTGGCGGTGAACCCGATGACGCAGCAAACATTGCTCGTCATGTAGCATCGGGTGACCTTACAACTCCCATACGTCTACCAGAAACCGATAGCAGGAGCATGATGGCCGCCATAGAGATTATGCAAACAAATCTTTCTGGCATCGTCACAAGCATCCGTAGCATTAGCAATGTGATCTCTACAGCCGCCATCGAGATCGCGCAAGGAAACCTTGAATTGTCGCAGCGCACAGAATCCCAGGCTGCATCACTGGAGCAAACTGCTGCTAGCATAGAGGAAATGGCCTCTACTGTCATGCAGAATGCCGAAAACGTGCAACGCGCTAATACTGCGGCAAGGGCGGCAGCGGAGACGGCGGCTAGTGCGGGGGCCGTGGTCGGCAATGTTACTAAGACGATGAGTGACATTGCTGAGGCGTCGGCTAGGATGGTGGACATAATTGACGTCATTGATGGCATCGCGTTTCAGACAAACATTCTTGCCTTGAATGCGTCTTTAGAGGCTGCGCGGGCTGGTGTAAGCGGCAGAGGATTCGCGGCAGTAGCTTCAGAGGTCCGAAATTTAGCTCAACGTAGCGCAACCGCATCACGCGAGGTTAAAGATCTCATTGAAAGTTCTGTCTCACAGGTGAACACGGGAACAGTACTTGTCTCACAAGTTGGACTAACTATGGACCGCGTTATTCGGGAAGTACATTGCGTTACAGGACTGATGACAGAGATCGCTATTGCGACTAACGAGCAAAGTATTGGCATTAATCAGATCAATGAAGCCATAATGCTAATGGACGAGGTAACGCAACAAAATGCCAGAATGGTTGAACAGGCTGCAGTAGCCGCGACTTCATTACAACAACAGTCTCAGCAATTGCTTGGGGCCGTAGGAGTATTCCAGATAAAATAATAGCCACAGTCTTTCGTTAGGCCAAGGCTACTATTTTATCTGTCCGTACGAACGAGTCGGTGGAGAAAGACGCAGTAATTGGATTGCAACACGCAAAAGATTTTCTAGCGGACCGTCGACTCAAAGCTTGTGAGAATGACAAAGCTACGAGTCGGCTGAAAATGGCTGTCTCGAAAGTTTTCACGGACCTCTGTCTGCCGGATAATTAAAGTATAAGCTGGCGATGTTATGGCATGCATAACTATGACAGTCGCCATTGCTATTATTACTTTTCCACCCTCATTCTACCCCACAAATATGGCAGGATCCAGCTTGTGGAATCCCTTCAGAAGACCTTTGCATTTAACGTATTTGATTCCTACTATGTTCCGCGTAATGTGAATTGTGCTGCGTTCAAGCGTCATTTATATTTTAGTACATAGAGCATTCAATTGTTATTCTGAAAGCCTAATCTTGAATTCACAATAATGCGTATTTCCTATTGCTACAACATTATGCCCCTAGCGGTACTGTGTTAAGTCCGGCGATAGAGGTTAATTCCACATCTCGAGGTGACGAAAGCTATCAGTGCGGCGAGCTCTGGCGATGGGGGCTTGTCTGAACAAGCCCCCCAGCAGGACAGGAACCAACGTGCCGAGAACAACCACGAGCGGATAGTACGCAGCCGTCCCGGCCAGCAGTATCGCACTTAAGGTCAGTGTTGCGTTTTTTTCCACTGCCTTTGGCGTGACTTTCTCGTGCAGTTGCACCTCATAAGCTTCATGCCACCAACAGAAGGCATGCTCAGCAACCCAGGGACCAATGCCGGTGAATGGCACGATCAGACCGCACCATGAAGTCAGCCCAACCCAGCTCATCCCTCATCTGCTTGTAATTCTGCTCGAACCAACTACGCAATCCGTACTGACGAACGACTTCTAACAGCGGCGCCTGCTCCAGAGATAGCGTTGTGGTGAGATACCAGGCATTTTGGTCGGGTAGCGTACGGCGATACAGCGGGCGTTAACGTTGGTCGTTGGCCCACAGTGTGTTGACAGCCACAATGCCATTGTCGATCTTGCCGACCAAGCCCAGGCACTGGCACTGGCACTGGCACTGGCACTGGCACACCACATGGTCGGTGAAGCAGCCATCTTTGCGGTTGCCGGTATCGTCGATGACGAGCACACTTTCAGACGTAGGAGCAATAAGCGGATGGGCCAGCAGCTGCTGCAAGATACGCTCTGCAATAGTTTTGGCGTCCCAGTTCGACTCGGAAAGGAAGAACTACTTTTCCTGTACCGGCGCACTGTGTGCTTGCACAACTGGGAGCTATAGTCGGATCTGGTGTACGGGCTGAGCTCTGAAGGTGGGGAGGAAGGCGGTGGAGATTTTGTTGGACAATTT
>NZ_JAWIIV010000036.1:0-55619 GCF_035916955.1 Noviherbaspirillum album | reverse complement strand
GGATCGAAGGGTATTACAATCGTCAGCGGATTCATTCCTCGACCGGATATCGCACTCCGGTTCAAGCTGAGGAAACGCTCATGGCTGCATGACATGCTGTACGTGAAACCGAGGCAGGGTCAAATCAGGAAAATGGTACGCAGTAACCGCCCCAGCGCGACGCCGGCAGCGTACACCGGCTCGCTGCGAGCTTCACTGCCAAAGCGTTGCAATGCCTGAACTGCTGTGCAACGTCCATTCTGAATGGATGCCGCAACCCGTACGAATTCATCAAAGTTGTCCTGGATGACGTCTAGATCAATGCTGCTGGTCGTAACGGGGGCAATACTTGAAGGAATAGCGAGGCCTTTCGGCACGCACAGCCGGCGTTCACGCAGATGGGCCAGACGCGGACATAGGTCAAACTGTAGCGCTTTGGCCACCGCCATGGCGAAATCCGTATAGCCGTGCGTATCCACTGCTAACTGCGCGACATCGCTGGTCCCGGTTTGACGCACTACCCCTTCAAGTGCCGCACCAGCTTGGCGCTCCTTCAACAGGATTGGCTGATCGTAGAAGACACCCCACCGGTCACGTACGTGAGTATAAACGCCGATCGACGGTGTCCGTCTGCGCGGATCCGCGCGGGCCTGCCATACCGAACGCGAGGTCTCCAGGCTCATCATGTCAGCGGATGCCAGATCACCGCGGCCCCAGTGCGCCGCGACCGGATGGCGGTGCATGTAAGCAAGAACAGCGTCCGATGCATCCCGCAGGAGCCGCTCGTCGGCAATCTTGTCCATCATCTGCCGGATTGCCTGCGACGACAATTCCGGGATCATACGCGACACATCGGCCGCTGAAAGTGATGTGCCATGTGCAAGAACAGCAGCGTATGTCAGCAGCAATTCCGAGCGGGACTGTGGTTCACGGCCAAGCAGAACCCAAGAAAATCGGACATGGCTATCTATGTCAAGCAGGATACGTGGCAGCTGCGCAGTAGGACGACCTTCGAATATCGTTCGCCGCAAGGTCGCAACATGCACGTCTTCGGTGTCAGGAGTGAGCCGTGCCAGATGCACGCCATCATTGTCGATGGCCACCTCCCCTGCTCGACTGGCTGCATCCAGGCGCTTCATGCCTTGGTTTAACTGTTTTACGATCTGATCCAGATAGACTTGGGGATCCTGTGGCAAAGCTAGGTGTCCGTAAAAATGGTTACGCTTGGACTGCCATTCCGCCGATGGGATCAGTAAGGTGGTTCTGCTGCGGAAGGTAAAACTGTGATTGATGTAGACGGAACCGTTACGCAAAGCTACGCGCAGCCCGAACAGCGTTGCCCATTCGAAGGCGCGTAGTGCGTTGACCCGATCTTGTCCATGAATGAGGTCATGCCATGGTCTACCCAAGTCGATTTGAACTTGGTGTGGCAAGCCATTGCTAACATCATCCTTGCCGTATAACTCGCGAAGTACCGCAAGCGCATCAAGCAGCCGGTGTGGCGTCTCGCTAGCAAATGGCAGCACGACGGGCTTGCGCAGCACCTTTCTGGCCTGCGTACTCTTCGTCATCAGCTGCAGACGGACGAGCTTACGTCGGCTTGATGCCCGACGTGGCAGCGCTTTGTCCGCGAGTTGCTGCAGTGCGGCGCGTAGCTCGTCGGCTGCCATCTCCGGATTGGCGGCCAGTTCCTTAATTGCCTTCACGAGTTCGGAAAGCGTCTTTGCATCATCCTGATGACCGTTGTCAATTTGCTTACTGGCGTCGTTAGTCACGTCCGCCAGCCACCTTCGTAGCATTTGCAGGAGCTGATCGGTCGCTGCGCATAGCGCGTAACGCATGAAACAGGCAGCTTCAATCCTTCTTGTTTGCGGAGACAGGCGTTTGTTGGCGGACGGCGTTCGGCTCGCGCAGCGTCGTGCATAGTGACGAATCAAGGATTCGTTTACTGCCTCCGGCCACCGTGCATCCACATGAAGTAGCCGAAGGAATTCGACCTTGCCGAACAACTCGTTCATCTGCACGGTCGAGTTCCGAACCGGAACAGACCATAGCCACTCCTGTAAGCTGACGCGGTCTTGCGTTCGGGCGACCAATCGTTCGTTCCAATAGTCGGATAGTACTGGTCCTACCGTGTCCACGAGAATCTGCTCCAGTCCGTCTTCATGGGTGCGAACTGCCTCGGCGATCAGCGCCCTCAGCGACCGGTCGCCACCAATCAGGATTCGATGCTCATATAGCCAGGTCTTGACCTGGCTAAGCAACATGGAGGAATTCGGGCGCCCGTTCAGCGTTTCCTTGAGCCAGCGGACTAGGTAACGACGCTGGTGTTCTGTCATGACACCAAAGCCAAGGCATTGATAGGCTAACTGCTGATGATCGACGAGTGTACGCGGCCGCGCCTCGTAAAGCGAGCGCAGAGTACCTATGTCAAGCGAAGGTACGTTCAGTCGTTCGGCCAGGTGTTTCCAGAGTACCTTCGGAATTTGCTTGTACGCGTCCAGCGTACGTCCGGCCATGCGGACGAATCCGATATGAAGGGCCAGCGCCAGACGGTATAGGTCCGATCGCCGCGAATCAATCAGTTCGATCTCCTTGGGCGAAAAGGTAAAGAAGATGTCCAGTTCGAAGGCAGTGAGATCGGAGGGTATCTGTCGCAAGCCAAGATAAGGTACGCGCCAATGGTCCATTGTTCCGTTGTGAAAAAGGAAAGGACCGGAATCTTATCGCTTAGGGGGGGTAGACAGCAAGTTATTGATTTAATGAGGGTATTTGAATGACGCTCGCCGCAAACCCGCATGGATGCTTGCTCGCGCTACCGTCGTAAACTGCAGTAAAAACGAAAGCACCCCGATCTGAGCAGATTCGGCTGGGTCAATACAGTTTTTCAACACCATCGGCCGAACTCGGACATTCGGCTAGTTTCTAGGCGCAATGAAATCGGACAGAGGTTGGCAGGTCGAGTCAGGTAGTGACTTCTGCACTAGGCTAGGCGACTACCTGCGGGCAAACACGGAGCATAGTACTCATTGCCCTTGAAGCCTGGCCAGAATCACTCCATTCCGGTTCATCTCTACATCATAAGATGATGTGAGATTTCGGTCGCACTCGATAATCAATTGGTCAAGCGAGCGCATAACGTCTTCATGCTGCTTTCGCTCATTCACGCCAAAGATGTCGAGACTGTCAAGACCAAAAACTACAAGTGCGCTTGCAATGCCAGTCATTGCGCCGACAATGACCGCCGATACGGTGGAAGCGTAGGGTGCAAGCAGCGGAACAGTCGAGTTAAGAAACAGTGCAATGGACTTTTCTACGGCTTCTTCGGCGAGTACTCCCAGCGACACCACGGCACCGGTTGCAATAAGCTTCATCGCAGCATCTGCCGCTTCCCCCTCCCGCATTCCCTCGGGTGGAAACAGTGCAACTTTCACAGCTTTGATGATAGACAGGATACCTTCACGAATAACGCGGACTGTGCGTTTTGCCGTCGTAAATAACATGTTCATAAGAACCGTGACTAAGTTGCTCAAAAATCCACTGAGTGCGCCATCCCGGAAGGCCAAAAGTGCATCCTTCCATTTTGCGGCTACCCGAGAGGACACACGTGACAAGCGGACACGCAATGCATCGAAAAATCTTTCCCCTTTCAGGCTGTCACGGAATCCATGTTTGTATGCATCTGAAATTTCATCGAAACTTGCAGAGAAAAACTCAACAAGCAACAATCCAAATGCTTGTTGGAGCCCCATCTTTCCAGCCTCTTTGACACTTGTCTGCGCTAGCTGGCCAAGGAACTTTTTGCCTCCGTAATAGCTGGTGTTGATCCTTTGGTCGATGTCAGCCTTGGCGCTCCTCTCTGCACGGATGATTTCCTCTGGATCGCACTGACCTAGTTTCTCAAGTTTTGTCAGTTCCTTACGTTCCTGATCCGTTAGTGTCCGTTCCGTTTGCTGCAATTCACGGATGCGAAGTTCGCGGCGATCCGCAGTAGACTCCAAATAATCTGAAAACTCCTCCGCTGTTCTTGCACGCTTTGACTTATTCACGGAAGCATTGGTCGCATTCAGGTTACTCATCTGGTTAGCCAGATCAGGACCATTCAATTCAGCCAGAACGCGACCAGGATCAGCATGGATGTTGGCTGCGGCATACGTGTGGTCCAAGTTCGGTTTGGACTGCTCGTCTTTTCTCGCGGCCGGATCGAATACGGTGTTTGAATACTGATCAACCAACGTTCCCTTTGCTAATTTGTCCGAATTGATTCGGTTCTGAGCTATGTAATCCTCGTGTTTGTGGTATAGCGTCGAATCGTACGCCTCAAGGTTCGCGTATTTTTGCTTCTCTTCGTCAGTGGCATATACACCAGCACGGGCGTTGTGGACCGTATCAACGGGTCCGCCATCCTTATCTAACAAAGCCACAAAAGACCCTAATCCAAAAGGACCAACCACACTGCTCAGAACTGAATTTCTACAGCTTCGAACCAGTACGTCCATCTGCTGATGGTCCCATCGAGATCGTATGTCCAGGATAAGCGCATTGGCATCCGCCGAACTCACACTGACAGGCGTCGTAGCCGCCGTTATTAGAGACCGGTGAGCCTCCGTAAACTGATCCAACGTGTCGTGAATTGGATGAGTGGAAATTTCGCCGTTCTTCTTCTCCGGCAATGGCACACAGTACTGTGCCGTTTCGTCACGATGCTCTCGGAGTACGGTCAATTTTTGTTGCCTGGCACGATAACGGTCTTTGCGTGTGGATGTCATTCCCGTTCCTAAGTCATGGACAGTTCGTCCGCAAGCCGCTTCCACCGATCAAGCAAATCCTTCTCCTCCTGGCGGATGATTTCATCAGCGTTAGCGACTACATCAATGATGTCCTGCATGTCTTCACGGCTTAGGCCAGCATCTCGGGCGTATTGAACTGCCCTCTCAAAGGTGGGCGGGTTTTTGGAAAGGGCAGCAATCAGATCTAAGGTGGGCTTTGGCAGGCTAGATGCTGAACACCCCACTACAAATTCGTCAATCTCTTGCCGCTCGTTCGGGTGAATTTCTCCGTCAACATTGGCTACAGCTAAACCAAGTGCATAAAATGCGGCTACTTTTTGGTCGAAGTCGTGATAACTTCTCAAGCGCGCAGCAAGGGTTTGCACCTTCTCATCGTACTGTTTCGCCGCAGCTGCTACACCAGCTTGACGGCCTTCCTCACGAGCATTGTTCTTCCCGTCTTCAATCTTATCGCGCACGGCATTCACGCCTTTGCCGGCAGCCCAGACGACGGCAGTCGGCATGGGGAAAAGGACGAACGAAACAGCTTTCAGCCAACCCATTTTCACCTCCAATTTATTACTCAACACGCCGCACGCATCGTGCAAGTGATAGCAGCTAAAGTTGGCCGCTAAACTCATGACATCGTGACAGCAATACAGATATAGAGCATGATATTGCCATAGAGAAATACTATGTGCAACGGCGGTGTGTTTCTGTCAGTCCGGTGAGTTGGCCTCTACCATTCAGTTTCTCGCTGTGCCGGTCGCTGGTTGCCGTCAACCCAATAAATGGCACACCGAAGGGCGAAGTCATCAGATAGCACGTAAGCGTCCGATCTGTGCCGTGTTGACGGAACCCAGCCTTTAACGTCCAGGTCACCGGCAGTTTGAAAAGCTGGCCGTGTCCACCGTCAGGTTATGCAGACTTCGCATCTAAAATTGACCGAACTGACACACCCATAACCACTTTTTTCGGGCTGGCTGCGAAGTGGTGTTTGCTGTAGAACGACGCTGCAGGCACATCCCTATTGGTCAATAGATATATTGCGATGATGTTATCTCGATCGGCGACTTCCTTGACTAGAGAATCGAGCAGCCGCTTACCAAGACCAGTTCGTTGGGAATGTGGAATAACACACATTTCCTGCAGAAGAAAAAGTTTTCCTTCAAATTGTCACCCAAGGTTCGTCTCTTCGTTCACTCGATCAGGGTAATAAATGAAGGCAAGGTACAACGCAAACAACATCAGCGCTATTCCTAGCGTCGTGAATGACGCCAAGATAAAGAGTACGACCATCCAAGTTGGCAGATCCGTGTTCGAAATAAAGTGTCCGAACACTCTAAGAAGAAAGTAGACAGCCAGTCCTACGAAAAGGATGGCAGTTCCTAATCCAGTGAACAAGTAGGGCCCTCTTTCTGAGGCAGGAACTGAAAGGAAAGAAATCGCAAAGAACGCAGTGGCGCCAAGTAAAATCAACAGTATGTAAGCCAGCCAGCGTAACTTAGGAAGTCCAGCCGTGGGAACGGGCGACTCCAATTTTGCATCATTCCTTGCCTGCTCGATGGTGGCCTTAGCGCGATCAACTTCGGTCAAGTAGTCCATGCTTTTTTCCTAGACCTGTCTCAGGGGTATGTGGAAACAATTACATCTACTCCTGGATTTTTGTTTTGAACCCATTTTCGGATTGCTGCATCAGGCGCATCTGAAGGTACTCCGTGTAGTGCGAGAATCTTTGCTGAGTGGGCATGGGAGCCAGCGACCGATAACATTCGCTGCGCGCCCTCCGCGATAAACCAGCTTCCATCCGAATGAACCGTAGCAATATACGTGCTGTCCCCAGCGGTAAGCTTCATGTGGTGGGAGAGTTGATTATTTGTAGTGGTACTCGTAGAGTCGTTCATTATCTTTTCCTATCATTTCTTTGCGACGAATACGTTCAGCGCACCTAAGCAGCCATTCCATTACCAGACGCGAACAAACGAATTACGATGCCCGTTGTTGCAATGCTTTCGCTATTTTTTTGTCGGTCTTGTACTGGCCCAATGCATATACCGCCCAGATCGTTGCTGGTATCCAGCCAATCAGCGTTAGCTGCAAAAGCAGACATATGAGCCCCGCAATAGGCCGTCCAATGGTAAAGAAGGTCAGCCAAGGCAAGATCAATGAAATCAAAAGGCGCATAATTTTCCTTACCCCTGTGCCGCGAGGTTCCGGTTAGGCGTATGCCATACTAATGTTTCCCTTTACTGCTGCACTTCAATCACTAACGCGGCAGTATGAAACTTAAAGATTGTCCGTGGAAATTGCCGGAAAGCAATCCCATGTGTATGGGAGTGGTTCGAACGGCTTATATCCCTTTGGGACTTAACGTTCATTCGTTTTACTCTGGGTTCAGAGTTTTTTAAGTGGCTGATCCGAAAAATCGTTGAGCATGACGGTGCTGCCATCGCCCATTCGCTCCTCCATGCGGAAACCACAGGCCGAAAAGAAGCCTTCCTATTACTTGCGCTCCATCGCCCAAAAATAACCACCAACGCCAGCAACGCCTAGCATCAAGACAAGCCACGCGGCTTGGACACTTGTCGACATTGAATTCACATCAATGACCCATGCTGGAAGGCCGAGAGCCGCGGCCGTGAAAAATGATGCTGTGCTCCTTGTCATAGCTGTTTTCCTTGCAACGTTAAGATAAACGCTTCAACTTCGAAAGATATGACCCGAGCGACGCAGCAAGTCCCACAATAAGCTCCGCTTATTCAGGAGTTGGCTCGTTCCCTTGAAGTAGATGACGACCACGCTCCGATGTGAATCCCCAGATCTTCTCAATCGCGACATCAAGCGGTTTTGGCACCAGATGCCGGTTCGCACTGATAACGTCACCCAGGGTTGACTTAGAGCCGGAGACAGCACGAGCAACGCATTCCAGTGACGCCATTGCATGTTGCACGGCTCCGGTTCTATCAGGGACTGGACGACGCGATAAGTCCATCAAAGCCTCATGCAGTTCAACTGATGCCGTACTATGTCCGCTCTTGGCCACTGCTTCTTGGGAGGCTTTCACTACCGCATTGAAGCCCTCCGATCCACGGTACTGAAGCTGGCCGTTCGTCAGTTGCCAGCCAATGCCATGTCCAACAAAATAATCGTTCAGTTCCACTTCGAATCGTGTTGCGGAATCATCATGGCGGTTGCTGGTCATCGCGTTATAGACGGCTTCTACGATGTCGTAGACTTTGTACCATTCCGCATCATCCACCAGGTTGCGAATCTCCCCATCAATGTTTGGATATTCGGACCAATTGCTCGAATCTGGTCTTTCTCGAAGAACGCGGCATACAAGTTCTCGAAGAGGACGTGGTTTCCACCCGTACTCGTATGCTAATTCCACTAGAACACCACGGAAATCGTGCGGCGCATCCTCCCGCACAGAGATAGGAACTTCGGTAGCACTGTTTGCGTAGCCAAAACGTTTTGAAAATGTGTTCACAGTTCTTCTGCTATCAATTAAGTTTCTTGACCACGACCTTGCCGGCGCAAAGCTCTGCATACTCGCTCGCGTCCAGCGACTGATATATTCGGGTCGCTTACTTGATGAGCGGGAGCGGAGATTGAATGTCGCAACGAACGTTCATCAATACAATTGGCAAGCGAGAAAAATCTTCCATTTGATTCGTACGGAGGAAGGCATACAAGACCTCCCGGGCATGACCTGGATCTCGTCCCACAACGTGACATTCATAGACCGATGCATTAGTTTCATCATGCACGGTAGCGTGATAGCGAAAAACCTCTGCGATATCCGCAATGCTCACGCCGCTTGCCTGCATTTGCCATACCGTTACCTCGTCGATACCGTGAGGAGTATCTGGAATTAGATAGCCGTTCGGGAAAAGAACATCCCGCAATACCCGTGCAGCCTGCTCGCGCGTTGGCTCATCCAATGAATTGTGATAAACAATGTCTTGCTTTTCACCCATTGGATTCCGCTGTTTAAAGCTTATGCCCCACATTCTCATATTCTTATCCCTTGATTTCCTTTACAAGCCGATCGCTTTTTTATCACACCGGCATTGTCGTTCGAATGCACAGACCCGAAATCCCATAGATATGGGAATAGGTTTTCCTCGACCTTAACGACGTTCGTTGATCGCTTGAGGGGGGCGGGCAACCTCATGAATTGCAACCACGTTCTGGAAAACGTGTGCGCCACGGTGGACCACACCTCCGCTGTCACGCCAGAGCGTGTCGTTACCGTCGCCCCCGGCCTGCATATAGTCCTTATGAGAACCATCTTGGTAGGTGAAGCGATACGTGTATCCACCAACAAATGTAATTGCCATAGTTTTCCTTGATTAATTTCTCAGCTTTATTTCTGCTATCCGAAACTGATTTTCGAAGCTAGCACTACTCAGCGCTCGACCTTGAGCAGCTCGATGATCTGGTCGACGTTCAGGTCACGACCGGGGCCTAGGGTCGCCCTGACCGGTTCGAAAGCGGTGGTCATGCGCCGGTAACGCGCAGCGGTCGGGGCATGCGAGTTGAAGTCGCGCTTCTTGAACCGCGAGAAGCGATCCATCTTTTCCACTAGGAAGCGAGCAATGCCCATCAGCGTGCTTTCATTGTTGCCGTCGAAGCCCGCAAACTTCGGCAGGTAGCCGTGATTGGCTGCCTTGAGCTTCTCGACCTCATCCGGGGACAGCTTTTCGATGCGTCCTTCGATGAAATCCCACATGTCCAGCGTGTCGACAACTAAGGAGACATCAGCAGGCTGGTCAGCGTGCTTATGAAAAAGGCCCTGCATCTCCCAAATTGGTGCCCAATAATGCCCGCCGTAAAGGGATTCGGCCACAAGCTCGACATCCGTTTCAGTGTCCTTGATTTTCAGATGTTTCACAATGTCGCGTAGCATCATGAAGTTCAGCTTGTCGCCGTCGGTCAGATGGATGCTCTTGCCCGTCATCGTGCTCAAGCCGATATCGACTAACTGTCGGACGGCGTCAGATCGTGAGCTGGCCTTGCCCGTCTCCTCCATCCATGTGTCGATCCGTTCAATGAAATCTTCATCGAGGCGTAGTTCAAGTCGTTCAGTTCTACCCATTGCAACTCTCCAATTCCGGCGGAATGCCGTTAATCCGTACAAATGTACTGTTGTACGGGTTTCGTGTCAAGTGCAATCGGGAGCAATATCATAGGGGCGGAAAGGAGAGCCGGCGCGAAGGTGGTAAGGTAAACCCCGTCGCCAGTTTCGAGGATGGCGTTAAGGCTGCTTCAGACGATTGCCAGACAACGTTTGAAGCACGGGTACCAGATTATTTGTTGAGATAGCGGGATGACGAATGACGAAATTCGCCAGATGGCGAAAATACTCAAAGAGCAAGAAGAGTGGAAGAAGCTGACGCAACCGGCCGGCTCCCATTTCATGACCGAGTATGAGCGAATTCTGGAATGGCAGAAGAAATATGACCCTGCAGCCGGAATTACCCAGGCCATCGAGCTTCACAAGGAAGCAGAGAAGATGCGTCGGCAGGAATTGATTGACAAGGCGTTGAATGCGACCCACCTGTCCCTTCCTACGCCGGAAACACTGCTCTCCGCAACAGAGACAACCGCGGTCAAGGAAATAGTGGATTTGACCCCGTACTACCGGACACCGCTTCACACTATGGTTGATGAAGGAGTATTGCGGCGGAACTCTCGTGGTGAACGATAGTTCAGTGCACTGTGAGGATGCCGCTCATTGTAATGTTCAAACGCAATGGCAAGATTGCGTACCGCCGTTGCCGCATCCGGCTTCGGCATGAAGGCAATATAATCGCGCTTCATGGTCTTGACGAAGCTCTCAGCCATACCATTACTCTGTGGGCTACTGACCGGTGTCGTTACCGGCTTCAAGCCGATCTGTACCGCAAACTCCCGAGTCTTCTCTGCAATGTAGCCCGAACCGTTATCGCTGAGCCATTCGATTGTTGACGGTGGCTGGAGCGCATTGCCGAAGCGATTTTCCACGGCAGCCAACATTACATCGCGCACCACATCGCCGCTATAGCCGCCGGTCGTTGCTACCCAACTCATGGCTTCCCGATCGCAGCAGTCCAGTGCAAACGTCACCCGCAGCGGTTCGCCATTCTCGCACCGGAATTCAAAGCCATCCGAACACCAACGCTGGTTGCTATTGGGGACAGCGACCTTGCCGTCATGCCGGCGTTCAGGTCGGGCCGGCATGGTCCGCCGCTGCAGGAGCAAGCCATGGACCCGCATGACACGATAGACCCGTTTGGCATTGACTGGAGCAGCACTCTGACGATCTCGCTCACGTCGCAAGAGGCCCCAGACCCGTCGGTAGCCGTAGCTGGGCAAGTCGGCAATCGTCTGCCGTATTTCGTCCACCAGGCCAGCATCGTCGGTCCTGCGAGCCTGACGGCCATCCTGCCAGTCAACCGGTCTGGCCCGTTTTGCTGCCACATTCGAGCGCGCTACGCCGAGAACTTCACATACCTGCTTCACAGGTCGTCCCCTGGCAATGAGGGCGAGCGCGCTATCCATTTTCGCGACTTCATCACCTCCACCGCCTCGCGGAGAATCTCGTTCTCCATGGTCTTCTTGCCCAGCATGCGCTGCAGTTCCTTGATTTGCTTGAGCGCTTCACCGAGTTCTGACGCCGGTACGACTTCCTCGCCAGCGCTCACTGCCGACAAGCTGCCATTCTGGTACAGCTTACGCCAGTGAAACAGCTGGTTGGGATTGACGCCATGCTGGCGCGCCACCATCGATACCGTTTTGCCTGGCTCGAGGCTTTCTCTGACCATGGCCAGTTTCTCTTCGACTGACCAACGTCTGCGGCGCTCAGGCCCGGTCAACACTTCCATCACTTCTTGCTTAGTATTAGTCATAAACACAGTCGTATGCCTACCCGTTATTGTAAGTGAGAGACTGTGTCCGGTACTTCAGGGGGCTAATTCAAATAGTAAAAGCGTTGGATTTGCGTTCGGCCACCGCAGACATCGAGCGCTATACCCTTCCCCGCTTCCTCGAAGCAGACAATATCTCAAAAATGGTCAGTGCAAGCGTGGCTGCGTCTGCGTACGGCATCGAAATCCCTCGTTTGCAGCAGACTCTCATGGCCATGCAGGCGCCTTGGCTGGATACACTACACATAGAACAGTCCATTCGGGGCTTCGTCGAACTGCAGGCAATAGGCCAGGCGCTAAACACGCTTGATCCCTTTGGCGAGCGGCTTACCACCGCGCTCCGGCAAGGCCTAGGAGACATGCGCGATCCTATTACGTGGACGCCAGAGACCATCAGTGACCCAACCGCACGGACCTCCGTCTACATCGAGCGCGGATTTCAGGCCGAGCTCACAAACTTCCCGGAAGAGGCCTTCGAGGAGAGCCTAGAACGCTCCGGTATCATCATTGAGCCACCAGCTCTGGTCGTGCGCTACAGCTGCCCGGTGCCACCATCCGATAACCCGGAACTGGAAGCGGCCTTTGCCCGCACCAATGTCGCTCATGACTGGCTGCAGCGTTTCGAGACCTATATCCGCAGTTTCATCGATAAGGTTATGACAGGAGCTTTCGGCCCCAACTGGATGAAATCCAATGATCCAGGAGGCTTGCGCGACGCATGGACAGCCAAGAAACGCAAAGTTGAGGCCTGGAGTGGCCAAGATCGTCCGCTTATTGCGTATGCGGATATCACGGACTACGAAAGGATCATCTGCAACGGGAAAAACTGGGCGGCATTCGAGCGCTTTTTTGTCACAAAAGAAAATGCCCGGGAATCGCTGCAGCGTATTTCTGGCCCGCGCCTCGGCACAATGCATGCACGCCCACTTACCGCGGAAGAAGTCCTATTTCTCCAAGTCGAGATGCACCGTTTTATCAAACTTACCGAACGGTAGAGGGCTGTCTGGTAGCTACTCGGTAGCTACTGGATACCACCTAGCTACTAAACAGCTTAATCGCCTTCATTTCTATGGCCACTTCCCGCCTTCCCATTCTGCTTCCCGACTATCACCGCATTGGCCATTAAGCAGTCAAGCCGTCTCGATCTGACTCACACCAACCAGCCTCCTCAAAAGCTGCCGCGATTCAAAGACGGTAAGCGTCAGCTGAGAGCCGTGGTTGACGGCGAAGTTAGGGTAATGCGTTTGCGTTGAAGGACGGGAGTTTGCCGGCAACGTTCCAGGGCAACAGGTCATCAATGCGGTTAATTCGATGGTCGGCAACGTGAGCCAGAACATGGCGCAGATAGGCTTCCGGATCCACGTCATTCAGCTTTGCCGTGCCAATGAGCGAGTACATCGCGGCAGCACGCTCACCTCCAGAGTCGGCGCCGGCAAACATGAAGTTCTTGCGACCCAAGGCCACGCCGCGCAGCGATCGCTCGGCCGCTGAGTTATCAATCTCAATGATTCCATCGCCGCAATAGCGCGTCAGTGCCGCCCAGCGGTTGAGTGCGTATTGGATCGCCGCTGTCGTATCTGTTTTCCTACTTATGTTTTGCTGTTTTCATACTCTTCAGCTCGTTGCCGATGTTGTGGGTGGCGAAAACACATCCAACCAACCCGACCAGCGTATTCAAAACTGCAAGGACACCAAAATCATCTCGCACCGCAAGAGCTAAGAGCCCGTTTGAAAACTACTCATTTTCGAATAATCGCTTGAGAAGCAAACTACCCATAGCGACATAGATCATTTCGGAAGAGACGTCGATGCGGCCCTCGTAGTCACGTACCAGGCGCCGCCATTGCATCATCCATCCAAAGGAGCGTTCGACAACCCAGCGACGAGACAGCGGAATAAAGGCGTGTTGATTCGCCAGCTTGCGAACGACCTCGACAACGAAGCCAAGCATTGTTGCTTCGTCGAGCAATCGTCGCCGGTCATACGCGGCATCAGCGAACAAGTGCTTCACCCATGGCCATCGCTTCTTCAATGCCACCAGCACCCATTCGGCTCCAGTGGAATCGGCCATATCAGCCGGTGTCAGGCTCACCATCAACAGGCGTCCATCACTATCGACTGCAACATGTCGCTTGCGGCCCTTGATCTTCTTGTTTGCATCATAGCCCCTTGCAGCACGGCCCGGCGCCTTGACCGTCTGGCTGTCGATGACTGCTGCGCTGGGGTGTTCCTGTCTATTCTGATTCTGCCGGTCCAGCATCAACGCCACATCATGAATGACCTTGAACAGCAATCGCTTCACAAACCGCCGGAACCACCAATACACCGTCTGCCATGGCGGAAAGTGCACTGGCAACATACGCCATTCACATCCAGAGCGCACCAGGTAACGAATTGCATTGAGCACTTCGCGCAGATCGGTGATGCGGCGACGGCCGGTTCTCGCTGGTGACGGTAACAAGGGCTCAATGGCTTGCCATTCCTGATCGCTCAGATCGCTTGGGTAACGCTTGACCTTGCGTTCTTGCCTGACCTGTCGAGCCCGATGCGGTTCTGTCCACATGGTAATCCTCCGTGCACTTCGAGCACGTCTAGTTACCAACTTACCCCTTCTTTACCCTGTTTTCAAACAGGCACTAATACTCCCACAGCAAGACAGTAAAATCCAAAGAGCAACGAGAGGGTTAAACCTATTCTTCTTATCAAAGTCACGCGCATAGCATTTTTTCCGTGCTGTTATGGGACGTGAACAGGGACTATGACAGCTCCTTCAGGCATCTTCAAATCGGTAATGTCATGGACGATGCCAAACTCTTTGGCTTGAGCCGGTTGAATGAAAGACTCTGCCCGCGACGAAAAATATGCGTTGATCTTATCGTCCTTCCAGCCCAACGCAAGTTTGAAGGGCTCGTAAATCATGGTAGTGTTCTCCGAGATCTCTCCTTTTCGTGGTCCTTCAACAAATGTGGCCGCATGTAACGTGAACATGGAGGCGGCGGCAGTGGTGCGGCGCTCACCGGCTAGAAATATCGTTGCTGCAATTGATCCACACGCTCCGAAATTGTGCGTGTTGATTTTCGCTGGCACCATTTTCAGAAAATTGTAGAGACCAATTCCAGAAGTGACATCTCCGCCACCGCTACAAATGCAGATGGTTAGCTCCTTCACGCCTTTTTCGATTGCACCGGTAACTAATACTTCTAAGGGTAATCCCCCCATTTTTAAAGCGGCCTGAAGGTAGAGACTATGCGGCCAAGGCCAGTTTTTGTTTTGGGGTCATGCCACCGATGGCCATATTGGGGCGCTCGTGATTATAGGTCCATAGCCAGCGGGTAGCGTAGTTCTGCACTTCTTCGATACTGTCGAACAGGTAGTGTGCCAGCCAATCGTAGCGAACCGTGCGGTTATAACGCTCAATATAGGCGTTCTGCTGTGGTTTGCCGGGCTGGATAAAGTCAAGGTGGATGCCTTGGCGTTTTGCCCAGGCCATCAATGCAGCACTGATATATTCTGGGCCGTTATCGCAGCGGATTCGATCCGGCCTGCCGCGCCATTCAATGATCCGATCCAGTGACCGAATCACCCGCTCAGACGGCAACGAGAAGTCCACTTCAATCTCCAGTCCTTCCCGGTTGAAGTCATCGATGACGTTGAAGAGGCGGATACTTCGCCCATCAGATAGCTGGTCATGCATGAAATCCATCGACCACACCTGGTTGACGGCCGACGGCTCGGCCAGTGGTTCAGGCTTCTCGCGGACCAGCCGCTTCTTCGGCTTGATCCGCAAATTCAGCTCCAGCAGCCGGTAAATGCGGTAGACCCTTTTGTGGTTCCATCTATAGCCCTTGACGTTACGCAGGTACAGGAAACACAAACCAAAGCCCCAGTTGCGCTGGTTGCCTGTTAGCCGAATCAACCAGTCGCTGATTTCGGCGTTCTCTGACGATAGCTTTGCCTGATATCGGTAGCACGTCTGGCTGATGCCAAACACCCGACAAGCCAGCCCAATGCTGATTCCTTTCTCGTTGACCGCCCGTTGCGCCATCTCCCGTCGTCGAGATGGCGCTACCACTTTTTTGCAAGAGCCTCGGCTACGATCTCGGCCTTGAGTCGCTCTTCGGCATACATCTTTTTAAGCCTCCGGTTCTCTTCTTCGAGTTCCTTGAGTCTGGCCATCATTGATGCATCCATACCGCCGAACCGGCTGCGCCACTTGTAGAACAGCGCCGAACTCATTCCATGTTCGCGGCACAGTTCTGGAACCGGTGTGCCTGCTTCCGCTTGCTTGAGAATGGCAATGATCTGGCTTTCCGAAAAACGCGACTTCTTCATGTAAAACTTCCTCGTTTCTGACTGGAGAAAATTCTACCTTCAAGCGCGCTTACTTTTCGGGGGGATTACCTAAGCAGGCAAAGGAAAGGATTTTGACCTAGACTGGTTCCAAGCACTTGGCAGGAGGGAATTGCCATGAATGGAATCCATTTAACTGCAAAAGAGCAACACCTACTCGAGCAGACACTCCATACGACCCATGATGCCCGGTTGTATCGTCGCACCCTGGCGCTCTTGGAATGCAGCCGTGGACGTCAAGTCAAGGATGTGGCAAAGGCGTTAGGCGTCACCCGGCAAAGCATTCATAACTGGGCAGTGCGGTTTCAACGGCAGCATACCGCGCTGGCGTTGACCGATGGACCGCGTCCGGGACGTCCCCGTCATGCCGACGACCGGGTCGAAACTTTGTTGCAAGCACTGCTGGCTATCACGCCGGATCGCTGCGGCTATCAGGCCAAGTTCTGGACGGCGCCGCTATTGTGCGACCAAGTGCGCAAGAATCTGCAGGTCGAGTGTTGTGACGTTACGCTGCGTCTTTGCCTGCGGCGGATGGGTTACCGGTGGAAGCGGCCACGCTATGTGCTGGCGCCAGATCCACAACGCGAGAAAAAAAAGCCAGATTCAGCAGATTCTACGGCGCTTGCCGGAGCGCAGCGTCATCCTCGCCGAGGATGAGACAGATCTACTTCAGTTCCCACCACTGCACGCGATGTGGTCACCGCGTGGGGTGCCAGNATCTGCAGGTCGAGTGTTGTGACGTTACGCTGCGTCTTTGCCTGCGGCGGATGGGTTACCGGTGGAAGCGGCCACGCTATGTGCTGGCGCCAGATCCACAACGCGAGAAAAAAAAGCCAGATTCAGCAGATTCTACGGCGCTTGCCGGAGCGCAGCGTCATCCTCGCCGAGGATGAGACAGATCTACTTCAGTTCCCACCACTGCACGCGATGTGGTCACCGCGTGGGGTGCCAGCCCGAGTCATGCTCAGTGGTGGCAATGCTAGACGCGTCGTCTTTGGCTGCTTGAATTTGAAGACCGGGCATCGTCTGTTCAGAGCATGCCGACGTCAACGGGCTGAAGAGTTCCAGGCATTTCTATGGCAGGTGCATCACCATTACGGGGGTCGGCATATCGTCATGCTACTCGATAGCGATACCAGCCATACCGCCAGGTCGTCACAAACCCTCGCCAAGCGTCTCGGCATCGAGTTGATTTGGCTACCCAAGCGCGCGCCCGAACTCAACCCAGTGGAAGCGCTATGGGGGCAGGCCAAGAAGGCGGTCAGCGCAAACTGGCAGTACCAGTCGATTGACGAGCATGTCGATGCCTTCCTTGCTTACGTTCGAGGCTTGTGCAATGCTACGGCTAGAAAGACTGCGGGCCTCTTATCCAAACGCTGCTGGCTCCGCCGCGCAACGTCAAAACATTTATCTTCGGGTGCTTAGGTTCTTAGCACCAGTGTGATTCACCGCCCCTTGATACATTACAAAGTACGACATAACGGTTGTTTCCTATCCGTGCGTGAGCTTGTGCTGAACCGCGTTCTGTTCATGAAGCGAAACTCGCTCCTTCGCTCCCGGCACACCATTCTTCATATCGCGCTGCGCCTTCTTCAGACGCTTCTGAATCTTTTCAGCGCGAATTTGATACGACCTCTTGTCCATTCGCATTTCCTTAGTTATCCCATAGTTTTTTCGAGTTCGTTAGCACGCCGACATTTCTATTTCTTAGCTCCGCATTCGACTTCGGTTTGCAGTGTCAGAGTTCCATACACGTACTCGCTCGCGATAACGCGGCAGCCGCTTGTAGTCTCGATGGCGCGTATCTGTTGGCGACGGAGGGTGACGTAGTTCACTCCATTCAAGGATTTCCAACCGTCGGGAAACGACTCCCATTTCCCATTACGAAACAACACAGATATAGTTTGTCCATCGATATCCAGCGTGATTTTATTAGGGTCTGTCAGACGAGACATCCCTTCGCAACCGCTGAGAACGACTACCAGCGCGGCTGCCAGAGTGACGATATTCATACTTCGCATTGATTTCCGTGGTCAATCGTGATCGTTGAGATGGTCGATCGCTGCAGCGATGCTGGCATGCATGCCACTCGGGACAAAGCGAGCATGAATACGACGTACAAATGCCTCTTCTGCTTCTTTTGAGACGAGTACCAATTTCAGCTCCATTCCATCCGCAGATACGATCAGCTTGCCATTTGGTGCACGCTCTGCTTTGAAACCTGAAAATTCGCACTCATGCTCAACTGCTTCAACAAGGCCAGCAACGTTCGGCGCATCGCAGGGATCAGCAGCGTCCAGCCACTCGTCAAATTCAAATGTCGTGTTCATGTTTTTCCTTGATTAATGCCACGGCCAGTTTTTATGCACATCGCGTTTGCTTCTACCACCGCCATAGATAGCCAGCATCATCGCGAAACTAGCAACAGCCACAACCCATATGCAAACAACAGCAAGTTTTTCCCACGTGGTAGCTGGATTTACGCACATATGACCATAGTAGCAGTTGGGATCGAATGCTAACCATCGGACAGTCCTGGATGCTGCGAAGGGAAATGCTAGAAATACAAACAGCGTGCTTGCAATCATTACCAGAGAGTTAGTTATCAATCTGCGTTTGGTACGTGCTTTAGCCTGTCTTACGCCCAGCAGTTGAGGGTTATACTTGTTTTTCTTCGACATTCTGTATTCCTTGAAAAGAATGTACTCTGGATGGTATACCTCCTGACGACTTAACGAAACATATTCAAGCAGTACCTGACCGGCGTTGGGCACGCCAGGAGAATGGTTTGATGATCCTACCTCTGTAGATAACACAAAGGCATGGCATCAGTCAGGTGTCAGAGCAGATCGTACCAATCACACGTCAATATGCTGACGGCGGTAATCGGAAGTCCTATGGATCATTCAACGGAGAGAAGTTACACGGCTTACTGTTTTTCGTATGACCCAACCAAGCTACCTGTAGCAATCCACCCCCTGCCTGATTTTTCAAATACCGTTGGCTCCCCATACACCCGTTGATTTCCTAGTTGCACAGTTTGAGACTGTGACGTGTCGGGTAGATAAGTCAGTGTAAATTTATTATTTGCTTCATCAACGTCAGCTCGGAACTTGGCACATCTTTCAACATACTCCCGGTAAGTAGATGAGCCAGTGTTGCACCATTCGACCTCATTGCTTTTTTCCGACAAGGTGAATGTTGAGTAGTTGGATGATACGTACCTGCCATAGACGCTGTCGGTTTTACAACCAGAAAGGACAAATATGCATACCAAACCAAGTGGTAAAATTTTCGGATTCAAATCTTGCATAGGAATGTTCGCACAACCGCGTTATCGAGTGGAACTACCGTATTTTACATACAAACACACTAATCTTAATATTAGGTCAATTACTTTTCTGGGTCTAGGCTGTTATGAAAGTTATCGTTTCTATAGGCTTACCCGCTTCCAGAGCCACGTTTATTGAAACATGCCTTAAATTAGGGAATGTAATTTCCTACTTAATTGCATAAAGGTCATGAGAGCGGTCTTTTGCTGCTGAGAGTTCGAAACTATAGAGGAAGCGTCAGCGCATACGGGTGTATCCAAATCTCTATGAACTTTCAATCGTAGTTCCGTAGGAAGCGAGGAGGTCTCCCTGTAACTACCCAAGCTCCTATACCGAAGATACTAAACAGGACAAATGGTAAGCAAAATGCGGCTATGAAGTAGCGGTCAGACTGATATGTATACTGGGTCGCGTCTACCGCATATTTTACTGTCAATTCGGACATTTGGGGACCCATACGGCCTTTCATCTCGCAGTCGTCCGAACGCCCTTGTGCCTTAGGGGCAAGAATCTCCGAAGCCGTGCAGCGGGCGGCAATATTTTTGTATGTCGCACTCACGTTGTCGATCGAACGTATCAAATCCGCCCGCTTCTGATGGAAGTGCAGGGACATAACGATACACGTAAGAAAACTAATGACCGACAGGGCCGTTGTCAGGCGAAACAGCTGCTTTTCTAATACCTTATCTTGCACTCTTACTACCACCATGTTTTCTTATTCGTTCTTGTTGTTCACATCGGTCGTGAGCACGGCCTTTGGCCAATGCTTATTGATGAAGTTTTCGGCTTCTTCTTTGCTGGCAATGGTAACTCCCTTTAGAGTGATGCCGTCCGGAGTCTATTCCAGCGGCTTGCCAGTGAGTGGATTGGTAATCGTGAAGGTATTCTGATGCATATTTTTCCTTTCCGGCTCTCGCCGTTTTTCCTAGCATTTTTAGGGATTCTCTCTGCCCATCGCATCCAGGTAATCTGGCATTGTCACATTGTCGGCCAAGCGAGCATCGTGCGCATCTGCCACCTTGATAAGGGATGCGGCCAGTTCTCGAACCTGCAATGAACTGAGCCATCTGCCTTCGGTGTTAGGGCCGACCCAGATGCGGTCACCGCTAGAAATCGTTGCGTCTGTTATGTTGAACCCGGCGATGTCCAAAACTGTATGGCTTTCATACTTGTGATCTCTATTCATTGCTGTTTTCCCATCATTATTCTAGGTTGAACATGGTACCTGCCTCCACGACCCGAAGATCAATTCTCAGTACCACTCAACGCCCTAAGTGCTTTCTCGTTTTCCTTCAACCATTTCTGCCGTTGCCTTTCAGCCCTGTCAGCGGATGATTGTTGTGCATCCGCTCGTGCAACATTGTCCGCGTGTGTTTGAGCGATGTTGAGTTCCTCGTCCGTCATCGCTACGCCGCAATTTTCAGTAAATACGCGCGCGGAAAAATTACCGCCTTCATAGCTAATTCCGCCGGCAACCCAGCGTGTCCAAAACTTTCTATAGCCGGTGTTTGCTGTCCCTACCTCTCCACAAAAATAGTCCCCGTCCTTTGAGACGACAGTCGCACGGATATCTTGACCGGGAAATACCTTATTGACTATGGCCCTACCTTGCCTTTCAGCGGGGGACTCAACGGAACAGGCAGTCATTAAAAACATCGTCACGAGACCCGCCATCCAGAACTGGCGATCGGAAAAGCCCTTAGTAGTCTCGGCCATCATGTTGATCATTTCCTATTTTTTGGGATATGAGGTCAGCCAGCGAGGGCACTTATCGTCTTTCGGCGAAAAATATCTTATGACACACATGGCCTGATCGATCGGCGATTCGCAAATAACCAGCTGATGCCAAACAGTATCGACCTCCGGTCCAGATGACTTTCTATCGATACTTTTCATGTGGATCAGACGATCTCTAATTTTTGTAAGCGCCTGAAGATCAGAGTATGCTCGGTGGATACCTTTTGGTGAGTTGATACCGATCGCTACTGGAAGAATCGTTCCAACTTTCTCAGACAAGGAAGCGCGTCGCTCAATCTCTTCTTTACTCAAAATCTCGATTTCACCATGCCGGTTCTTTCGTTTATACGTCTTATCGGCAGGTAGCAACTCGTTCACAAACGCTTCAACTGCAGTATGTGCACAGACTACGGCTTCGAACATGCTTTCAAGATAGGTAAAAGCAGTTTTGTCGTCCAAATAGATTTCAGTTCTCCGAGCATTCGAATGGATGTGCTCGCGCCGGATTGAAAGGGCCTCCGAATATGCTCGTCGGCCTATATTGAGAAACAGCGCTGATGCGTTTGGAATCGTTACGGTGAGAGTTTGTTTGCGATTGAGCCTTGCCACCGTTACCTTTTTGACCAACGTTCCTTCTGGAGATGTCTCGCCGGTCCAAGGGGATGTCCACGGCTTACTGAGGGTCGTAACGGTATCTATCCGCCAGTCCGCGTTTTCTAGGGCCTCCACTCCTGGAATCCTTCCAGTCATCAAATCACTCCCGCAACGAGAGCGCCAAGGCGCACAGGATCGGCATCGATTAGGCGTTTTGTCGCGGTCAGGGTCTCATGCCCAAGCAACTCATTGATGTGCCGAAGGTCGTAACCCTTCTGGCTTAGGCGAACGGCGAAAGTACGGCGACCCGACATGGCGCTCGCCCCCTCAATCCCGGCCTGCAAATGCAGTTTGCGGAAAAGCTGGCTCAATGAGTCGCACGAATAGCTGATCGCGCCGGTTCCTGTCTTGCGCTGGATGAGCTTGTACGGCACACCCTCGCCGGTCAGGAACAACGGACCTTCAGGATCAAGGCCGCGATAGGCCGCGTTGCGCGTCGTGATGCCGTGCTTGTTCCTGATGCGGTTTTCAAGGTACTTGTCGATAGCGGCAACCACTTTCGCATTTGACCACCACAGAGGCCGCTCCTTGCCGTTGTAGGCGATTTCGGGAGTGATAGCCGATTTCTCAAGCAACGTGCCGTCCGGTTTTAAATATCGGGACACCGGCATGCGCGCCACTTCGGTCAGCATTATGCCGGTGCCATAAATAACGTAAAGCAGAGCGACATTGCGTTCCGGACTTTCGCCGGAAATGCCAGCGACTTTCAGCATGTGCTTGAGCCGTGCATCTTCAATAAACGGTGCTTTTGCCATTAACTTTCAAGACTGAAATGAGTTCTGTTCAGAGGCATGTTGCCACAGAGCCGCCCTTATCTCAATGGCAAAGACCGTGTTTCCTCATTTCCTCGGAAAAGGCTTAGCTCCGGTGTCGCTCTTCAGCATGCCCTGTTTCCGCATTTATCTTGGTTGTTGTCTTCATGGTAGGCATCGTGAATCCGATGAGGCGTGTCACTACTGCGGTTAGATACATCAAGCCGGCAAGCATCTCGATACTGGCCAGTGAACGTGCGTGCGACGATACCGCCACAATGTTGCCCATGCCTGTACTGGTAAGCAAAGCAAAGCTCAAGTGATTGAGATCGGACCAGCTTCGTATCGTGCCATCTTCTGAAAAGGCACCGGGTTGCAATGCCTGCGTCATCACAAAAAGGTGGGTGAATGCCCAGACGAGGAGCGTAAAGGTAGCCGCTGCTGCGAAAAGCTCATCTACCGTCGTCTGGTAGTCCTCCATCATGTAAGCGATGAGGCTGGCGGCGGCATAGAAGTAGAAGACCGCTTCAAGCGCAGAGGACCATGGCAGAAGACCAGGCATCTCGTAAATTGTTTGCAGACCGAGTAGCACAATGATAGGCACGGCAAGCGCAACACTTACCCAGGTCGGTCCCGGTGTCTTATAAACGGTACGGATTGCCATTCCCAGCACGACAATCCCTAATGCATTGAGCCCGGCATGGCCGATTTTCGTTTCCTCGATGAATGGATACAGAAGTACACCGAGTAGCTGCACTAGAAGCAGTACCGCGGAAGGATGCCTCTGCGGTAGGCGGAACATTTTGGTCATGGCAAGCGTCAAGAAGATATCGTTGGCATTAGATCACGACATGGGCGGCTTCAACATAGTTGCTACGGGCGTGGAAGCAAACAACTCATGTCACCATCCCTGTCGCCGCGGCCTCTAATGCGTCTACCGCACCGTCCTTTGATCCATAACCTGAACTGCCAAGACTCGTAACGTCCGATCCAAGAATAATCGTGCTTCCCGCCTTCCTTGCGAACCAGCGCCACTTTTTGCCATTGCTGCCCCGCGAATCTAGGATGGTTACTTGCTCCCGCCAGATTTCACCTATGCGTTCGCCATCAATATGAACATATTGATGAGCACTCTTACCACTGTCAGAAATCCTAATATATACAACTCTAGCCATTTGCCACTTTGTTAAGTGATGAAGTCGCTCTACGACCAGTCTAAATAGGAAAATTTTTCAACATACAAACCTTTTTGCTAGACAAGCGCTACCCCACATTTGTGGGTTCCTGAACTGCAAAGCCGCCTTCGCCTGCAAGCGTACCGGTAGCCGATCGTTCGACTGCATCAATCAAGTCAAGAGCGTCCTGTTCGGTATAAATCATGGTGGTTTCTAGGCTTGCATGACCCAGCGCACTTGCGACGGTGCGAACATTCTGTCCGGCTAAGAGACTGGCCTTGCCGAAGGTGTGCCGCAACCAGTGTGGCGAAGCGGCGCGAAGCTGCTCTGCGGCGAATTGCTCACCTGAGGCTTCCAGTAGTTCGGCCGTAGCGGACAGCCGATCCTTGACAATGGTATAGACCCCCTGCCGTGTTGTGATCTCACGCCAAGCCTTGAAGAAGCGTCTGTCCTGTGTTCTTCTGATCTCTGTGTCCCTCATCGGAACGGGATTTGTCCGCGACGATAGAAGTAAACGTGTATTCTCGCCGGCGGTCGGACATTCAGGCAATCCAAACGCTCGCCGATACACGCCAAAAGCGTCCCACACCGATTTCGGTACCGGTACGCGACGTTCTTTCCCGCCCTTGCCTGTCTCCGGTGTCACGTGAAAGACCCAATACCGTTTGCCGGTCTTTGGGATAGTTACCTGATAAAAGGCCGCCATCTTGGCATGGACCAATTCACTGGAACGGAGACCAAGGCCTCGGAGCGCTTCGAAGATAAAGCGGTCGCGCACTGCTCTCTGCCGTTCGGTAAATGTCGTCTTCGGCACACTCTCGATGCCTCTCAATACCAGGTCATACAGGTCAAGGGAAATTGCCCGTTGTGCGTTTACCTTCCGCGCATTGGTTGTGCCAACCAATCCCATGGGATTGATCCTGATGTATCCCATGCGGTGCCACGCATTGAACAACGCATGCACGAAGCGTTTAATATCTGCCTGACTGCTGCGTGAGGGTGGCGCCTTGAAAGGAGTCCATCCTCCCTGCCCTTCCTTTGTTCCGGGAAGGGCTAGTGCATCGGCTGGAAGATCGGCAAGGAATACCGCAAACCGATCGACATCCTGCGCCGACCATCTCGACGGCGTCACTCGAGCGACATTCTCGCAATACCAACGTAGCTTGACCAGATGGAAACGGTACGTAGCTTCTGTTTGTCCGGTGGTGCTCCTGCTCTTTTCGCGTACCGCCCGCAGAACCACCTCGGCGGCCTGCCAGTCGTCGACAACTGGGCCCAGCGCGTGATCAGGTTCCGGCTTCGCCAGCATCAAGTCAGCCAGCATCTCGGGTTTGAGGACGAGATTCATTTGGCAGCCTCGGGACGCAGGTCAGCCGGAATGGCAGCGCCGCGCTGGTACGCAATCTGCCTGAAGTATTCCAGGTGCTGCTTGGTCCGCTGCAGATCCTCCTGCGATTTCGCGTACTTTTCCTGCCAAGCCCGGGTTTCGCCGCGGACGCCGTCGACCGCCCGCATTGCGAAGGCGCGGTTGCTTTCCAGCTCCTTCGTCAGTGCCTCGACGCGTTGGCCTTGCTTTTCAGCTGTGGCGTTGGCGATCACTAGCTGCGCCGCCAGGGAATCACGGACGGCTACGGCCGCCTGCAGTTCTGCCGCCAGTCGTGCGGCTTGGGCACGGACATCATCAAGGGTGCGTTCCGTTTCCTCGAGGCGTTCTTGCAAGAAGTCGCGCTGGGCAACGGCCAACAAGTCGGCCGTCGTCGCCCCCCCTCCCCGCCTTGGTCCTTCCCGGCCTAACGCATTCTCTATTGCACGTTCGATCACCAAGGCCAGTTCTTCACCGGACGCCTGCTCAATTTCCCGGCCGGCGCGAGCCTCATCACCGAGTTCGTCGTCGAGCATGCGTTTTTCAAGCGCCAGCGTAGTCGTCGATGGCCGACGATCGGGGGCATAGACATCGAGCAGGCGGCGGTAAATCGCCGGACTATAGGTTTGGCCGGTGGCTTGGTGAACGGCACGAAGGAAATCCCGCACGAACGGGCGGTGATCACGGTTACTGACGGGATGGCGAGCAGTAATTTCGGGCAGCCGTTGGACCAAGACACGTGCCTGGTCATCATTGAGGTGGAACGGCGGGCGGCTCATACGGCGGTCGATGGGCTTTTCGGCATGGAAATGAAGGGAACGGCGCGGCGATAGCGTTACATTAACAGGTATATTTATACCGCGCAATATGCATAAGTTTACTTAGCTCGAACTAAGTAAACGGGTGAAACATTAGGAATTTCTTAATCTGATATTTACATAATTGATTGTTCTGCCCCGTTGTCCCAGATGGCAAGAGGTTGAAGGTTCAGTTATGGAAGTATGGAGCGTGCAGGTGAATTGCGCACCTTAGAAGTTCATTGAGAAGTCTCTGCTTCGCTAATATGTCGTTGCATAATTCACGGCTATTGCACGCTACATACTGAGTGCTCACAACGACTGATTATTCGCCGTATTCTGGATGCGGAGACAGCGTTCGATGATTTCATTAAACGGCAATGCATTACGTATCAGAATGCCAGCATCCGTCATGGCGCCATAATCTACTTCCAAAGCCGCTAATCCCTTCGGCTCAGGGATGAGCCTCAAATGACCTCCAACAGCGCGATGGTAGTCGATTGCCTGCCCACTTTTATCCTTCTCGATGAAAAACATGGCCTTGTGCTCAGCAACCATCTTTCGCACATCATGGGCGGCCAAGGCTTCATCAAGATACGGAGTGTTTTCATAGGTGGCCAAGTCGTACCAATGCCGTGCGTAACGCTCGCCTCGCAGGCGCTCCTGCAGGCAATAGACATGCGCTGCTGTAGCCTTCTCCCAAAAAGTGCGATCAATAGTCATCACCAGCGGATGTGCCACCGGAAAGCCCAGTTGCGGAAAGAGCGGCGCCATGTCGCACGTGATCATTTTCTTTTGATGAGGCTCACCGGTCGCGCGTCCTCCAAACTCCAGCTGGACGGAAGGTGAAACATAACCGGTGCCCAACTTGATGGCGTCATAATGGATATACAACTTCTCCCCATCGACGCCGCCTTGCTCACAGCGTGCTTCAAGACCATCCCGCCGCAAACCCGCTTCAATAACAGGAATGACGTTATCGTGGATCCACTCGGGCAGACGTGCTTTTACATGATCGGTCCATTTCTTGGCCTGACTTCGAGTGGACGGCAACGAGTCTTGGTTCGTAATAAGATCGCCAATAAGGTGGCGAATGTCGTAGGTCAGGTCAATGTCTTCAGAGAAGCGATCAATCAACCGATAGGCTTTGGATAAAGATGTCCCTCCCTTGAAGGTCAATCCTTGACCTAGTGGCGTGTCGAATAAAGCCGACAAGGTCCACACAACCCAAAAATCCTTCTCAATGAGGGTGGCAGGCCGATCCAGCCGATCCGCGGCGATGGCCAATATTTCGGCACGCTCTTGCGCCGGGAGAGAAAGATATGCCTCAGGCATGACTCATTGCACCGCCTACTGCCTTGGCCATCCAGGACGGCAGACTCGCGCGTGCGGCAGTAAGTTTTTCCCAATCTTCAGAAGGCAGTTGTTGCCGAAGCTTTGGCAAGACCTCGCTTAGATGCTCTTTCCCCAGCCATGCCATCGCACGAACCGCCATCCCGGCACGGGACGTGCCCAAGATAAGCTGCCATCGTGGCGCGTGTCGGACGTCGATAATGCGCCTTCCCAGATGCAGCGTGCGGCTGGGGCCCGACGACAGGAAAACTTCCTTTACCGGTACCTGGGTAGTTAATCCCAGAGCGTTTGCGTCGGCAGCGCCATGGGAAACAGCGACTTCGCCCTTTTGATGCGCCACCGCGGCCACCACTTTTTCCGGCGCCGGCGGACGTGTGCCAAAGCGGCTTACGACCGGAGCCACGTACAGACCTCGACCAACCCGCAATAAGCGTCCATCCTTGGTCAGGCGCGTGAAGGCCTGGTCGATTGCAGCCCGGCTCGCCACGTGCAGGAATTCTTTGGGCGAGATTATGCCGCCCTCTTCCAAACGGGCCACGCGTTCAAGAATGCTTGTCGACAATATGCTCATGCTGACTCCTTTATGTCAGAAGTTTATCATTGTTTCTGACATTCGAACCGCAGTTAGCTGTTTCCTGCTATTGAACTTTGGTCATACAAAAAAGAATGGTGTTTTACAACATCGGATGATGCTGGAATATGGTGCCAATCCTATCCACCCAATTAGCAACCGACTTCATTTCCAGTATCGGATGCAAATCAATGACACTGGCTCCACTTACTTGCCAGATGGAACACTAGCGAAGCGGTCTGGCTTCGTCATTCTTTATGATGGCGTATATCTCTACGCGAGTGAAGTGATCGAGTCCGCATGGGAGTTTTACTCATTGGACAATAAAATCCCTGGCTGGCACACCGCACTTTCAGACCGGTGTCTTTGGCTTTTTAGGCAGTAAAGGTTGGACCGGATGTTTTTGGGTTAGCCTAGTGACGTTGCGAAGAATTTGGGCTGTGATGCGCGTTCTGGCGGCATCAGCAATCCCATAGCGATTCAAGGAATCGATATCGGTCTTCGCGGTTTTCATTTGCGTTGCCATTGTTCGCCTTCACTGTTGGGTAGCAGGGTGGCATCGCTGCGACCCCGCCCCCTGAGAACCGTACGTGCGAGTTTCCCCGCATACGGCTCAAGCCTCTTTCGTTAAATCACGTTTTGACAAAGGCCCCGTTCTACCGGGACCCGGCTTCACTAACATAATACCAAGGTGGTGAATCTGCTTGTGACATATTGTGTGTAGCAGCACCAAGTTATCCTTCTTGTCATCGCCGCCCGCGTGTCGCTCCTTTAGGTGGTGCTGATCCAGGAGGTCGTCTGTCGTCAACGGCTCTCCGCAATGGAGGCATTTCCCTTCTTGAGCCATCCACAGGCTGGCGAGTTTCTTACGCCCTTCTAGAGATCCAATCATCTTCTTAAGCTCTCGCTTTTCAAAGTACATTTCCATCTCCGGGTCAGCGTCGTATGGATTTGCATTCGACTTGATCTTCACATGTCTGACAATTGTGACTGCCGCCGCGCTGAATAGGGTGTACATCTTCTTGTTTCCTTCCTCGTCCTTTTGCGAAGCCGCAAATACAGACCCGCGTCCTCCTATGGGATGGAAGTACTTCGCAAACACCCACCTTTTTCCTTTGTTGGGGTGGCGTCTCTTAGCCCAGAACCACAGCGCTCGCCAAATGTGGTGGTCCACATACGTAAAGGTTTTCTTCGCTACTACCCCACGGTGATAGTTCGCCCAACCACGGATGATTGGGTTTAATATCGCAATCACAGTTTCCTGCCGCGCGGGTCGTAATTGTACGATCATGTCCCGGACTTTCTTCAAAAACGCTTTCACGTTCTTGTTTGACGGCTTGATCAACAATTTCTTGTTATATCGTCGCACGTTCTGACCCAAGAAGTCGTAACCTTCCGTAATATGGGTGATCTTTGTTTTTTCAGGGGAGAGTTCTAATCCCCGTTTTGCCAGGAAGTTTTCTACTACCGGTCGGATGGTATCTTCCAGTAGTTCGCGGCTCGCACCGGTAATGACAAAGTCGTCTGCGTATCTCACCATGTAGACCTTGGCTTTTGCCCGCTGTTGAATGGTCCTAAATTGTTGGGCCAACAGACTTTCCAGTCCGTTCAGCGTCAGGTTCGCGAGAACAGGGCTAATGATTCCACCCTGGGGCGTCCCCTGATCGGTCGATGATATGGTGCTTCCCTCCATGTATCCGGCTTTCAGCCATTTCCGGAGTATTTCTTTGTCCATTGGGACATTCTCCAGTAACCACGCATGACTGATGTTGTCGAAGCATCCTTTTATGTCTGCCTCAAGTATCCACTCTGCTGACTTTCGGTGTTTGTCAAAGTAGTTGTCGCGTCACCTCAAGCTGCTTGCTTTAGGTGTATGGCGTGATTTCGCTCTGGATTGAGCCAGACTTCGTCCTCCAATCTCCAGTTTCTGGTGGTCCCTGACCACCGCTTCGGATTGCTGCGTTTGGCAGCGGCATACAGCGTCTCACGGTTGTGCAGAATCACCGGTGCGTGACCAGAATGTCGCTGCGCAGGTGTCACAAATCTCAGACCGCTATGCTTGTGTTCCTGGTTGTACCAGCGCACAAACATGTGTGTCCATGCTTGCGCTTGTTCCAGACTGCCAAACGGCTTCTTCGGGTAATCAGGCCGGTACTTGCACGTGCGGAACAACGACTCCGCATACGCATTGTCATTGGAGACGCGCGGCCGGCTAAACGAAGCGGCCACCCCCAGATGCTCCAATGCCGCCAGCATGGTAGCGCCTTTCATGGCGCTACCATTATCCGAATGCAGCACCAGTGGACGTCCAGCCAAGCCTTCAGAGAGACTGGCTTTGCGCATGAGCAGCGCAGCCAGCTCACTTGACTCGGCCACATGGACTTCATGCCCTACAATCTTGCGGCTGAACACGTCCAGCACCATGTACCAGTAAAAGTACTGACCTTTTACCGCAGCAGGCATCCAGGTTATATCCCAACTCCAGACTTGGTTCGGTCCGGTCGCACAATGACTCGTCGCCACCCGCTGCGATGGCTTCTTTGCCCGCCCACGGTGATGCTGTTGCGATGCTTGTTTCAGTACCCGGTAAAAGCTCGACTCCGACGCCAGGTACACGCCGCGATCAGCCAGCGTCGGCACGATTTGACTCGGCGGCAGACTGGCAAACTCCTCACTGTTGGCTACTGCCAGGATATGCTCTCGCTCAGCTTCAGTGAGCTTGTGAGAAGGCGCCGGCCGGACGACCGTAGTGCGCGCATCGGCAGCAAGCACCTCGTCGCCATCGCGCACCCATCGCTGGAAGGTACGGATAGAAATTCCCAGTTCGACACAAGCCGGAACCAAGCGACAGCCCGCTTGCGTGGCTTCACGGATCAACGTAATACATAACCGGCGATCTGAGACGCTGATCAGTCTTCCTCTTTGTTCCCCCAGATCGCCTGGGCTTTTTTTCGCAGAATCAGCAGCGCCGCCGCTTCGGCCAATGCCTTCTCCTTACGATTGAGTTCCTTCTCCAGTTGCCGGATCCGCTTCTTGTCTTCTTTGGACTGCTCACGCTGGCTGCGTGCCTGTTCGCCCGCATTTGCATTGGCCGCGCGGCATGCGTCCCGCCAAGCGGCGATCTGTTCGACGTAGAGTCCCTTGCGCCGGCAATACTCGGCCAGCTCTGCCTCATTGAGCGCGGCCGTCTCCAGTACGACTGCAAACTTGTCTTCCGAGGACCATTCCTCGGGATTCTTTCCATCTCCTGGCACCGGCATTCCCTGGTTCTTCAACTGACGTCGCCAAGTATAAAGGGTCTGCTCAGTGATGCCGGTTTCTCTGGCCAGCTCTGCTACCGCCTTATTCTCCGGCGGCATCATCCGTCGTAGTACCGCTTCTTTCCGTTCCGTTGAATACGCTTTCACTTCGCCTCTTTGCCCGCCCCGGATTCATTACGACTCAATTCAGGTGACGCGACAACTAGTCTGACACCGGGGGTAAATGGACAGGACCGCCGAGCTGTTCAGTAAACACCGGAAGGCAGCTTAACCCATGTCAGGCCAGTCTTCTTTTCAAGTCACAGGGTAAACACAAGGCTCCGCCGTCTAACTGCTTTACGCCTAGTCCGTAAGGCTTTTTGCATGAGGGGCAAATGATTTGAGCTTGGACAAATGACCGACTAGTCTTACCTTTACCAGGCCTCGATTGATTCACACTTTGTTTTGAAAGAAACTCGCCGGAGCCAGCACATCGGTAGCAATTCGCGTTCATTCCATTGCAAGAACATTTCATGTTTTCCCGTTAAGATAGGGCTGCTTATCTGCTTTTATGTATTGACTTTCAGTAGAAGGATGCCGCGGCAAGCCTTATCATTGTTGCATAAGGTTGAGTCCAAGCAGCTGATCAACAACATATTTCTGAAGGGTTTAGCGTGCGTGTTAGTGTAAATTATAAGTTTTATTGCAGCTCATGCGTCGATCCCACGCCTCGGCAGCAGCATAGCCAACATCGTACGTCGTTCGTCCGGCGCCTATCCAAATCGACGGCAAGATGAATTATGAAAGCCGTACATCGGTTTTCGTAGGAGATCTGTCTTAATGTTGCAGTGGCATCAGTAAGAAACGCTATATGCCGACTTGCGCCTCGTTGACATCTCGAAGTGGCGCTGAAATTTCTTCAGGTAATCCCTCAAGTACTACTCTGACAAAAAACTTGATATCAATGGATGTAGTGCCGAACATCATATCGTTCCCAGACAAAGAGGAATAGTATCCGCTCAGTTCAACGCCGTCGTATCCAGCAACCGCACCGTTAACGTCCCTCCGTAGCTGCCGGACTGTCTCCGATGCATCCTGAGGCTGTCCTGCCTCCCATTTGTCGATATACTCCTCAACGGTACGGAAACATCGGCGAATCGCCCGGCCAACTAAGAACGAGTTGGCTCCAAAATCAACTTTCCAGTCACCTGCGACACCATAAACGCGCTTAGCATGCCCTCTTCCAGACACAATGTGTCCACTCGAATGCGAGTGCCAGAACGTAGAACGACGAATGAATGATTGTGCAAGTTCACGACTTATTTGACCGTTAGGAGCTTGTGCATCTATTATTTTCCGTGCCATCTTAGCGGCTAGGTGCCGAGAGCGTGTTTTTTCGTTTCGACGGTTCAACTCGCGCTTGGTAGTCTCTAAACGTTCCGCTTCGGCTGCCCGGATCTCTGCCTCCATCTCCGCAGCCGCACTCTGCGCGGCACGAAATGCCTTTTTAACAGGCGGTAAGAGCCGCAATGCGTCTTCAACCATTGCTTCGGTAATCGGCGTTGCACTATCAAGCCAAGGTTCAAGCATCTGCTCGACATGAGCTACTTCAGCCGCGTCCTCGGTGCAGTAGGTTGCTTCGCGATTTCGCACCCCGCGCGCCGTCATATTCTGGCTTCCAATGCTAGCAAATTGTTTGGACGCCAACAGGATCTTGGCATGTAACGCTTGCACTTCGAAAACTGCATAACCATCCTGCAGTATCGATTTCAAGACTGGCAGTGACGATGCTCCTGACGCAAAGTCCTCGATGGAAAAGCGTGTATAGATCTCACATCTCTCCGGTGAGGAGGCTTGTATTACACTAAGAGCAGTCCTTGGAGTTAAGTAGGGAGAACAAATCACCACTCGCGCTTGGGAGGTAACAACAACTTGCTGCCATCGTTTGTGAACGCTCCGAAGGTAAAATTCTCGAGACACTGCTTCTTGTCCAGTCAAAGTTATTGTAGATAGACAGCATCCTGCCACGTTGATATTGCCAAAGCAAGACCGAATAGATGGGGGCTATTAAAGACTGCTAATGGCTGCCAAACAAGGAGGACAACACAAGTTCAGCCCTACGAAAAAGAGATTGCACATATCCTCAAGAATGGCGAGATGTGCGCCGATCAGAAAACTAGTTTTCTTCCAAATTCCAGATGACGCGAAAATGCATCGCGGCTACCGAATGCTAACTGTTTGTTCATGGCCGAGGCAATGCAGGACAATCCGGCGTTAATACTTCGGTCGTCTGCGGCCGCCGTCGAAATCAGGTCGAAGCCTTGCTTAAGCGCTTGGCTATTCTCACTAAAGAAGGTGTCGAACGCGGCATGCATCTCCAGTTGGTAGGCTTCGTGCTGCTCCTTGATCCTGAGGCAGATCTCGCGGGTCTGTGCACGCAGGGCATGCGACGCGTCTATGTTGGCCACCGACCCACCGACCGCATTAATTCGGAATGCAGATGCCCACCAAGCATGGACGCGACCATCCCGCCAACTAGACCGCCAACTAGACCGCCAACCAAGGTACCAACGCCTGGGTGTATTGGCCCAGCAGAATCTGCTCAGATCATGCTGCTAAAGCAAATGCCTCGGCTGAACCACGCCGGGAATCGTGGAGGCTGGTTGGTTTAAGTTAATACAGGTTCGGCAATGGCAGTTCTGAGTTGCTTGTAGTAGTTTTCCTCAGTGTTCGCAGTTATTGCTACAAATATCCTCGACCAATGAAGATTTCTAAGGAGCTTTACTGATTTTTCAGTTCAGCCACTAGAGTTGCAGCCCCCTTGTTCATCAAGGCCTCATTCCCATCTCTAAACCATCTGAATAGGAAATCGAAAATGGGAGGATTTTTTTTCCTGTGTTCGAAAAGTTGGTCTTGAAGAGTCCGGCATTTTTGCTTCATTGATGTATCATCCTTGCCACTTTTGGCTTCTGACCAGATTTTCTCAGCAAGTTCCCTAAGCTTATCTAGGCGCTCGGCCGCATCGTTATGTTCGATCATCTGGCGGTAGCCAAACACATAAGTTGATGCCATGGGAGCCACAATATATGCTAAGAACTCAAACATATCCTTTTTTTCATAAAGCCCATATCCGATCAACCCCAACGCAATGCAGACGAGCAAGATCCTAATGAAAAGAGAATATTTTCTTCTCATTTTACAGTCCCACCAAACGTTTGACCGCTGGCTAATTATTACCCCAAATATCTCAGGTACTTCATCAATGATAACTGGATACCATTTTTTGAGGCTAACTACGTCTTCATGCTTCAGGCCGTGTTTCTGGGCCTCCTCGTGAATTAACTCATGCTCAGGTTTTTTTCCGACTGATATTTCATTCCATTCCAGCCCCATAACCTTAATATCAAAAAGCTCTTGCACTCTTGCAGCGCTGTCCCTTAGCTTTTTGACCCAAGGCGTAAAAACGAATAGGTCGAACACAACTACTAAGATGCCCCATAACGCTATGTACCCCTTCCATTCTGGCTTTGCAATTGCTGTAACAGCAGCGCAAATTGCAACGGGTACGCTAAGAAACATCTGCAATCCGATGATGTTTTTCGCTCTCGAATATAAATTTCTCTGCGCAGCTAGAAGTTCGATGTTTTCTGGCTGCTCCTGCTTTTCCACAATGCTCATAGGTAATAGGTCGGGAACTTATCGTTATATAGCAAACGCCACCAATCAAAAGCATCTTTGATGTCATTGTTGGCGGTCGAACTGCGTGCCTTTTCCGCTCTAGCTGCTGCAGTCGCGAGCTTCGAAAGAGCATCCTGTTTAAACGCTTCAGTTTTACATGGGTAAATGTACCCAGCCGCGCCTGTCGGATCTTGCATTCCTGCAAGCTCATTATCGCGTAGCATTGCCAGAATCCGTTTTACATCGATATCGTAAATTATTGCTTTCTCGCTATCAGCGTATTTGGCAACTCTCATCTCTAAATAGAACGAACTAATCGGCACGGACCTGTAGTATTTCCATGCTTTAATAAATTGGATAAGAGGTTTAACTTTCCCCGAGTGCTTTTTATCCACGGCATGTACGTACAAATTATGAGCGTCCGGACAGATTTCCATCCACCCCCCTTCGCCATCCGCCATCTCATAAATCTTATAGCCGTTTCTTTCTTTTATATAGTCCACAACAACAATCTCAGTATGTTGTGATTTATATGTCCCAAAAGGACAGACCACAGCTGGCGTACTCACATGTACACCTGTATGAGGAAATCGTGCATTCAAACCGTCTCTGACCAAACTAAGTGTATAGGTTGAAGATTGCTTCAGGGACTCGGTTGAAAGGCAGGCGAGGTAATCGACGTCACTGTAACCGGAAATATTAGTTCCATTACCAAAAGAACCAATTCGCGTGAAGCGCTTCAATCCAAACTTGTTCTCAAGACAAGTTTTTATTGAAGCCCTGTGTGAAACGGTTGCCGAAGCTTCAGCGGCACTGGCTTTTATGTTGTTATGGAAGTCAGCGAATCCTTGCTCTATAGTGCGAGGCATAAATTTTGATTGTCAACTATTTAATGTCAGGGAAACACGAATCGGCTGCTGTGCCAGTCCGAAAGGCGTGGGCAAGCGCACAAGAGACGTTGTTTACACTACCAATAGTAGTTCAAGCGTAAGACTTTGTGGCAAAAATCCCAATTCCATACCAAAACATAATAATTCTAATCCTCAACAAGTGTTGGTCCGCAAACTAGCGCTTGTCATTTCGGTATTTGGCCCGCTTCTTAGCCTCGCAGCGAGTTCTCTTCACGGTTTGCATAGGTCCTCTTTAGCGTTGCCATTGGTCGTAGGCGAGGTTGTTTCGATTCAGGAGTGCAGCCATGAAGCAAGGCAAGCGTGATGATGGCTTTCGCATGAGCGATGTCCGATTGAAAGGGGGCTGCTCCAGTAAGGGAAAGGACAGCAAAAAATCCTCACATAAGAGATTTTTCCATAGGTGATTCCAGCGAGCTATGGTGCCTCATTGCTATACTGCATCTTTCCCGTCTCCCATAAGATGCGATGCCACCGGAAATATCCAAAGAAGTTGTCTCTCTCCTTCAGTACCTACTTCCCGGTTTCCTGGTTGGCTGGGTCTTTTACGGACTCACGTCACATCAGAAACCACCGCAGTTTGAAAGGGTGATCCAGGCTCTGATTTTCTCCCTAGGCGTGCAGGTCCTCGTTATCATCGAGCGCGCAATTGCAGCCTACCTAACACGGTGGGCTACCTTAGGCTCGTGGACTGCGGACTCCGAGCTCATCGCATCCATCCTCTCTGCTCTGGTACTAGGCGCGGTAACCGCTCATATCGCCAATAAAGACATACTTCACGGTATGCTCCGCAAATTCCGACTTTCGAGCCGCAGCGCACACTCCAGCGAGTGGTATATTGCGTTCAGCGAGCGTCAGCGATACGTCGTCCTTCATCTGAAAGATGAGCGTCGTCTCTTTGGCTGGCCTACCGCTTGGCCATCCGATCCTGAGAAGGGCTTCTTCATAATGGATCAGCCGGAATGGCTAGAGGCACCTGCTGGGCAGTCCGACCAGACCGAATGCATGGTCGTAAATGTAACGGACGTGAAGTGGGTAGAGTTTATAAAAAAACCTTGAGGGTATCAATGACAACAAAATCAGGGCACGTTCCGCCTATTCCGAGAGTGCCGACAGACGGCCGTAAACAGGCCAACATCAATCCGCCGCCGACCTATCAAAAGCCAGCAGCGCCGCCGCCGCCGCCAGCTCCGAAAAAGTGAAGCATACAAGGCTCTTCAGGGGGCCTTTTCTTTTCGAGCGGGAAGCTTGTAAACCACAGATTAGCGAGCGTGGATCTTGCCTTCCTCTTCACACAAGACCATACCTTGATAGACAGTGGAATCAATTCCATACATTCCGCAACCTATTCTCGTAAGTACGATTCATAAGGCCATTCACATCACGTATATCTACGCATCACCACTTGAAATTGGGAGTGTTGCGGGCCAGAGCCTATATTGTCTCCATACCAGACGACATTACGAAAGACAAAGCCATGACAGCTCTTGCACTCAACACCGCGAACCGCTCCGCCGCTTTCTTGAGCTCCTTCATTGACGCCTTGGACAAGGCCATCACCATGGCAAAGGCGGTTCATCATGACAGCCCGAACGCGTCGGATATGAAAAAGGTCCGCGCGATTGCCGAGACCATCTAACGCATCATTCCGCATTCCGCCAGCTAGATAATCGACCAAAACTGGTGCCGCATTTTGATGCGGGCATTATTGCAAGGCCTGTCACCCGCTAGGGATCACAGGCCTTTGTCAATTTTGGGACGTCACTTGCCTTCGTCTTTCTCAGTGCGGTTCTGCTGTTTGAGATAGCTGCGCAACTCTTCATTCAGAGCCTGCTGTGCCTCCATCCTGGCTTGCGTGGTCGCCAGCGACAATTCTAGTTCCCGTACCTGCCGTGAGAATGCCTCCGCTTGCGCCGTCGCTGTAGCTAGCTGCTCGGTCAAGCGGTCAGACAACACAGTCTTTTCAGCCAGCTGCACCTCCAACACCCGCGCGCGCTGGTCCGCCTCCTGGAGCGCTTCCAGACGCTGTGAAAGCTGTCTGCTATTGGCCTGCTCGTCATGCAGTGATTTGCGGGTGTGAGACAGGTCCGCTACCAGACGCACGCCTTCCTGGTTCAGCCGTGTCACTTCTTCCTGCCTGACGACCATGGACTGCTGCAGCTGCCGCATCTCGGCCTGCATCTGCTGCACTTGCTGTTCATGCCGGCGCTGGTCCTGCTCGCGCTGTTCCTTCACCGAGCTGCGGTAGTGCTCGAGCGATTGCCTTGCATGTTCGTGTTTCTGCTCCAAAGACTGGCGGTGCTGTTCATTCTCGTACACTCGCTCTTCCAGGCCGACGATGCGCTGTTCGGCAGCGCGGTGTTTCACGGTCAGATCCTGGAAAGCTTCGCGGGTGCTGGCATGAGCGCCCTGC
This sequence comes from Noviherbaspirillum album, assembly GCF_035916955.1. NCBI lineage: Bacteria > Pseudomonadati > Pseudomonadota > Betaproteobacteria > Burkholderiales > Oxalobacteraceae > Noviherbaspirillum > Noviherbaspirillum album. The sequence continues at coordinate 17,638 of NZ_JAWIIV010000036.1, read as the reverse complement.
TCTTGTTCCAGTGCATGAATGGCCTGCGCCAGACGCTCGTTGACTGCAGTGACCTCGGCCCGCAGGGTGGCGATCAACTCAGCCTGTCCACGTACCTGTTCCTGATGTTTTGCGGTGGCTGCCTCGAGCTTTTCATTGGCTTCGGCCTGCAGCTGGCCTGCCAGGCGCTCGACCAGATCCTGCAGCACTTCGCTGATCGAGGATTTGGGGTCGACTCCCTCTTCCTCCTGCAGCTCCCGCAGGTACTTATGGATAGTCGTTTTAGAGCCGGTATTGCCAAGGGCAATACGTACTGCGTCGACGGAAGGATGCTTGCCTTGCGCGAGCAATAGCTCGCGTGCATGTTTTACGTCCGTTTTATATAGTCCTGAGCGGCCCACTGCATACCTCGATATATCGTTATATTTTACATGGTACGTAATTACATGAGCCTTTGCAACGATAACGGTATTAATATCGATGTATTATATAACTGGATAATGCCGGATTAGCCTGTGCTGACGACGTTTTCGGGTATATTCTGGGGTTTCGATCCGTAATCCTCCTTCCGCCAGCTACAGGATGTCCAAGCTCGATCCGTACGTAAAAGCCGCTACCCGCGATAACACCCGCAAGGCTTATCAGGGTGCTGTCCGCCATTTCGAAGTCGAATGGGGCGGCTTTTTGCCTGCCACCGCGGAAAGCGTCGCCCGCTATCTGGTTGACCATGCCGAAACGCTGTCGGTCAATACGCTGCGCCAGCGGCTGGCTGCCCTCGCCCAATGGCACTTGGATCAAGGCTTTCCCGATCCAACTAAGGCGCCGATCGTGAAGAAAGTGCTCAAGGGCGTCCAGGTGCTACATCCGGCGCAGGAAAAGCGCGCTAAACCGCTGCAGCTTGAGCAACTGGCTCAGGTAGATCACTGGCTTGCAACTGCAATTGCAGAAGCCAAAGCGAAAAATGACCGTCGCGCCGAGCTTCGCCACCTGCGCAATCGGGCATTGCTGCTGCTCGGGTTCTGGCGCGGCTTCCGCGGCGATGAACTGACCCGGCTACGTGCCGAGCATGTCGAAATTGTGCCTGGACAGGGCATGACCTGTTATTTCCCCGTCACCAAGACTGATTGGCAGATCAAGGGAACAACGTTCAAGGCGCCGTCCCTGGCTCGACTTTGCCCGGTCGACGCCTACCTAGCTTGGATAAACACTGCGCAGATCAGCAAGGGCGCGGTTTTCCGGAGGATCGACCGCTGGGGGCATGTTAGTAACGACGGGCTGCACATCGATAGTCTAGTGCCGTTGTTGCGCTCGATCCTGAAAGAAGCGGGCGTTGTGTCGCCAGAACTCTATAGCGGCCATTCTCTGCGGCGCGGTTTCGCGACTTGGGCCAGCGCCAATGGCTGGGACGTCAAAAGTTTGATGGAATACGTTGGCTGGAAAGACGTGTATTCAGCCATGCGCTATGTTGAGGCCGCCGATCCGTTCGCACGGCACCGGATTAGTGAAATGCTAGCGCTCGACTCCTCGGAATAAGTGGCTGAAGCCGAATTTTCGGCTAGTCTGTTTTGCTTTTTGTGATAATCATTCAATACTGGCTCGAGGGAGTATCGAATAATATTCATTTCGCACCTAAATCGGCAAGAAACTGGACCTATTGGCGCTTTGACTCTTCATCCAAAAGGGCCAAATAGGTGCGGAGCAGCGCAGCCCGACGTGGTCGGAAGTTATTGCCGGTCGCGGTCACCACCGAAATCCGTTCAAAACGAAAAATGCGAAAGTCTTCGCGCAGGCAACAGCGCGCCAGCACTACCAGCATTCGATCCAAATAAACTATCGCCAGCGGCCAGATTGCGCGGTGAGTGACGGCACCATCACGATCGGTATACATGATTTCCAATTCTTCCTCTCGCCAGCAACCTTGGCGGATTAGATCCATGTCAACCCGGTCTGCTAAATCTTGACTTGCTTGGTCGCCAAATCGATGCACACGCGACACTGCATGCAACACATGCTGCTGCCCCGTTGAAGGCAGCGTCGCCGCCACTTTGGCAAGAACCGCATCAGCCGCCGCGGCCAGCGCCGAATCTCCCATTTTCCGAACTTGCGCCAACCCCAGCGTTAGGGCCTCGATCTCAATTCGGCTGAAGGTGCGCGGGCGCAGACTGCCGTCGTCGATAAGCGTAAAGCCGAACCCACGTTCGCCACCAATGTCGGCGCCGCCTGCGCGCAAAGTCTCTATGTCGCGGTACACCGAGCGGACTGAAACACCAGTGTTGCGTGCCAACTGATCGCCAGTGACAGGCGCAGGCAACGTGCGTAAAGCTTGCAGCAGATGAAAAAGGCGCTCGGATCAGGACATCGCTACTGACAGGAACTGGCATGAATGGTGTCTATAGTAGCACCGTAGCAAGCCAACATTCCAACCACACCAAAGGAGCTTGATATGCCCATCCGCACTGTCATCCATTTGAACTTTCAGGGTCATGCTCGAGCAGCGCTAACGTTCTACCAGAATATTTTCAACGGCCAGCAGACGTTAGTTACCTATGCCAATGCGGGCCGCGGCGAGGAAGCGGTTGATCCAGACCAGATCCTCTGGGGCCAAGTCACAGGCGAGGACGGCATTGCCTTAATGGCTTGCGACGTGCCAGCCGGCGCTGACTGGCATCCAGGCGACAATGCCTTCTTCGTTTCACTACGCGGCGATGATGTGAATATGGTCCGCACGCTCTGGAGCGGACTGGAACAGGGCGCCATTGTTCTGCATGCATTAACGCCCAGTCAATGGTCTCCACTGTACGGTATGCTGCACGACCGCTTTGGAGTAGTTTGGGTCGTGGACGTGTCGGTACCGCATTCGGTGGCATGACGGACTAGGCCGTGGAATTCAGAAGATGCATGAGCGTATTTCTCCGGAACGACGGAAGCCATCCGCACTTGACCCATCACAAATGCGCATGCCGCGTGCGAACTGTTGCTGAGCTTTGGCAAGGTCACTAACGGCAAGCCCCATGCAGCACACCAAATTGGTCGCCCAAGCAACGCACTACGGCTGGATCGTCGACGTGCACAAGTGCGTCGACGACGGCATCTGCTTGATCCATTTCATGCTGCGCCAGTCCTGTTAAAGCGGCTTCGGCACCTTATCAAGTCCTTTACTGCAGGCCATCGGTCAGACTAACCGAAGGAATACTACCGTTACAGGGTGTGGCCGGTCGTGTGCATATTTTTTTAGAAGGTCGGCTTCATGGCCGGACCGAGCAGTAGATCGCATCGGTCGGTCGGCGGCTATTTACTACTTCCCGGATGATGCCGGGCCGGGCTGGAAATGCCGGAGGCGACCCTGAACGGATGGTAGCATTTCTCCTAAGCGGTCGTTCAATATCAGAATTCTCTGAGCTGGCTTAGCTGGCCACGGCAGATCGATGCAATGATGGGTTGGGCGTCACGTTGCAAGGCCCAGGTTATACGCGTGCCAAAATTTGTAGGCAGGGCGAGCCGGTGCATCAACAATACGTTGCGTAAATGCTTGCTCGATTGATGCACGCAACTCGGCAAGTACATGGCTGCGCAAAGGATGTCAGTCGGAAGCGGAGATTTTCAGCCGCAGAGAGAGGCATAAAGGCTGCTCCGTCTCCTGCATCGGCTCATCTTTTTACAGCGTCATATATCCGCCAAGGCGACAGCATCCGCACCTGCCGGGATCAGCATTGGTGCAGCCGGGTCGGTCACCGCGAGCCACACGGCCTCGACCACATCCTGCGAATGCGTGACTGGTGAATTGATGCCCTCCTGCCTCGCTGCAAACACACGCCGTATAAATTCGGCATAGTCCTCCGGCACTGCATCACCTATCAGCCGGTGGGCATTATCGCCGAAGCTCGTGCTGGGTGCGCGTCCCGGTGCCACCAGCCGTACGCGGACGTTGAACGCAGCCAGTTCCAAGGCGAGCGATTCGGTGAACGCATTCACCGCTGCCTTGCTTCCCGTGTAGACCGACAACAGCGGCAGTGCTTTCAGTGTCACGGCCGAAGTGATGTTCACGACGACACCTGCCCGTCGCTGCCGGAACTGTGGCAGCACGGCCTGCGTCATTGCGATGGTTCCGATCGCGTTGGTCTCGAAGACCTCGCGAATGTTGGCCAGCGTCGTCTCTTCCAGCGGCCCGAGCATGCCAATGCCAGCGTTGTTGACCAATGCGTCGATCGGGCCGGCCGCCTCGACACAGCGGCGGATACTTTCTATGTCGGTGACGTCGAGCGGTAGCACACGCAAATTTTCGGAGCGTGGCAACAGGTCTTCGCTCGGCGTTCGCATCGTCGCGATGACTCGCCAGCCTTTGTCGAGAAACAGCCGTGCGGCGTCCAGGCCGAAACCGGACGAGCAGCCGGTAATAAGGATAGTTGGTAAGTGGGACATCGGAACCTCCAGAGAGTTGGGTGACGGTTCCAATGGTAGGCCATAGCATCAGGATCATCTACAATTGAAAGTCCTATTTTTTGTAGAGATAGTCCAAAATGGTCGACCCCCTAGCCGAAGTCGTCTCCCTGTTGCAGCCCAGCACTCCGTTCTCGAAACTCGTCGTAGCGTCGGCTCCCTGGGCCGTTCGTCGAGCCGAGATGGGCCGGCCGTTCTACTTTGTTATGCTTGAGGGCAGCTGCCATCTGACTGTCGACAGTCCGGAGCATCGCGACACGATCACACTGCATGCAGGGGACTTTGTGCTGATCCCGGCGGCGCGCAGCTTTGCAACATCCAGTCTCGACCGGCAGCCGCCTTGCGAGGGCGAGATCGTCACCACGCCCATCGTCCAGATACCAGGAGGAGCACGCGTGGGAGATCCGAGCGGAGTCGTAGACGCACGCATGCTCGTCGGCAATTGCGTGTTTCAGTCGCCTGACGCGGCAATGCTGGTGTCGCTGTTGCCGCAATGGGTGCATATACGGGGGGAACAGCGCTTATCGACACTAGTTCAGTTGGTTGGCGACGAATCCCGATCAGATCGCCCCGCCCGCGAGATCGTGACGGCCCGTCTGCTCGAGGTGCTGTTGATTGAGGCTCTTCGGTCAACGGCCAGCACAGCGGCGTCTCCAGGCTTGGTGCGCGGCCTATCCGATCCCAAGCTGGCGCTCGCTCTGCGCTGCATGCACGAGCGCCCGGCGTCACCATGGAGCATTGCGCAACTGGCGCACGAAGCAGCAATGTCACGTTCCGCCTTCTTTGAGCGCTTCGGCCGCACAGTGGGAATCGCACCAATGGAATATCTGCAGGCATGGCGCATGGCGATCGCGAAGCGAATGCTGCGACAGCGGGAGCTGGCGATCCCTGACATTGCAGAGCGTATCGGTTACAGTTCCGTCAGTGCTTTCGGAGTAGCGTTCACACGGCACGTCGGTATCCCTCCCGGGCGCTACGCTAAGGCGGAAGTCGATGATATGCAGGTCTGACCGATCTCCAGGTGAAGTGGTCATGGGTAAGGCACAGTTCGTGGCTGAACGTACGTTACTGGGATAACACTCACTCGTTAGCGCGTTTTGAATCACCCCCTTAGTTGCATTGGTAACGTTATTTGACATGTGTTCGCGAGAGACCGCTTGTGGCCGAACTTTGCCTTATCTTGGTTTTAGATAAAAAGCAGGAATCAGGTAAGAAAACCGCCCTTTTCGATGCTCCCCCTAGGCACTCGGACATAACGTCTGCCGAATTCTCGACATTATTGCTCAAATAAGCTCGAGAGAAAAAGCGACATTATCGCCAGATCGTGAACACAATAGCCATGCGGCACTATTGAACAGGTAGTGTCAGCTAAATCAATGATTATGTAGGTGGACCCATTGAATAAACTTCATGACCTCGGGACGCTGCAAGTATCGGTTGGGGAGTACCATGAAATGCGAGTGCACCTTCAGGCACCATTCTTCGTTGAACACTGCTTTCAATCTTCCGCTTTCGATATGAGGTGCGCCGATGGATGTGCTATCGAAGGCAACTCCTAAGCCTTGGACAGCAGCCTCCAGCGCCATTGCGGTTCTATCAAAGCGATAGGCAAATCCAGTCGGTGCAAAGTTCATCTCGCGACTGACGAACCAATCACGCCACTGCACCACATTCACGGCCGACTGAATCAACGGTAAACCGATCAGGTCCTCCGGCGTTCGAATGGGGTGCTTTTCGAGGAATTCCGGACTGGCCAGAGGCATGATTTTTTCTTCGAAAATCGGCTCCACATGAAGATGGGGCCAATGCGGATGGCCATAGCGGATGTCAATATCCACCATCCCGATTTCGAAGTCGGAATACGCTACAGAGGAAGAAAACGAGAGCGCGATCTCGGGGTGCTTGCTGGCGAAGTCAGCGATCCTGGGCATGAGCCAAAGTGTTGCAAAGCTCGGGCTCGAGTGCACGTTTAACGTGTTACTCACTCCTCGTCTCGCATTGTCAGTGGCCGCACTTATGGCATCAAGCGCCCCAGACAGGCGATTGAGGTACTCCCTGCCGGCTACGGTCAACGCGAGCGTTCGGCCGTTTCTATCAAAAAGCCGGGTTTCCAAGATCTCTTCCAGTTTGGCAATCTGGTGGCTGATTGCGGACGGCGTGAGATTGAGTTCGTGGGCTGCGACCGTGAAACTCTCACGTCTGGCTGCGCTTTCAAACGCCAACAAACAACTTAATGGAGGAAACGAGGACCGCATAGTGGCACCTTTTCATGCTCTCAGGAATAGTCTATATGCTAACAACGAAGTAAGCATCTGTGAATGAAATTCATCCTTAGACGAAAATTCGTCGCTTGTGCTTATTCAAACGTCCATCGAAAATTACTTTACTCCACAACATAGTGGAAAAAGTTCAATAATTTGGCACAGACAAGGAGACATCATGTTGCTGAAGGATAAGGTTGCCCTGATCACGGGCGGCGCTGGCCCAAACGGGCTTGGATATGCAACGGCCAAACTTATGGCCTCTCACGGCGCTAAAGTCGTAATCATGGACTTGGCTCAGGCGGACCCGGCAAATAAGGCGGCCGAGCTAGGCTCCGATCATTTAGGTGTAGTAGGCAATGTAGTTATAAAGACAGAGGTTAATGCGGCTGTGGCTCAAGTGCTAGAGCGTTATGGCCGCATCGATATCCTCGTCAATAATGCGGGCATTACGCAACCACGTAAAACGGTCGATATATCCGAGAGTGATTACGACGCGGTGCTCGACGTTAGTCTGCGCGGCATGTTGCTGGTATCGCAGGCTGTCATTCCTGCGATGCAAAAGCAAAAGAGCGGGTCCATCATCTCGATGTCGTCAGTCTCGGCACAACGTGGCGGCGGGATTCTCGGCGGCCCTCACTACTCTGCGGCCAAGGCAGGTGTTCTGGGCCTCACCCGTGCAATGGCACGCGAACTTGGACCGGACAACGTTCGCGTTAATGCAATCGCGCCAGGGCTTATTGCCACCGACATCACCAAAGGCAAACTGTCCGAAGAGCAGAAGGAAGTCATTGCGCAGCAGGTTCCACTTCTGCGCCTCGGCGCGGCTGCAGATGTGGCGGGAGCATGTGTCTTTTTGGCCAGCGATCTGTCCGCCTATTGTACTGGCATCACCCTCGACGTCAACGGCGGCATGTTAATTCACTAGACCTTTCTGGAGGAGACCAATATGAATACCAAACACACCATCCGTCGCGCAATTGTCATTACCGCGCTGTTGAGCGCCAGCCCACTGGTCTTTAGCCAGACCGCGGTCAAGCTCACGCTTGGACACGGCGCGGCACCCGGCAACCCCCGCCACGAAGCTTCCGTAAAGTTCGCTGACATTGTCAAGACGAAGTCGAACGGACGCATCGATGTGCAGGTCGCGCCGTCGGCGCAGCTGGGTGACGACGCCGCCATGGTGACCGCCTTGCGTACCGGTGCCCTGGATATATCCGCCAACTCGCAAGGCGCCATTGCCAATGCCGTACCTGAGTACGCCGCCTTTGGCATGCCATTCATGTTCAACACATCGGCGGATGCGTTCAAGTTGCTCGACGGGCCGCTCGGCAAGGAATTGTCCGAGAAATCGGCGGCAAAGGGCATGATCGTGCTCGGCTACTGGGACAATGGCATTCGTCACATGACCAATAGCAAGCGCCCGATTACCAAGATCGAAGATATGAAGGGCCTAAAGATGCGCACCCCGCCTGATACGGTACTGGTTGACATCATGCAGTCCCTGGGGGCAGAAGCACAGCAGATCAAGTTCGCCGAATTGTATGTCGCCCTGCAGCAAGGCGTCGTGGATGGTCAGGAGAACCCGCTGGCGAATATCCACGCGAGCAAGCTCTATGAAGTCCAGAAGCATCTGGCACTCACAAGCCATATGTTCCAGATGACGCCTTTTGTCATGAGCAAGCGGACCTGGGATCGTCTCTCGAACGACGATCGCAAGATCGTTCAGGACGCCGCTGCGGAAGCCACTTCACTCCAGCGCCAGTTGTCTCAGAAAGCCGATGACGAGCTGTTGGCCGATCTAAAGACCAAGGGCGTCCAAGTGACCAAGGTCGATACCACCGCTTTTGCCAAAGCCACCTCCAGTGTTTACGACAAATGGCTGGCCACGCCAATCAAACCGTACTTGCAGAAGGTCATTGCAGCGGCACGCTAATCCGGGTCAGATCTACAAAAGATGGCGTGCCGACATGCAAGGCACGCCACTAGGAGACAAATCGTGAATGTTTTCGAACGCATCATTACGGTGATTTGCGAAACCTTGCTGTGGATTAGCACGGCGATGATCTTCATCATCCTTGCCATCAACACTATCCTGCGGTACGCGACCGGAGCCAGTCTGCAATGGGCTAACGAGGTCCCTGAACTGCTATTTCCCTGGTTGGTCATGTCAGGCGTCGTAATGGCTGCCCAGCGTGGCGCGCACATCACCACCACTTTCCTGGTCGACAAGCTGTCGCTGTCAGTCCGTCGCGGTCTCGGATTCGTAGTCGGACTGACAGTATGCGGGCTCTACGGCACGCTGGCATGGGCCACATGGCGCATGCTCGAGATTGTCCACGATGAAAAGTCTCCGATTCTCCAGGTGCCCGGTTCCGTAACCTACGCCTGCGTCATGGTCGGCATGGGCATGCTCGCTGTCCTGGCACTCATTGCAGCATATCGTGCATTGCAACTGCAGCCGGCAGCATCGGCTTCGGACGGCCAGCCCGTACCCGAAGTCCACTGGTAAGGAGGAATTTAGAATGACTGCACTAATCCTATTGGTATTCCTCGGCTCTGCGGTAGTTGCCATACCCATCGCGCATGCGCTGCTGGTCGCCGCCTTGGCTGCCGCAGCCACGTCGGATAGCGTACCCCTAGATCTGCTAGTACAGCAGATGGTAGCGCAGGTCCAGAGCTTCCCGCTGATTGCAATTCCCTTCTTCATGCTCACCGGTTCTCTCATGATGGGCGGAAAACTCGGCGAAGCACTGATCGGCGTGCTGTCGACGCTGATCGGGCGCTTCCATGGCGGGCCCGGCCAGGTGGGCGTCATGTCGTCCACTATCTTCGGCGGCGTCTCGGGGTCCGCCGTGGCTGATGCTTCCGCCATTGGTTCGTTGCTGATTCCATGGCAGAAGCGCCTTGGCTACCCACCTGCATTCTCGGCCGCTACGCTGGCTGCAGCTGCAACCATTGACATCCTGATCCCGCCGTCGATTCCCATGATCCTGTTCGCACTGGCGAGCAATACCTCGGTATCGGCGCTGTTCGTGGCAGGCATCCTGCCCGGGCTGCTCATGTGCGGCGGCTTCATGGTGGTTTGCTGGCGGGTCGGACGCAGACGTAATTTCCCTCGTGAAACGAGGAAGCTAGAGTGGACCACGTTTCGCCAGCAGTTGATGTATGCATCGCCGGCGCTCGTCTTGCCGGTACTCATTGTGGTGATCCTGCGTTTCGGCATCGCTACGCCCACAGAAGTCAGCGTTCTATCAACCCTCTATGCCGGCGTCGTTTCAGCCCTGATCTATCGTGACCTGGGTTGGAAGCGGCTCCATGCGTGTGTCGTCGATGCAGGACTCGCTAGCGGCGTGGTGCTTCTGGTGATCATGGCGTCATCTGCCATTGGATGGCTGCTGACCTTTGACCGTATGCCGGACGGCATCGTCGGCTGGGCCCAGACACATCTATCCAGTGGATGGAGCGTAATCCTCCTTATGAACCTACTGATGCTGGTGTGTGGCATGTTCATCGACCTTCCAGCTGCCGTGCTGCTGCTTACGCCGGTCTTTGTTCCGCTGGCAAATGCCATCGGCATGGACTTGGTCCAACTTGGCATCATGATGACCGTGAACTTGGCCATTGGCCTGTACACGCCGCCCGTCGGGACCACGCTCTTCATTACCAGCGCAGTAGCCAAGGTCAAAGTCGGCGAGACCGTCCGCGAGCTGGGGCCCTTCTACCTTGTTGCATTCGGTGTGCTCGCGCTCGTCTCTTACGTACCAGGACTCATTTTCAAATAACGCATTCAATCTTTTTGGAGTAAATGCATGTCTACTCAACAGGACAAATTGTCCGCACTCGCGGCCTGCGCCTGGCGCATCCGGCGCTATGCTCTACGCATGGGTGAGGTACAAGGCCAGGGCTATGTCGGGCAGGCGCTTGGCTATGCCGATGTGCTCGCAGTAGCTTACGGCCATGCGTTGAACCAACGGCCGCAGGAGCCCGAATGGGAAGGCCGGGATCGGTTCCTGCTGTCGCACGGGCATTACGCGATTGCGCACTACGCAGCATTGCTGGAAGCTGGCATCCTGCCAGAATCTGAACTGGAAACCTATGGCAGCGACGACAGTCGCCTGCCGATGTCGGGCATGGCCACATACACGCCAGGGATGGAAATCTCCGGCGGCTCCCTTGGTCAAGGACTGCCTATTGGCGTCGGCATCGCACTGGGTCTTCGCTACCAGAATAATCCCGCGTTCGTCTACAACTCCATGTCGGATGGTGAACTCGATGAGGGGTCTACCTGGGAAGCAGCCCTGTCTGCTGCACACCATGGCCTAGGCAATCTAATTTGTATAGTCGATATCAACAACCAACAGGCCGATGGTCCGTCTACCAAGGTGCTGGGCTTCGAACCCCTCGCGGATAAATGGGCATCATTCGGCTGGCATGTGGAACGCTGCGACGGCAATGACCTGCCCGCCGTCTTGAAGGCTTTCGATAGCGCACGCGAACTGGAAGAGGACAAGCCCCGCATAATCCTTTGCGATACCCTGATGGGCAAGGGCGTACCTTTCCTGGAAGCGCGGGAAAAGAATCATTTCATCCGTGTGGATCCTCCTGAATGGCAGCAAGCTCTTGCGATTCTAGAAGCTAACCGTCCCGAAGGAGCTTAGTAATGAATACAGTCTCTGACAAAAAACCGCGCCTGACTACCTCCGCGATGATTGCTTCTATTGCATCCGAGGGACAGCGGGTCAAGGCAGCGCCGTTCGGCAAGGCGCTGGTGGAGTACGCCGCAAACCGTCCGGAGATCGTCGGCATGACGGCCGACCTTGCTAAATATACCGACCTGCACCTGTTCGGACAGGCATATCCCGAGCGATTCTTCCAGATGGGAATGGCAGAGCAACTCCTGATGGGTGCCGCCGGCGGCATGGCTAAGGCGGGGCTGATTCCGTTTGCCACCACCTATGCGGTATTCGGCACCCGCCGTGCTTACGATTTCATCCATCAGGTGATCGCGGAAGAAAATCTCAATGTGAAGATCTGCTGTGCCCTGCCCGGCCTGACTACCGGCTACGGCCCCAGCCATCAGGCCACAGAAGATCTCGCCATGATGCGCGCCATCCCCGGACTTACAATTGTTGACCCCTGCGATGCGCTCGACATTGAGCAGGCGGTTCCGCAGATTGCTGAGCACAAAGGCCCTGTCTACATGCGCTTGCTGCGAGGCAATGTACCACTGATACTCGACGAATATGATTACCAGTTCGAACTTGGAAAGGCCAAGCTGCTCAGGGACGGTGGCGATGTTCTAATGATTTCCAGTGGGTTTATGACCATGCGCAGCCTGGAAGTGGCCAAGCAGCTCGAATCAGACAATGTGAAAGTTGGAGTACTGCACTGTCCGACGATCAAGCCATTGGACGAAGCCACTATCCTTACAGAGGCACGCCGTTCGGGGCGACTAGTTGTCGTCGCGGAGAACCACTCCATCATTGGCGGACTCGGAGAAGCGGTAGCAGGTTTGCTCATGCGTGAAGGGGTCATGCCTACAAAATTCCGCACACTGGCTTTGCCCGACGCCTTCCTTGATGCCGGAGCACTGCCTACTTTGCACGACAGGTATGGCATCTCGGCAGAGAAAATGGCCGCGTCGCTAAAGTCGTGGCTCAAGTAGACCACATGCTTCCAAAAAGCCCTTAACGAGTGTTAAGGGCTTTTTTTATTAGTAATTCCGCAATCGCTCATTTATTCCTAACATCGAGTTCATTTCGGCATCATCATAGCCGTTGAGACATAGGCGGATTCAAGTCTGAAGTGCAACGGCTTATTAATGGGATTGTAACTGGCTCATAAAGACCTGATGTGGTGTTTTGAAGCCGAGACACTTCCTTGGTCGGTGGTTCAGGCTATACGTTGCCAGGGCAATGTCGCTGTCTGTAATACTGTCAAAGGCCATCTTCTTCGGGAAGAACTGGCGAATCAACCCGTTCATGTTCTCATTGGCGCCTCGCTCCCACGAGCAATACGGGTGCGCAAAAAAGAACTGCGCATTCAGGTCCTTCGCAATACGACCATGCTGGGCGAATTCCTTGCCATTATCTGAAGTGACGGTATGGACACAGTCAGCAAACGGCGTCAGCAGTGCGATCATGGTGTCCGATACCTCCTGTGCGGTCTTGCGTTCGACCTTGCCAATCAAGCTGTAGCGGGACTTACGCTCGTTGAGTGTGACCAGCGCTTGCTGATGTCCGGCACCGATGACCAGATCGGCTTCCCAGTCGCCAAAGCGTCCAAGCTGATCGACAATGTCCGGACGCTGCTCAATCGAGACCTGATCCACAATCGCGCCGCGCCGTTCGCGCTGGCCATACCGTTTTTTACGCTGCTTCTGGTTTCGCAAGCTCTTGTGCAAGGTGCCGCCGGCACGCTTGTCCCTATAGATATGCTGATAGATTCGTTCATGACTGACGCTGGGCATGCCATTGACCTTCAAATAGCCGCAGATCTGCTCCGGACTCCATAACTGCCCCAGCTTGATGTCGACAAAGGCCCAGGTATGCTCACTGATGCGCTTGCCGTTGTCGGTGCGCCGTCGGACCGCAGCTTGCTGGTGTGCCTGTGCCGGCCGGTAGCCCCGTTCGCCGCGGTTGCGCCGCAGCTCCCGACTGATCGTCGACTTGTGACGCTTCATGAGCCTGGCAATGCTGCTGCAGTCGTGTCCTGCCTTCTTCAGTATGTAGATCTGGTATCGTTCGTCTTGGGTGAGGTGTGTGTAGCGCATTCCGGGCAACATTGACTTGGCGGTCTTGGGGTCCGGATGCTACCGCATCTTCCCCTCCCGCCTTAGTTCATCAAGTTGCACTTCCCAGTTGAATCCGCGATAACAATATGGAGATTTTAAGGTAGGGGGCTGATTGCTCGGCGAGCATTCAGCCGTCTATTCGTAGAAGACGATCCCGGTTTGCAGTAGAGAAATTATACCCAGCTCCCCTGCATCGACACCATTCAGGACATCACCTGTTCTCCATGTAGCAGCGCTTCCCGTACAAAGTTGAGCCAATATCGCGCGGGTGAACGGCGCGCTTAAGTATGAGCTCAGTCATATCTGGCATCATACATATACCGATTAGATCAAAGAAAATACCCGAAGCAAAGTAATTCCGGTAAATTGAGGGAGCGCTGCACATCCTTATTACACTTCGATTAACTTAACTCGTCAGTTGCGCGCCGCAACACTTATGACGGAATTTCATCCTCAATTGAATAAACGTCGCTTGTACCCTCTTCTTAATTTAAGACATGATGAAGTCACCAGAGGCCACATGTTGCACAAACTGGACGTTGCATACGCCAATACTGTCAACCTCATTGCTAACCCAGCGCCCGGTTTAGGTTCCTGGTTCCACACTTACAAATTTGGAGACAAGCACATGAAATTCCGATTAATCGTCGAGTCACGTACCATCGTATCCGCTGCTGTTGTAACTGCTCTCCTAGGTGCGTCGCTGTGTTCGCTGCCGGCGCAGGCGCAGTCAAGCGGGCAGCGTTCAGCCAGCATCAACGACGTAGTTTCAACACCGCAAGTAACCGGTCCAATCGCTGTGAACTCCACGCCTGGTGCAGGCACCGCTCGCGACTATCCGTTTTTCGTTACAGAACCCCAGTTTGACCTCGCCCTTGCGGGTTACGTCGAGGAAGAATTCTTTGTTCAAGGTACAGCCACGCGCTACCAGACTCCGACGATGGCGGATGCAGTTGCTACCTCTTCCGGGCATCCGTACAAGACACGGATTGTCGTGCGACGTCCTGTCGATGCGAAGAAATTCAACGGCGTGGTTCTGGTCGAGTGGGCCAATGTGACTTCCGGATATGGCATCGATCTTCATTGGCAATATTCCAGGGAGTACTTGACCCGGGAAGGCTATGTAGTCGTACGCGTGGATGCCCAACGCGTGGGCGTCCACCAGGAAAGGACAGGATTGAAAGACTGGAGCCCGACCAGATACGGCAGTCTCGACGTAACTGCCGGAGGCTCGATTACTGACGATTCACTGTCTTACGACATCTTTTCACAAGTGATAAAGGCGATCAAGGTATCCGACCGGGACAAGATATTGAAGGGCTTGGTGCCAAGTGCCGTGCTTGCGGTCGGACAGTCGCAGTCAGCCGGGCGGCTCACCCTATACTACAACAGCATCCAGCCCAAGCATCACCTAGTAGATGGCTTCCTTATTCAGGTATTGGGCGGACCGTTCCGCACGGACGTCAGGGCACCGATGATGCGAATCATCAGCGAGACGGAATTGATGCTTTACGGGCTGGGCGCCACACGGCAGCCGGACTCGCCGACACTGCGCGAGTGGGAGATCGCGGGTGCTGCACACGTAGACTATTGGTGGGTTCAGTATCGCCAGGGTCTAGCAGTCCGAGACAAGATGACGCCGCCCAGCCTGGGGTGCGATCCAGAGCCCGGAAGCCATGTGCCATTGCGCTATGTGTTAAATGCAGGTTATCACCACCTTTCCAGATGGGTGCTCAATGGCATTGAGCCACCCCGTGCCGAACCGATTACGATGACTTCGGTCAACCCTCCCATGATTACGCGTGATGTCAATGGCTTGGCTTACGGCGGTATCCGCCAAGCGGAGGTCGAAGTGCCAACCGCAACCAATCGTGGCGACCAGATAGGTATGACGCCGGGCTGCCCGAACAACTATGGCATGCACGTTCCGTTCAACGATGCGAAGCTGTCGCAACTGTATCGCAGCAATGACGCCTATGTGCAGGCCGTGACGACGACGGTGAGGAAAAATGTGCGGGAAGGTTTCATTCTTAAGGACGACGCAGAAGAGATCATCCGGCGCGCCGCGAGCTCGAACGTCGGAACAGGACGGGCGGTATCGATTCGATGATGCGAAGGGCTAGATGTCTTGTCGGCCTCACAGCTATTCTGGTCGTCAGTCCGGCAAGGCCCAAGCCCTGCGTATGCAGGGTCAGGCATTAGGGCCACGCTCAACCGTTTGCGTCCGGGGAGTGCTGCGGACCTTGTTCCGCTCGCTCCCAGCTATGGGCTGGGCTTTATGTCTGCTTCGTGTTCAATGATATTCGGGTACAAGTGTTTATGTATGCATAACCCGAATCATCTTTTCCTCTACACGCTCGTATTATCTGGGCGTTATTGGCAAGAGACAGAACTTTCCGGCCGGATTACGGCGCGATATCCCGCTTGTAATCCGGTCGGTTGATGAGGTCGAATCACACGTAGGAGCACATCCAAGGTTGCACAGGCAACCATGAAGTGATGGCGAAGCTGGTCAGACCGTGACAGGAGCATCCCGCGCTGGGTTAGGCACAACAAGTGCGATGTAATGATTGGGATCCTGTCAGCACATTCCATCAGGGACAGGGGTAAATGCCCCATACAAAGTCCGAATGTATGACTGCAATCTAACCCTTCACATCATCAATGCAGGCTTGGCAAAAGGATGCGTCCATGTATGACCCAGCCGAATCTGCTCAGATCAAGCTGCTAAAGCAAATGCCTCCGCAGGCGTTTTCATGCCCAGCGCTTGATGCGGACGCCGGGTGTTATAGAAGCCAATCCTGTCACCAATGGCTCGGCTCGCATGCTGCAGGGTCTCGAACCGATGGCGATGCACACACTGTTCTTTCAAGGTTCGGATAACTCGCTCAACCATGCCGTTCTGTTCAGGGCAGTGTGGTGTGATGAATTCCTGCTTCAATCGATAACTTCTGACCAGCGCGGTGTAGCTGCGGCTGGTGAAGACCAGGCCATTGTCGGAACGAAGCAGGAACGGTGCAGGCACGCTTCCCAGGGTCCCGTAGCGGGCGATCAAGGCCTGTTCCAGCGCAGACTCATCGACCTTGGCCTTGCCAGAGCGTGACAGGTGCCAGCCAAGCAGCTCTCTGGTATGGCAATCGATCACCAGCGCCAGCACCGCCCAGCCATAACGACCAGCTCAGACCCGACACAAATCCGTCGCCCACCGCTCGTTTGGTGCCTTAGCCACTGATGGCAAAGCCTGCACCCGCGGCCGGAAGCCAATGGGCCGCTTCTCCACCTGCCAGCCCTTGAGCTGGAATATACGCTGAACCGTGTTCTTGTTGAAGTCTAGGAGGTGCGCCACCGTCCGATATCCGAAGGACGGATTCTCGTCGATCATGGCCTTGATTGGACCGGCGAAGCGGTCCTGAACCTTGGGCGCCGACTTGGCCGGCTTGTAGTACACCGTTCTGCGCGGCACGCCGAACCACTGACAGATCTTGCTGATCGAGACGGTAAAGCCGTCTTCCATGAGTCCCTGGCGGATCGTCTCGATCACTTCTCGTCCTCGCCCAGCAGGGACTGCAGCTTTTTTCTTGCACGCAATTCAAGCATGGCTTCGTCGTACGCCTCCTGCAGTGTTTTGATCTGGCGCTTGTACTGTTCCTTGACGTCCAGCGGCTTGGCGCGCAATGCGTTTTTCAAGCCTTTGCGTCCGTCGTCAACCCACTCTTTAATCTCCGAAGGCAAGATGTCGAAGCCCCGGCTGGCCTCAGCCACACTGGTTTTACCCTGAATGATTTCGGTAACCAACGCTGCTTTGCGCTTGGCCGTCCGCCGTTTGAATTCTTCCCCTATCGTCATGCTCATGTGATTCCCTTTCGTGATTATCACCTGAGCAGGTTTCCAGTGAGTCGTTACAGAGCGCATCACGCTGCAGGTCAAGATTCTGGTCGCCGGTCGAGACGCGGGCATAACCAATTTTTGCCATTTCTGTCCTTGATTTATTAACAGTATCAATACATGGTTTAGTTGTCATTTTCAGAAGGTGACTGCACGGAATATCAAGAGTCGGCTGCACAGTCTTTTCTGATCTGTGGTCGTCTCAGAAAACGGAAAATAAAGCACGCTAAGCTGTGGAAGCCCCTGCCAAGCTCGTTCCACCTTGCAACGACGCAATCAG
>NZ_JAWIIV010000035.1:0-56469 GCF_035916955.1 Noviherbaspirillum album | reverse complement strand
TGGTCATTACGTCGGTCATGGAACATCCCTTTCGGTATTATTTCATGACCCCGCTTTACACAAAAAATCTGACAGGCTCACTTCGTCCGGACTCTCTTTCGACATTAGCAGCTGCGATGTGCTCTGAATTCCAGTTGCATGCAGCAACGGGCCTATAACCGTATACTGCTGCCCTTTTCGCCAATGCGATTGAGGAGGGCAGCGGCCGTTAGATAAAGCAACTTGAAGAATAATGACAATCATCTAACAGTATTTATGAACTCCCTCCGTTTTGCAAGACCTGCCGTTTTGACGTTGAAGTGAGAATCGACTGCACAAATTTATCCGGCCTACTGTGGCACCCGTCGGTGCCGGCCCTGATGTCTTCCGCTCGCAGACTGCCTCATTACCGCTACGGCCTAGCTTCGACCAACTTTGTTATCAGGCTCTTGTCTGCGTGAGTCCGAACTCATTCTCCATCAACCCGTCTTGCTCGCAATCGTTGGCGGGACACTCCTTGAAATTTGATTCTGATTCCTGTCAGCTCGCTACTTGATATTCCGTTCCTCGAGCCAGCATCGCCCAGATAACCCTGGCATTCCTCGCCGCCAAGGCGACCGCCGCCACATTGTTACAGGACCGATGTCAAGCGCGGAGTAACAGTGAGCCACTTTGCGGACCTTTACGCGGCCGAATTCTGAGCCACTGACTTGGCAGCACTGCCGACGAAGCCGGCTTTCTTTTGTTTCCTGAGTCGGTAACTATCCCCCTTGATCTGTACGATATGAGCATGGTGCAGAATGCGGTCGAGCATGGCCGCGGTCAGCGTCGGGTTAGCCCCGAAGGTGTCATCCCATTGAGCAAACGGCAGGTTACTGGTCAGGATCATCGAACCACCCCGTTCATATCTCTTGGAGACGATATGGAAGAAGTGGCTGGCTTGCTCACCGCTGAACGGCAGG
Organism: Noviherbaspirillum album; assembly: GCF_035916955.1. Lineage (NCBI taxonomy): Bacteria > Pseudomonadati > Pseudomonadota > Betaproteobacteria > Burkholderiales > Oxalobacteraceae > Noviherbaspirillum > Noviherbaspirillum album. The sequence goes on along the minus strand of NZ_JAWIIV010000035.1, from coordinate 55,528 downwards.
TAGCCAATCTCGTCAATGATCAGTAGTCGCGGACCCAGTACCCGATGCCGCATCACCGCGTCGTATCGACCTTGACGCTCGGCTGCTGCTAACTGCAACATCAGGTCCGCCGCAGTAGCGAAGTGGGTCTTGATGCCGGCCTGGGTAGCAAGGTAGCCCAGTGCAATGGCAAGATGGCTCTTGCCTACGCCAGAAGGCCCCAGGAACACTGCATTCTCGCCCCGTTCAACGAAGCGTAACGTAGCCAACTCATCAATCAGACTCTTTGGCGTGCCGGTGGCAAACTCGAAGTCGTACTGCTCCAGGGTCTTGATGACCGGGAAGGACGCCATCCGAGCCAACGTTTGCCGGCTGCGAACCTGTCTGGTATCGCGTTCATGGGCCAGCGCTTGTTCCAGGAACTGCAGGAAGCTCCAGTCCTGTTCGGCAGCCTGGCTGGCAATGGCTTCGAAACGCTCGGCCAGCCCATCGAGCTTGAGCTGCCGGCAGTAGGTGTCAATGCGTTCAGCCTGCAGGTTCATACGCCGACCTCCGTTAGGATCTGCTGGTAGACCGACAGCGAGTGTTGCAAGGAATTGACCTGTGCGCTGATCGAGCGCATGGCCGGCCATGTCGGATCGATTCGTGGCCGGTACTTCGGCAAGGGCTGCAGCAATGCCTTCTCCACGTTCTCGTAGAGCGTATGAGGGGCATGACGGGTGAGCGGATGCACACGCCGGTTAGCCACATCGCGCAGCCACTTGCCAACCTCGGCATTGGCGGTAGGAACATCGACCAGCAGGCCGCTGGCCTTCATCCGGCTGTCCAGCGGCACATAGAAGTTACCGCGCAAATAGCGATGGAAGCGTTCTACCTTGCCTTTGGTACGCGCCCGGTACGGCCGACACAGCCTGGGCATATAGCCGTACAACTTGGCCATGTCGAGGAAGTCATCGTTCCAGCAATGCTGGCCCTCGCCATAGGCATTGCGCTTGATGACGACACTCTTGGCGTTGTCGTAGAGTATTTCCTTCGGCACGCCACCGAGTGCCTCGAACAGCGCATGATGACAGGCCACGAGCGTCTCGGCAGTCTCGTCGGCAGCGAAGCGCACCCATCGCCATCGGCTGTAGCCCAGCGTGGCGGTAAACGCATACAGCGGATGGCGTCCACGTCGGAAGACGACGAAGTCGCATTGCATCTGCTGGCCGGGCGGGGTCTCGAAGCGGACCACCGGATCCTCCTTGGCGGCTGGCTTGCAGGTTCGCATGAACTCCTGGAGCTGGCGAATCTGGCCGGTATAGCCGAGCGCCCTGAGTTCGCGCATCATTGCCGGTGCTGGAATCCATTCCGGATGCGCTTCGTCGACACGCTTGGTGATGTAGGCCTTGAACGCATCAAGCTTGGTGGGCCGGGCATCACGCATCTTGTAGCGTGGCGCCTCGGGTGAATCTAAATAACGGGCGACCGTGTTTCTTGAGATGCCCAGCTGGCGGGCTATCTGACGCTCCGAGAGGCCCTGGGCCTTGAGCACATGAATTTCCATCCACTCTTCCTTATGTAACACTCGGATCTCGCGCAAAAAGATCCGACTTTACGAAAAAGTGGCTCAGATTTACTTCGCGCGTAGTGGCTCAGTATTACTCCGCGCGCAACAATGCTTGATGCGACAGGCATGACATACGGCGTTCTCATACAGGTAAGCGTGCACGGCACTGACAACCGCCTGATGCGGCAAACTCTACGGGCCCATCATGAGCGTCTACGGGGCATCGCGGTCATGCCGCTTAGCTTGCCCGAGAACGAATATGTCGCAGCACGCGAGGACGGTGTCGTCGGGCTGCGCCTTAACGTATTGTTCGGCGGCGGCATCGGTTTCGATGCACTTTCCGAGTACGATGCCCTTGCACGGGACATGGGCTGGCACCTTCAGTTTCTCATTAGCGTAAAGGACTTGCCCGCCCTTGCACCGGCGATTAGTAAGCTGCGTGCGCCTTTCGTAGTCGATCATATGGGCCATTTCCCCGCCGAGCGTGGAGTTGATGCACCTGGATTCCGCACGCTTGTAGAACTGATCCGCGACGGCGGTTGGGTCAAACTCTCAGGCGCATACCGTCTGAGCCCGACACTGCCGTACAAAGACACTGTTGCACTGGCACAGGCCCTATTCAACGCAGCGCCCGACCGATGCGTATGGGGATCAGACTGGCCGCACGTCGCCCATTACGGACATATGATGAACGTGGGCGACTTGCTTGAGACGCTAGCGATGTGGCTGCCTTGCGAGTCCGATCGCAACCGAGTGCTAGTGGACAACGCACATCGCCTTTACGGATTTTAATCGCTGCCGTCCCCAGACGGTAGGTATTCAATGCAGTACACAATGGAGAGACGACATGAAAAGATCGATCGGAACAATCTCGGCAGCTTTGATCACTGCATTCATTGCTTGCACTTCAGTGCAGGCTCAACAAAAAACGGTCATTAAAATCGGTTGGACAACCAGCGATGGGGCACAAGACCCATACGCTATTGGTGCCCGCGCATTCAAGGCTGCCGCCGAAGCCAATAGCAAAGGGACACTTGATATTCAGTTATATCCGAACCGGCAGTTGGGGGACGAAAAGCCTATGATTGAGGGACTACGTTTCGGCACAGTGGATGCCGGCATTATCACCAATTCATCAGTTGCCCAAGTCGTGCCGGCGTTCCAGTTGAACGATTTACCTTTTCTGTATAGCAGTGAGGCACAAGCATTCAAGGTTTTGGATGGAAAAGTGGGTGCTCAGATGGCGAAGCAGCTCGAAGCAAAGGGCATTCTGACATTGGGCTACATGGACAGCGGTTTCCGCAGCATAGTCAACAACCGTCAGCCGGTGGCCAAGCCTGAGGATGTTAAGGGCGTCAAGTATCGCGTCATGCTGAGCCCGATTTATATTGACATGTTCAATTCATTGGGTGGTAGCGCAGTGCCAATGGCCTGGGGCGAAACATTTACAGCCATTCAACAGGGAACGATTGATGGCCTTGAGGCGCCGGTCACAGTGCTTGACCAAAGCAAGTTCTTTGAAGTCACGAAGTATCTGTCACTCACTAATCACACATATTCCGTCCTGCAGTTCCTTATGAGTAAGCGCACATTTGACAAGCTGACCCCCGACCAGAAAAGGGCGGTCAAGGAGGCAGCAGCGCAGGCAGTGGCAGAGCAGCGGAAAACGAGTGTCGAGAACACTCAAAAAATTATTGCTTCGTTGCAGGCTAAGGGCGTTAAAGTCAATACGGTGACTGACCGAAGTGCATTCCGTGAACGTGTCAAGCCGGTTTACGAGAAATACCGAGGCAGCATTGGCAACGATCTTCTTGATGCAGCGCTGGCTGAGGTAAAGTAAATTGAAGGCACTCACCAAGGGGTTGGTAAGGCTCAACGATGTGGTTTGCCATACGGTCAAAGGCATAATCGTTCTTCTAGCAGCAGTAATGACAGCAGCAATCTTGTGGCAAGTTTTTATGCGCTATTTCTTTAACCGCCCACCGTCATGGACGGAAGAACTCGCGCTGCTAATGTTCACTTGGACAATGTTGCTAATGATCGCTGTTGGTGTCCGCGAATTTTTTCATGTACGGATGGACTTACTGATTGAGCACTTGCCGTCAGTGGGCAAGGACATCATGAATCGGCTGATATGTTTCGGCATTGCCGGGTTTGGGTGCTACCTTGTCTGGTCGGGGGCCACCTATGTGCACGAAACAATAGGATCTACCTCAGCGGCGATCGGCTACGCCGTCGAATGGTTGTATACCGCAGCGCCGGTCAGCGGTGCGCTGACCGCGTTGTTTGCTTTCGAGCGCCTGCTTGTTGGACTACCGCAGGAGGAAAAGGCATGAGTGTCAGTGCATGGATCTTGACCGCAGGCTTCGCTTTACTAGTATTGCTAGGGTTCCCTTTTAGTTTCGCGATTGGTATCTCAGTCATCGGCGTTCTCTACTTTACGGATATTCCCGCTGTAATGTTGCCGCAGACGATAATCTCCGGAACGCAATCGTTTAGTCTTTTAGGTATTCCATTTTTTATGCTGGCCGGAGAAATCATGTCGGCCGGCGGAATGTCCAAGCGTTTGGTAGCAATGGCTGATGTCTTGGTTCGTCACCTGCCTGGTGGCTTAGGGCATGTAACGATTTTGGCGGCGGTTATTTTCGCCGCAATCTCAGGATCTGCTCCGGCGACAACGGCTGCGATTGGTGCAATCATGATTCCGGCAATGGCTGAGCGCGGCTATTCTAAAGCGTACGCTACCTCACTTGCAGTCAGCGCTGGTGTGCTTGCCCCCCTTATTCCCCCATCAATCGCGTTCGTAATCTGGGGCGTCATTGCTGAGCAATCGATTTCCAAGCTGTTTTTGGCGGGTATTCTGCCAGGCTTGCTAATGGCAGGAGGATTATCGCTGTTGGTGGCCTGGAATGCGCGCGGGAACCATGTAACACGCCTACCACGGGCGACATTTACTGAAGTGTGTACTGCGTTCAGGGAGGGCATTTGGGCACTGTTGGCACCATTCATTGTGCTAGCAGGGATCTATGGTGGCGCTTTCACTCCGACCGAAGCCGCTGCTGTAGCATGTCTCTACAGTCTGTGGGTTGGGGTATTCGTCGAGAAGCGCATCAAGGTTCGAGATTTACCAGAAATCTTCATAAACGGAATGCGAGTTAGCGCAATCGTCATGGCTGTTATGGCCGCATCGAGCGGTTTTAGCGTTCTTATCGCACAGGAGCAGATAGCAACTAAATTTGCCGGAGCACTCGGCGGTGCCATCACTCAGCCTTGGCTAATGCTGCTTGTTCTGAATCTGGTTTTCTTCCTTCTCGCGGCAGTAATGGACGAAGTAGCTATCATGGTGATTCTTGGTCCAATGCTGATAGCAATCGCTAACCAATTCGGAGTTGACCCAATCCACTTCGGCGCGGTCATCGTTACAAATGTAGCAGTGGGGATGGCGGCACCACCGATTGGCTACTGTTTATTCGTGGGGATGGCAATCAGTGGTCAGAAGCTCGGTGAGGTATCACGTGCCATTTGGCCGCAAATATTGGTAATGCTGGCAGTATTACTTCTGACGACTTACATCCCGCAATTCGCGCTTGTGTTCATCAATTAGTTGCGGGAATCGGCATATGGTTATTTATGTATGCCGTAAGCAACCTACATGAACGAAGCGTCGAGTTACACATGGAAAATGAACTGGTAGAAAGTATGAAATGTCTTTCCCGCGTCAAATGAAAGTCCGTGCAAAGCGAGACGTTAAAAGAAGCTTTTAACAACCCTCAGCATAACGTATGTTGCAGCACGTGAGGTAAACAAAGGATTAACTACCTGTTGTGTGGAAAACACCCCTGACATGATATCCATGTTTTATGGATGCAATTGATTTGATGGCTGTAACACGCCCGATTCCAACTGCCTTTATTAGCAGTGAGATTGGCGTGCTTACCAAAGCCCGCTCTATGTATCTGAAGATAGGAAAATAAAGATGACTTATCCGAATACACAACTATTGATCAACGGCCAGTGGCAGGATGCCGCCGACGGCCGCACGCTGGCCGTTCACAATCCCGCCACCGGCCAGGAAATCGGCCGCGTCGCCCATGCCGGCCGCGCCGATCTCGACCGCGCCCTCGAAGCGGCTCAGAAAGGCTTCGAAACTTGGCGCGACATGCTGCCCGCCGAGCGCAGCAAGATCATGCGCCGCGCCGCCGCCTTCATGCGCGAGCGCGCCGAAAACATCGGCCGTGTGCTGACACAGGAACAGGGCAAGCCGCTCGTCGAAGCCAAGGGTGAAGCGCTGGCCGCAGCCGACATCATCGAGTGGTTCGCCGAGGAAGGCTTTCGCGTCTACGGCCGCATCGTGCCGTCACGCACCAACATCGCCATCCGCCAGATGGTGCTCAAAGACCCGGTCGGTCCCGTCGCCGCCTTCACGCCCTGGAACTTCCCCATCAACCAGGTCGTGCGCAAGGTCGGCGCCGCACTGGCCGCCGGCTGCTCGATGCTGGTCAAGGCGCCGGAAGAAACCCCGGCAGGCCCGGCCGCACTGATCCAGGCCTTCGTCGATGCCGGCATTCCGCCCGGCGTGCTGGGCCTGGTCTACGGCAATCCGGCGGAGATTTCCAGCTACCTGATCGCCCATCCCATCGTCCGCAAGATCACCTTCACCGGCTCCACGCCGGTGGGCAAGCAGCTCGCCGCACTGGCCGGCCAGCACATGAAGCGCGTGACCATGGAACTGGGCGGACATGCGCCGGTGATCGTGGCCGAGGACGCCGACATTGCGCTGGCAGTCAAGTCGGCCGGTGCGGCCAAGTTCCGCAACGCCGGCCAGGTGTGCATCTCGCCGACGCGCTTCCTGGTGCATGAGAGCATCCGCGGCGAGTTCGAGCAGGCGCTGGTCAAGCATGCGCAGGCGCTGAAGGTCGGCGACGGCCTGGCCGAAGGCACGCAGATGGGCCCGCTGGCCAATCCGCGCCGCCTCACCGCGATGGCGGAATTCACCCAGGATGCGATCGAGCGCGGCGCGAAGGTGCTGGCCGGCGGCGTGCGCATCGGCGAGGCCGGCAACTTCTGGCAGCCGACGATCCTGTCGGATGTGCCGGTGGAAGCGAAGGTGTTCAACGACGAGCCGTTCGGCCCGATGGCGGCGATCCGCAGCTTCAACACGCTGGAAGAAGCGATTGCCGAGTCTAACCGTCTGCCGTACGGACTGGCGGGCTATGCGTTCACGCGTTCGCTGAAGAATGCGGATCTGCTGACGCGCCGGGTGGAAGTGGGCATGCTGTGGGTGAACATGCCGGCGCTGCCGTCGGCGGAACTGCCGTTCGGCGGGTTGAAGGATTCGGGCTACGGTTCCGAGGGCGGACCGGAGGCGGTCGAGGCCTACCTGAATGTACGTGCCGTCGCTGTGATGAATGCTTAGAACCGATAATTGCAATTTATGAAGGGTTTTCGAAGGGATCGTTGGTTTTCTCGTTTATTTAGGGCCATCCCTTTGAAGATTTTACATCGCGTTTCACATCGATGTAGGGGATAACCGCAATGCTTAACCAGCCTTGAGCATCAGCGGCACTGGTCGAGTCGATCGCCGCTCTCAAGGCTTCATCAAGTGCCTGACGAGTCCTTGCCTTCGCACTTCTTAGTTTCACCCCTTTCAAGGTGATTCTTATAGGGTGATTGAGGCACCAGATAGTAGATAAGGCATCCAAGTGGCACGGAGGTGCGTGCCATGGTTATGGATGCGGTGGTGCAACGTTGTGTTGAGCAAAGCCCGGTAACCGTCATGGCGAGGCTGGCCATGCAACGAGCGCTGGAGCCGGAGTGGATTGATGAGCTCTTTGAACAGAAGCGCGGCTTACAGTACACCCGTCAGCTGCTGTTCTCCACCACGGTCGAACTCATGTCCGTGGTAGCCGTGGGCTTGCGTCCATCCTTGCATGCCGCTGCCAAGGCCTGCAAGGACCTACCCGTCTCCCTACAAGCTTTATACGACAAGATCAACGGCACGTCCCCTGGCTTGGTCCGTGCCCTGGTGCAAGGCAGTGCGACTCGCCTGGGTAAAGTCCTGGCCCCCATGCTGGGTGGTAAAGCGCCCATGGTACCTGGCTACCAACTGCGCATCGTTGATGGCAATCATCTGCCGGCCAGCGAGAAGCGTCTCAAGCCTCTGCGCGGCTTTCGTGGTGCGGCGCTGCCAGGGCAGTCGCTGGTGGTGTACGACCCGGAGACGGATCTCGTGGTTGACATGCTGCCTTGCGAAGATGGCCATGCCAGTGAACGCACAATGATGCAGGCCATCCAGCAACAGGCGCAGCCAGGCCAGCTGTGGATTGCCGATCGCAACTTCAGCACACGCGCCATCTTCTGCCGCTGGCAAGAACGCGGCAGTTGTTTCATCGTACGTGAACATGGCCGCACGCCCAGCCCACAGGAGCTCGAACCGATGCAATTGCGCGGCAGGATCGACACCGGCAGCGTCCATGAGCAAGCGATATCGATCGAGGATGAGCAGGGCAAGCCAATACGATTGCGCCGAGTGGAACTGCACCTGGAGCACCCCACAGAGGACGGTGAGACGGTGATTCGGCTGTTGACCAATCTGCCGGCATGGGAGTTGACCGCACGCAGCGTGGCACGCGTCTATCGATTTCGCTGGAAGATTGAATCGCTGTTCCAGCGGTTGGAAGCCGTGCTGCATAGCGAGGTGCAGACGCTGGGTCATCCGCGCGCTGCGCTGTTTGCCTTCGGCGTGGCGGTGATGGCGTACAACGTGCTGGCGGTACTGCAATCGGCGGTGTGGGTCGCGCATGAGCTGCGGGAGGAAGACATAGAACTGTCGTCTTACTGCTTTGCTGATGAAATCCGGACGCACTATGCCGGCATGGTAATGGCTGTTATACCAACCGCATGGGACCCATACGACAGCATGACCGCAGACCAGCTGGCGGAGGTATTGCTGCAAATAGCATTGCATGCCAATCCCAAGTCACTACGAAAGCATACGCGTGGCCCAAAAACATCGGCTAGGAAGGGCTACGTCTCAGGCGCCGTCGCACGCCGGCAGGTCGCCACTGCGCGAGTGCTCAAAAATGGCTTCATTAAATAAGACCTTGAAAGGGGTGCTTCTTAGTTTGGTCTTCAGCTTGGACCAGCAGTTTTCAATGGTAGAGAACTCTGGCGAGTAAGGTGGCAGATAGATTAAGGTGGCTCCGACACCTTCAATGGTTTGCTCAATACCGGCGACTTTGTGTGCACTCAAGTTATCCATCACCACGACATCGCCCGGCCGCAAGGTCGGTATCAGAACATGATTAACATAGGTACGGAACACCGTGGCGCCGGTGGCACTATCGATGGTCATGACCGCCTCCAGACCTTGGCAGGACAACGCTCCCAGCACAGTCACATTGCGACCGAAGCTCTTTGGTACCGCATCCTTGACGCGAACACCAGGGGTTGCGCGGCTGCCGCGACGCATCATGGCGATATTGCAGTCGGTCTCGTCGATAAACTTCAACCGGCGGGACGAATGGCGGGCTATCTTCCTGCGGTATTGACGACGGGCGCGACGCACTCGCAGAGTATCTCTCTCACATGCATGGACGGTCTTTTTTAAGCGGCATGCGCAGCCGCTGCAATAACCGGCAAAGGGTTGCCGGCCTTACACGCACGCCCGTCAACTGGTCAACGTGATCGGCTAATTCAGCCAGCGTGATATCGGGTTGCCGTTCAACCAGAAGGCGAACATGGGCCTGTGCGGTGTCATCCAAGCGCGTGCTCGGGCTACGTCCTTGCTTTTTAGCAGTGGCATCGCCGGTGTGCCGCGCCCGCTGCAGCAACTTTTCCACAAACGACAGACTGACACCAAAGAACTCGGCAATTTCACGTTGAGAGCCCATACCGCGTTCGTGGGCCTGCAAAATCTTCTGCCGCAAATCCAGAGAGTAAGGAGAGGCCATGAAACGTCAAAGATATGAATGGCAACATTTCTTTGACAAGAAAGCTTCTCATGAATTCCAGATGAATTCATGCAACACGCTGTAGCTTCGCCGCCTCTGCGCGAAATTCGGGCGTATAGGTTCGCAAGTTTGTTTTCTTCATGCATTCTCCCATTTGATGAGGCTAACAAACGAGAGTGTCCACAGAAGTCAGGCCACCTCAATCGTATCGGTGCCGGAGGCGGTGCGCTGATCATCGAAAAGTTCGACGGTGGAGGACAGGAACGTAAGAGCAGCGGTACGGAGTAGCCCCGGGCAGCCGCTGAGGTCGAAATGGACGCAGCTTAAACTAACCGGTTCAATGTCTTGACTGATGGGTCCACTTTAGAAAGCCTTCCCCCAACTACCCGGTGCTATTCGTTCCTTGTGCACGAGTACCTGAGCCAACCTGGTTCTCAACGGCGGTAAGTTATAACTTGCGATTGGTATCACTCCTTCTTGTGGGGGGCCGTCTGGCTGCAATCTCCTCTGCAAGCTGCACGAACGCGTTTAATGCAGCAGACGGAGCAGGATCTTTCCATGCAAGAATGAGCTTACTCTTTGGTAGCGCTTCGCGCAGCGGACGGTAGACGACGTTATTCATATGGACTTGTTGAACGGATGCTGGAACAAGCGTCACGCCAAAGCCCGAACTCACAAGTCCCAGCGATGCATAAATTTGGCCCACTTCGAAAAGAGGTGAGGGTGCAAAGCCAGCGTACGCACATAGCTGGCTGATAATCGCATGGTAGTCGGGAGCGACGTCTTTCTTATAGTTAATTACCCGCAGCGGCGCACAATCCGTTATCGAAATCTGCCGTTTCGTTGCCAGAGGATGATCTTTCGCGATCGCGACATAGAAGGGTTCCTCAAGTACTAGCGCAGAATTCAAATCGGCGTCCGGCGGGATCGAGCGCACGAACGCGAGATCAATATCGCCGCGCGTTAGAGCATTGACCTGCTCGGCAGATGTGAACCAACGAAGCTCAACTGTAACGGCCGGAAACCGCTGCTGATATTCGCGAAGCAGCGGAGGCAGGAGTGTATAGGCAATATGCTCAAAGAAGCCAACGGCGATGTGTCCAATTTCGCCGCGCGCTGCACGCTGCGAATCGACGACCGCCGCATCCGTCGCGGAAAGGATGCTCCGTGCACGATCAGCAAACACTTGGCCAGCCGACGTAAGAAATATCCGTCTACCGAGTCGCTTGAACAACTCAATGCCGATTTCTTGCTCCAGTTCACGTATCTGACGGCTGAGCGGAGGTTGCGCGATGTTAAGCCGTTCAGCGGCCTTAGTGAAATTAAGTGTCTGTGCGACGGTGAGGAAGTACCGAAGATGGCGCAGTTCCATACAAAACCTTTTAGGTATTGATAATCAACTTATTATATCTTTTACATTTCGTTTGGTGGCCTCTATGATACCGACATCAACTTACTAAAGGAGATGACCACTATGAAACTCAATGCTTCCCAATTGGCCGCCTACAAACGTGACGGGTTTATCGTGTTGGAGTCGCTTTTCTCGGACGAAGAAGTCAAGGCTATGAAGAGCGACCTAAAGCGGATTCAGCAAATTGACACGGACCATTTGGTTCGTGAGAAAACAGGGGGTATTGCGAAGACCATTTATAAAGTTCATGAACCCGACAGTCCGACGGCTTCGTCTGTTTTTCATGCAGCTACGCGAGCCCCGCGCATGCTTGGACCGGCGCAGCAGCTTCTGGAGGACCCTGATCTTTATATCTATCACACGAAATGCAACCTGAAAACGGCGATCGATGGTTCGGTCTGGCAGTGGCATCAAGACTTTGGAACTTGGCACATTGATGGCGTAAAAGACCCAAGCATGACCACCGCGTTAATCATGCTTGACGAGCCTACCGAGATGGGCGGCTGCCTCTACTTCATTCCGGGCAGCCACAAGCTTGGCTCGCTACAACCGGCGTTCGATGAGGCTACTGGCTACCGTTTTTACGTCGTGCCAAAACCGACGATGCTTGACATTTTGGCCAGCCATCCGCAAGTTGTGCCGATTATCGGTAAGCCTGGCACCGTGGTTTTCTTCGATGCAAACATCGTGCACGCATCGGGTCACAACCTGTCTGGTGAGGACCGTTGGCAAGCGTACGTTGTATACAATCAAGTTAAGAATCGTCCGGGCAATGTGGAGAATCCCCGTCCCGACTACGTTCGGTCGACAAATTTTGCGCCGCTTGCTGTTGGCAGCGATGAGATTCTCAATCAGGAGTCGGTCGTTTGAGACTGTACACTGCGTAGATCAGTTGCGCATGCTGTGACTTCTCAAGCCGATACATGCGGTGAGTCTTGGAGAAGGCTTCACCGCTAGATATTACGGGCGCTGCAAGTGACCTGCAGCAGCCCTTACTTCCGGCCGATACCGTGTCGGCTTTGAACGTCTCCATTTCACGACGTTGAATCACACCGGATTTTGTGGAGGCACCAACATTTGAGAGAATGGTGCCATGAACAAGAAACAGATCAAGTTTTCTCCCGAAGTCAGGTAGCGCGCAGTACGCCTGGTGCGCGAGCAGCGTAGCGAACATCCGTCGATGTGGGCGGCCATCGAGACGATTGCACCGATGATTGGTTGCACCGCCCAGACGCTTCTGGATTGGGTCAAACGTGACGAAATCGACCGTGGAGTGCGTGACGGGGTCGGCACCGACGAGCGGGAGCGCATCAAGGCGCTGGAGCGCGAGGTCAAGGAGCTGCCCCGTGCCAATGAAATTCTGAAGGTGGCCAGCGCTTTTTTCGCCCAGGCGGAGCTCGACCGTCGATTCAAGTCCTGAAGTCTTTCGTCGATCACCATCGCGATAGGTTCGGGGTCGAGCCGCTCTGCAAGGTTCTGCAGATCGCCCCGTCAGGATATCGACGTCACGCAGCCCAGCTTCGCGATGCATCCAAGCGCAGTGCCCGCGCCTGACGCGATGAAGCTCAGAGGGTGAAGAATTGACAAAGACTGCTTCCTAATGGAGGCCAGCCACAGACGTTGTGTCCTGGGATGGCAGGAGAACTTCCTCCATGGGGTCTTTGGAATGGCAAAAGGGCTATAGTGTGACTAATGGGGAGCAGTGGGGCGGGTCCTATAAGGCTCATTAACCAGCATTGACGCCGTATTCGGGTAAATTCTTGTGTTTTGATCTGTCGTTCCCACTCGGCCAGCTACAGGATGTCCACACTCGACCAGTACGTAAATGCCGCGACCCGTGATAACACCCGCAAGGCCTATCAAGGCACAGTTCGGCACTTCGAAGTCGAATGGGGCAGCTTTTTGCCGACCAGTGCGGAGAGCATCGCCCACTACTTGGTCGACCATACCGAAACGCTGTCGGTCAATACCCTACGCCAGCGTCTGCCGCCCTAGCCCAATGGCATCTCGACCAGGGCTTCCCCAATCCGACTAAAGCAAAGGTGTTCAGGGGTATCCAAGTGCTGTATCCAGCTCTGGAAAAGCGGGCCAAGCCGCTGCAGATCGAGCAGCTGGCTCGAGTGGATCAATGGCCCCAAACCGCGATTGGGGAAAGTAAGTCGAAAAATGACCGTCGCGACGAGATTCGCCACCTGCACAATCGCGCATTGCTGCTACTCGGGATCTGGTGCGGCTTCCACGGCGATGAAATGACCCAGCTAGTTGCTGAGCATGTGGAGATTGTGCCTGGACAGGGCATGACCAGTTATTTTCCGGTCACGTAGACTGATCGGCAGATCAAGGAAACGACGTTCAAGGCGCCGGCGCTGCCCCGATTCTGCCCGGTCGAAGCATACCTGGCTTGGGTCAACGCTGCGCAAATCAGCGATGGCGCGTTTTTCCGGAGCTGCGACCGCCTGGGGGCACGTCGGTGATGGTTGACTGCATATCGACAGCCTAGCGCCGCTGTTACGCTCCATCCTGAAGGAAGCGGGTGTTGTATCGCCGGAGCTCTACTGCGGCCGTTCCCTGCGACGTGGGTTCGTGACTTGGGCCAGCGGCGTTTGTCAACGTAGTTGTCGCGTCACCTCAAGCGCCGCACTGTAATGCTTCTGGCCGAATCCTTTCCGGATTCAACCAGACCTGACTCTCCAGTGTCCAGTTCCTAATCCCCCGCGACCAGCGCTGCGGATGGCGGTTGCGGGCATCGTCATAAACCTGCTCCCGGCGTTTCAGAATCGCCGTGTCTTGGCCGTTGTGACGCTGTGCTGGCGTCACGAATTTCAGGCCACTGTGCTTGTGCTCCTGGTTGTACCAGCGCACGAATTTCTGCGTCCATGCCTGCGCTTGCTCCAGGCTCGCAAACGGTTTTCTCGGGTAGTCCGGCCGGTATTTGCAGGTGCGGAATAGCGATTCGGCATAGGCATTGTCGTTGCTCACACGCGGCCTGCTGAACGACGGCGCCACACCCAGTTGCTCCAGGGTGGCCAACATGGTCGCCCCTTTCATGGCGCTGCCATTATCTGAATGGAGCACCAAGGAACGGCCTGCCAGTCCTTCGGCCAGGCTGGTCCGGCGCATCAGCCGTGACGCCAGTTCCGCCGACTCCGCCACGTGCACCTCGTGCCCGACGATCTTTCGGCTGAAGACGTCAAGCACCATGTACCAGTAATAAAATTGGCCCTTCACGGCAGCTGGCATCCACGTAATATCCCAACTCCACACCTGGTTCGGGCCGGTGGCGCAATGGCTCGTAAGCACGCGTTCGGAAGGCTTCTTTGCGCGGCCGCGGTGATGCTGCTGCGATGCTGCCTTCAAGACGCGGTAAAAGCTCGACTCCGACGCGACGTAGACGCCCCGATCGGCCAGCGCCGGCACGATCTGACTCGGCGGTAGGCTGGCAAATTCCTCGCTGTTGGCAACGGCCAGGATCTCGGCTCGCTCATCCTCGCTCAGCTTGTTGGCCGGTTCCGGCCTCACGCTGGTCCGACGGCTGTCGCCGGCCACGGCATCGTCACCTTCACGCACCCAGCGCTAGAATGTGCGCAGGGTGATGCCCAGCTCGATGCAGGCCGGCTCAAGACGGCTACCCATTGCCTGGGCCTCACGGATCAACTCGACACACAAGAGGCGATCTGGGACGCTGATCAGTCTTCCTCTTTGTCCCCCCAGATCGCCTGGGCTTTTTTTCGCAGGATCAGCAGTGCTGCCGCTTCGGCCAACGCTTTCTCCTTGCGTTGCAAGTCCTTCTCCAGTTGCCGGATGCGCTTCTTGTCTTCCTTTGACTGCGCCTGTTGGCCTCGCGTCTGCTGCATCGTGCTCGCATTGGCGGCCATGCATGCAGCGCGCCATGCGGCGATCTGCTCGGCGAACAGGCCCTTGCGCCGGCAATACTCGGCCAGTTCGCTGGCATTCAGCGCAGCTGTTTCCAACACCACGGCAAACTTGTCCTCCGAGGTCCATTCCTCAGCATTTTTCCCACTACCCGGCACTGCGATTCCCTGATTACGAAGTTGACGGCGCCAAGTATAAAGGGTCTGCTCGGTGATCCCGCTCTCGCGGGCCAGTTCTGACACCAGCCTGTTCTGCGGTGGCATCATCTGCCGCAATAGCGCCTCTTTCCGTTCTGCTGAATACTGCCTCACTTGATCTCTCTTGCCCGTCCCCCGTATGGTTTTATCTCATCAGGTGACGCGACAACTATTCTGACACCGGGGGCAACTTCGCTTCCTATGCTCGCTGTGTGGACAGTCAATACACTAGCAACGGCAAGAAGAAAGGTAAAGGCAACATGAAGAACGGTAACAAGTATCTTGCTTGGGCGTTCGTGGAAGCTGCCAATATCGCGCGGCGTTATGACGACCAGGCCAGGCGCTTTTATGAGCGCAAGAAGGCAAAAACCAACGGGGTAGTGGCGACGAAGGCGCTGGCACACAAACTGGCGCGGGCGTGCTACCACATTCTTAAGGAAGGCAAGCCGTTCGACGGGGCACGCTGCTTTGCATAGTTTATGGCGGCAGGGATGAGCCAGGAAATTTAACTGGTAAAACCATAGTAATGAATGGACATCCCGCGCTGCCACCCAATCGCATTGCGAATCGCCTGCGACATGAGCCATCTTAGGATTGGCGCCGGAAGATCGGCAACCATAGGTAATGTGACGACACATTGGACATGAAGCGGCACCAACGTTCTTCTGGGGCAGAAGCTCTGCCAGGGCAAAGATAGGTAGCGGCCTATCGACTGCTTGAACCATATGGGTGTTTGGCGCGATTCGTTTGCAGCCAGCATGAGAAGAAACGGGCGCGGTATGCAGGGCGAAAGGGGGAAGAAAATGAAGGAATGGCATCGTCTCAGTTGCCAGGGCATCCCATTCCCTCTTGATTTTAGCCGGCTAATGGGTGTTAACTTTTCTTCTGCAGCAAAAAATTAGATGGTCTACCGAGGTGGTATTGAATATCTATTATGAAAGCCACCACTGAGAATAATTGGTTGTTGTTCTCGTCGGCTCTACTCAATAAAAACAGCCTGTCAAGCAACGTCAGCGTGGAGTCGCCATCGAATGCGATGTCGCTCGCTGTGAATTTCGTGGGCCGTTCGTGCATGGGTGGTCTCAGAAACTTACCTCAAGCTCTGCCTGCATAGCTGCTCGGACAAGTGCACATCGGCAGAGCGTACTGTGCGGTTAGCTTGCCTTGCACCGGTCCGCAGCATTAGCCTGCATCTCCAAAACTAAAAACGTTACTAGCAAGGACGCAGCATTGTTCCATGGTAGTGCGTCTAACACTTCTGCATGCATTTTTCGAGTGCGCTTCGCCCAATCATGGGCCGTCCATAGCGTCTCAGCTACTTCTTTTCACTAGTTTTACCCCTTAGAAAGGCTGGCATGCCGATTGCTCTATTCAAGTTACTTGAATTTTGTGAAAACGGTTTTACTGACCAACTCTTGAAGAGATCAATATGAAATACGTCAAGCACACTCTAGCCTTAGGAATAATTATGAGCGCCGCCGCTGCGCTGGTACCGGCCGGAGCATCGGCCGTCGACTTGCTGGACACTGTCAGGCAAAAGCGTGAGATGGTCGTGGGGACGGAAGCGCAATTCGCACCCTTCGAGTTCGTCAAGGACGGCAAGATCGTTGGCTACAGCGCGGATCTGCTGAACGTCATCATGGCCGACATGCCTGGCGTGCGTGTCAGTCAACAAGACGTACCTTTCCAGGCAATTCTTCCGGGACTGGCCGCGCGCAAATTTGACTTCGTGATCACTTCGGTGACAGTCACCAAGGAGCGCGACGCCAAGTTCGCATTGACTCTGCCGATCGGTGAAGCGACCGTGGCCTTGCTGCGTCGGTCCAAGGACGGCAGCTTCATGTCGCCTGAGCAGATCAGCGGCAAGATCGTCGGCTCGCAAGCCGGCTCGGCCCAGCTGAAGGTCGTCCGAGAATACGACAAGAAGCTGCGAGCCGAAGGCAAGCCGGGCATCAAGGAAATCCGCGAATACGTTTCGTTCGACGAAGCCTATGCCGATCTGACGGCCGGCCGTGTCGATGCGGTCGGACAGTCGCTCTCCAACCTCGGTCCTCTCGTCAAGAGCCGCCCCGATGCCTATGCCGTCGTGCAGCCGGCCATCGGGCCAAAGACCTACTACGCCTGGGCTGGACGGAAGGATGCCGATAGCGCCTCTCTCGTCAAGTTCTTCAACGACGGCATCGCCAAGGCCAATAAGAGCGGCAAGATAACCGAACTGCAGCAGAAATGGTTCGGCTTCACGACCGCCTTGCCTGCTGATCGCCTGCCGGCTCCGGAGCTTTGATTCAGGCATGGACAGCTCCATTACTCCCTTGAGCAATGCATCGATGTCGCTTGCCGAACGTCTGGCCATGTACGCGCCGGCGATCGGCAAAGGCCTCGCGATCACTGCCCTGTTGTCGGCTGCCGCGATCGCAATGGGTTTCGTTGCCGCTGTCACCCTGTACGGGCTTCGCAATCGATGGCCGCGCATCGGTGCAGGAGCGGTCCGCATCTACGTAAGCTTCTTTCGCGGCACGCCTTTGCTAGTGCAGCTGCTGATGCTGTTCTATCTGCCGGCCGCATTCGGAGTCGATTTGAATCCCTGGCTTTCGGCCGCAGCCGTGCTTGCATTGAATTCGGCCGCATTCCAGAGCGAGATTCTGCGCGCCGGCTTTAATGCCATCCCCGCGGCACAGATCGAGGCGGCATCAGTATTCGGGCTGACCTGGCGCCAGACCTTGTGGCATATCCAGCTGCCGCAGGTCTTGCGCCTGATCCTGCCGTCGCTGACTTCTGAAGCCATCGACATCATCAAGGGATCGGCCGTAATTTCGGTACTTGCCATTGCTGACCTGATGCGGGTCGGCAAGCAACTGTCAGCGCTGACCTACCGGCCGCTGGAGGTCTATATCTGCATAGCGTTCGCCTACCTCGCGCTTACCTGCATCGTGACCGCTGCTGCGGCTGTTATTCAACGCCGCAGCGCATAAGGATTGGGCAATGGATCTTCAACTGATTATCGATATCCTGCCAGCGTTTCTCTCCGCCGCATGGACTACGGTCTGGATATCGGTCTTGGCGATACAGCTTGGCGCACTGTCCGGCTTTGCACTGAACGTGATGCAGATGCTTTGGCCGCGCGTCGCGCCCATCTATCGTTCTTACGTCTGGCTGATTCGAGGAACGCCGTTCCTCGCGCAGCTGTTTGTCCTTTATTTCGGCTTGCCGCAGCTCGGGGTGACCCTCGATGCCGTGCAGGCCACCGTAATCGGGCTGACCTTGTACGGCGCAGCCTATTTCGCGGAGATTTTCCGCGCCGCCTGGCAGTCGATTCCACGCGGACAAATCGAAGCAGGGAAGGTCTTTGGCATGAGCCGCCTGCACATCCTGCGGCGCATCGAAGTTCCGCAAGTATGCCGGCTGGCCATTCCCATGCTGACAAATCAGGCCATCCTCATTCTCAAGGAATCGTCGGTAGCATCGATCATCACTGTTCCCGAACTGACGAAAACCGCCGGTACCATCGTCGCAGACACGTTCTCCTATGCCGAGCCCTATCTGCTGCTGGGATTGATTTATTGGGTGCTGGCACTCTCGTTCGGTTTCGCAGGACATGCCTTGGAGAGGATCTCAGCTCCCGTTTTTCGAAAGGACACCCCATGACCAACGTTTCCCTTCCTATGTTGAGCCTGCGCGGTGTGGGCAAGTCCTACGGCTGCAACCGCGTACTCAAGGACTTCAACCTCGACATCCAGCGCGGAGAAGTCGTTACTCTTATCGGACCGTCGGGTTCCGGAAAGACCACTGCACTGCGCTGCATGAACTTTCTCGAAGAGTATGATGAGGGCGAGGTCTACATCGGCGGTGCGCTGCTCGGTTATGAAACGATGCCGAACGGCAGTCGGCGACGGGCAAGCGAACGTGCAATTTCCGAAGTACGCGCGGCTGCAGCGATGGTATTCCAGCAATTCAATTTGTGGCCGCACATGCGTGTTATCGATAACGTCACCGCACCGCTGACGCTTGTCAAAGGCATGCGCCCAGACACGGCACGCGAGCGGGCCATGCGTGTACTCGACCGCGTCGGCCTCGCCGCCAAGGCCAACAGCTACCCCTCACAGCTCTCCGGCGGCCAGCAGCAGCGCGTTGGAATTGCGCGTGCGCTGGCCGTTGAGCCTCAAGTGATGCTGATGGATGAGCCAACATCGGCGCTCGACCCGGAACTGGTGGACGAAGTGCTCGAAGTGATCCAGTCGCTCGCTAGGGAGCACATGACCATGGTCATGGTCACCCATGAAATGGGCTTCGCAGCGAAGGTGTCTGACCGCGTGGCCTTCATGGAAGGCGGCCGCGTGGTCGAATGCGGCCCCCCGCAGCAGTTGTTTTCCGATCCGGTATCCGAGCGCTTGCGTGCGTTCCTGCGTACCTGGTTGTCGCGAAACGCCAATAACGACCTTGCCGCATTCGATTCCGTGGCCGAGCCGGGGTGCAAATGAAGTCGTCAACCAAACGAAACGAATTATCTCCGGACTCCCTACACGCGTTCGATGCAGTGAACCAGGAGCGCTTGATCCGCATGCAGCGAGAGCTGGCCGGCTTCGGTGTCGCTGCGGATGGCGGCGTTTGCCGGGAAGCGCTCACTGAAATCGACTTGGCGGCACGTTCCTGGTTGTGCCGGCTACTGCCGGCGGCCAGTTATGAATGGATGGTCGACGATGCGGCAAACCTCATCGTCAGGCGGGCAGGCACTGTTCCAGGACTGGCACCCGTGATGACGGGAAGCCACATGGATACTCAGCCGATGGGAGGATGGCTCGATGGTGCATTCGGCGTCATTGCCGGCATCGAAGCACTCATGGCGCTCGACGATGCCGGCATCCATACCCGTAGGCCGATCGAGGTCGTCGCATGGACCAACGAAGAAGGAACGCGTTTCAAGCCTGGCGCGATGGGTTCATCGGCTTTCGCCGAGCCTGGCCGGCTGGCGGGGTTTCTCCAGACGCGCGATTCGAAGGGCGAGACATTTGAGACGGCCTGCAATGCTGCCATTGAACGGATACTTCCATCGGCGAAGCGGAGCCCGCTTGGCCACCCGGTGCATGCCTATATCGAGGCCCACATCGAGCAAGGCCCGGTACTCGAAAGCGGACAGTGCCGGCTTGGCGTGGTCACTTCGATTCAAGGCGTGCGCTGGTATGAAGTCGAAGTGCGGGGCGTCAGTGCTCATGCCGGTACGACGCCGATGCAGCTGCGACATGACGCCGTGCTTGCCGCTGCGGAATTGGTCGTCAGGATTAATGAAGCGGCCGCAGCTCGCGACGACGGCAATCTTCGCCTCACTGTTGGAAGGTTCGACGTTCCAGGCTCATCCATCAACACGATCGCAAGCCATGTCGGTTTCAGCATCGACCTGCGTCATCCTTCCGATGCGTTTCTCGCCGACATGGAAGAACTGATCAAACGCGTTATCCGGAAACAGACGCGATGCGCTGCAGAAATCCGAACCCTGATGCAGCGTGCTCCGACGCAATTCGACGCCGACGTCCTCAGTATCGTCGAAAACGCTGTGGCAGCGACTGGAGCGCCTTACTGCAGTCTGGGCTCGGGAGCATTTCACGACGCGATGTACGTCGCTGAAGTCGCCCCGGCCGCGATGCTGTTCGTACCTAGCAGGAATGGCATCAGCCACAACCCGATGGAAGACACCGATGAAGCCGATCTTGTCCTCGGTACCCGCGCGCTTGCGGCGGCATTGGTAACTCTCGCCAATCAATGAACAACTTAACCGACCTTAATCAAGGAGCCGCAATGATGACAACTGAAGCCACACTCACCATGGTAGACAACAGCGAACCCGCCGGCACGAACGATTCACTGAAGTCGCCAATCTCCGCCGATGGCACGCCGGAACTTGGACGTGTCTACGAAGTGCCCGCCCGGCATGGACGTGCGGTGCGCCTCAAACGTGGACAAACTATCAAGATCATCAACACCTATGGGACGCAGGTAGCGGACATGTGGGCCTTCAATGCGGGGCAGATGAGCGAGTTCATGTCGATGGAACATCTGCATGCCTGGATTGACCGGGTCAATCCCCGCCCGGGAGACCAGATGGTAAGCAACCACCGCCGTCCGATACTGACGTTCAAGACCGACACTTCGGTCGGTGTGCATGATACGCTGATCGCGCCCTGCGACATTTATCGCTACCGTACGCTCGGCGTCGAGGGATATCATGACAGCTGCGCCGACAACCTGCGTCTGGCGTTGAAGGCGATCGGCTTGCGCACGCGCGAGGTTCCGGGGTCGCTCAACCTCTGGATGAACATTCCTTTCGACGGCGAGGGCAAGATTCAATGGCTTCCAACCGTAAGCAAGCCGGGCGACTATGTCGAATTCGACGCAGAGATGGACTGCATTGTCGTCCTGTCAGCCTGTCCTCAGGATATCGTGGCAATCAACAGCAACAAACCATTGCCGGTGCATTTCTCGGTACACTGAACGACATTCGAATAAACCGGGCCGCCGCCGCAAGGCGCGCCGGCCATCTCACCGACAGATATGGCTCATCCACGTACCTCGATTGCCCCGCAAGGGGATGCTCCTGCGACCGAAAACCCTTCCGCGCCAACCAGGCTGGCGCTTGCCTTGGGCGCGCGCATACGGCATGCCCGCATCTTGCGCGGATACACGCTCAAGTCGCTTGGCCAGGCTACCGACTGTACGGAAGGGATGCTGTCGAAGATAGAGCGCGGTCTGGCATCGCCGTCACTGCCGCTACTGCACCGTATCGCCCAGGCCTTCCAGACCAACATCGCGGAGCTGACCAGCGTGGAAGAGATGAGGCACAGTCCCGTCGTGCGTGCCGGCGAGCGCCCTGTGGTCGAGTTCGGCGAGGAGGCGCTAGGAAGCAAGGGCATACGGCTTGAGCGCTTGGTGCCGCCGCAGCGGGGACAATTGCTGCAGGGCGATATCCATGTTTTGCCACCGGGTGCGAGTGCTGACGAACGCATTCAGCACCAGGGTGAGGAAATGGGTTATGTGTTGGAAGGGGCGTTGACCCTGACGGTGGACGATACTAATTATCTGCTACAGGCAGGCGACTCGTTCTACTTTGCCAGCGAGCAGCCGCACAGCTACAGCAATCCAGGCAGCGTCACCACAAGGGTATTATGGATCAACTCACCGCCGACCTTCTGATGCGATCGTCGTTGGCCAGTTAAAGAACGCCATGGACGAAATCCGGTCGGCAACAAGCAGTAAGTAGATGGGAATCGGGGCTCGTATGAAACTACCGGTGGTTTATTGAACTTGGTGGAAAAGGCAGAAAAGCGATGACATGGAGTATCAGGGCAGTATGTTGTGAGAATTCTGCAGCGCGCGGCGAAGTTTCGCGGTCTGCCGGGCGCCATTCGCACCGCTCAGGGTCCAGAGTTTACTGGCAAGATGCTGGACCAATGGGCATATCAGAATGGTGTGCAGCTCAAACTAACCGAGCCAGGCAAACCAACGCAGAACGCCTGCATTGCAAGCTTCAGCGGCCGGTACAGGGATGAATGCCTCAACGATCACTGGCTTACCAGCTTGGCGGAGGCACGCATTCGGATAGCCGCATGGCGGCGGGATTGCAATGAGCCCCGGCCGCACAGTACATTGAACTACCAGACCCCGGCAGATGATGAGCTTCGAGTCCGTTTTCTGACGCGTAGCTTACAATCTCCTCAGTGACTATTACATCGGAGGTGGCCCAGCATGAATCTATCGCGCGTGGATCTTAACCTCTTCATTGTGTTTGAGGCGATCTTTGCGCTTGGCAGCATTACCGCTGCCGGACGCAAGCTGAATATTACGCAGTCGGCGGTAAGCCATGCACTTTCACGTTTGCGCACCTTGTTCGAGGATCCTCTATTCGAGCGCAGCAGCCGCGGCATGACGCCGACACCGCTCGCACGCATGCTGATCGTGGATGTTCGTAACGCGTTGCAAAGCATGGAATGCACTTTGCAGAAAACCGTACACTTCGACCTGTCGACGACCCAACGCCGTTTTACGATTGCCATGGGCGATCCCTTCGATGCGGTCCTGCTGCCCAAACTGATGGAACGCATCGGTCCAGTGGCGCCAGGCATAGAGATTGAATCGATCTACAGTGACCGTCGTCGAGTCGAGGCGGCATTGCTCGAAGGCTCACTGGACATGGCAATCGATGTACTGATCCCTACCAGTCCGGAGATTGGCCATGCAGCAGTGCTTTCCGAACCTCTTGTGATTCTTGCCTGCAAGGACCATCCCGACATCCGTGGCAGCGTCGACCTCGATACTTATCTAGGGCAAAAGCATATCCAGGTTTCGTCGCGTCGCCGGGGCCTAAGTATCGAAGACATTAGCTTGCGGCGAGCCGGGTTAACAAGACAAGTGCGTCTCCGCTGCCAGCATTATTCCGCCGCCGCCCACATTGTTAGCCGCACGCACATGCTGATGACGATGCCGCGCTGCTTTGCGGAATTGACGAACGATGCTTTGGGCAATCAGATGTTGGCAGCACCGTTTCCGTCTTTACGGCTGGAGTTGTTTCTTTACTGGCATGCGCGTAGTGACAAAGATGCCGCCGCACGATGGCTGCGGGACCAAATCCTTGCAGTTATATCAACATCTGTTTCCGGACTTCCTTCATCAAGTAAAGAAGCCGGCATTCCTCAAGTAGCTCTTTCGGCGAAACTACCCTTGGGTGTAGCGTCTAAGACCTTATGAATTGTATTCATATCACTTCATATAGGAAAATCATTGGATTCAAGCCTCACAACGTTCTAAGCTTGTTCCCCAAGCGGAGCTGAAACTGCGGTCTTGCCTTGGTGCAATTAAAGTTGGTCGCGCCGTCTGAAGGTAAAACAAGGGGACAAAGTAACTATGCAGGATTTACCTTGGTCAAAGGCATATCCGCCAGGCTTGCGATGGGACGCTGTTGTCGATACCCAGCCGGTGTGCCAAGTGCTGGACGATGCGGTACGGCAGGCTCCCCAGCACATTGCAATCGAATTCAATGGAAAGCAGCTTACTTACGCTGAGCTGCAGCAGTATGTTGCGCAAGCAGCCAAGGGGCTGCAGCTTCTTGGTATCCGGCCGGGTACCAAAGTCGGACTCTTCCTTCTCAATACTCCACATTACGTCATCAGCTTCTTTGCTATCTTGCGCATCGGCGCGGTCGTGGTGAATTACTCGCCGCTTGATGCGGAAAAGGTTCTGGCACATAAGGTGGAAGACAGTGAAACCGACGTCATCATCACGCTTGATACCCCTGCACTTTATCCGGTAATGGACAAGCTGCTGGAGGTAACGCGACTGCAATACCTCGTTATCGGAAATATGGCCGAGATGTCCGCGTGGTCATCCGCGGGCGGCGATGCAGCATTGCATGAGGCGCCCTGCCAGATACAATGGACTGACCGGCATGTCCGGTATGCGGAACTGCTTGCCAATGACGGAGATTATGAATCGGTGGCCGTATGTGACCTGCAGGAAATCGCGGTTCTTCAATACACCGGCGGTACGACGGGCATGCCGAAAGGGGCAATGCTCACGCATTCCACGCTGACCGCAGCCTGCATGCAGGCCAGGCTGAATCTGGCGAGTGGAGGGACCGGTCTGGCATTTGGCAAGGAAACCTTTCTTGTGGTCCTGCCTTTGTTCCACATCTATGCATTGACGTTCAATCTTTTGCTTGGCATACACCTCGCCGCGAAACTGGTTATCCATGCAAGATTCGACGTGCGTGCAGCCGTAACCGATCTGACCGAAAAAAGAGTCAGCGTTTTTTTCGGCGTTCCAACGATGTTTACCGCTGTCAACGGCCTCCCGGGTGTCGAGCATGCCGACTTCTCAAGTCTGAAACTTAGCAACTCCGGAGGGGCGCCGCTCCCGGTTGAAGTACACGAACGGTTTCAGCAACTGACAGGTTGTACGTTGCGGGAAGGCTGGGGCATGACGGAGGTGTGCGGCGTAGGGACTAACACGCCGCCGCAGCGGCCGCACAAAATTGGTTCCTGCGGTGTTCCGATGTGCGGCGTGACCATCAAGTTCGTCAGCGTCGACGATCCAGCAGTTCAGGTCGACTATGGCAAGCAGGGTGAGATATGTATTCGTGGTCCGAACGTGATGAAGGGGTATTGGAAGAATCCCGAGGCAAGCGAATCTGCAATGACATCCGACGGATTCTTGCGTACCGGCGATGTCGGATATATGGATAACGAGGGCTTCTTGTGGATCGTCGATCGTATCAAGGACATGATGCTTGTCAGCGGCTTCAATGTCTATCCACGCAATATCGAAGAAGCTATCTATAAACATCCGTCGGTCGCCGAGGTCATCGTGATCGGCGTGCATGATGAGTATCGCGGGCAAAGCCCCAAAGCCTATGTACGACTGAAAGAAGGTGCCGATGCAATTTCACTAGACGAGTTGAAGACTTTCTTAAAGCCGTATCTCGGCAAGCATGAAATGATTCAGGCACTCGAACTGCGTTCCGAATTGCCAAAGACGGCCGTTGGCAAGCTGTCACGCAAGGACTTGCACGATGAAGCTAAGCGCAAGGTACAGACAAATGACGGCTGAATAGTGCTTCGGTCGGGCGGCGCATGCTGGTGATCTGCCATTTGCCGTCAATAGGCCCGGCACGATAAATACAACAACCCAACCAAACCGGAGACGATGACATGACTATTTCCTTACGCAGAATTTCACTTTCCTGTGTGACGGCTGCTGCATGCGCCACGCCGGCAGTCTATGCTGACAATGTAAAGATTGCCTTCATCGATCCGTTGTCAGGTGCCTTTGCGCCGCCTGGCCTCAATGCCTTGCATAGCTTGCAACTCATCGCTGGTATGGCAACCGAGCAAAAATGGGCCGGGCCGGGACATACCATCGAGGTCGTTGGGTTCGACAACAAGGGAAGTCCGCAGGAGTCGCTCAGCCAGTTCAAAACGATCGTGGACCAGGGTATCCGGTACATTGCGCAGGGTGCGGGGTCCGGCGTCGGGCTTGCCTTGCTGGACGCGGTGAATAAACATAACGAGCGCAATCCCGGAAAGGAGATTGTCTATCTCGATTACGCTGCGCTCGATCCCGATATGACCAATAGCAAGTGCAGCTTCTGGCACTTCCGATTCGAACCGAATTCGGATATGCGCATGGAGGCGCTTACAACCTATATTGCAGCCAATCCGAATATCAAGAAGGTCTATGTCATCGGTCAGAATTATGCGCTTGGACACCAGGTAAGCCGTGCGGCAAAGGATTACATCAAGCGCAAGCGCCCGGACATCCAGATCGTCGGCGACGACTTGCATCCTATCGCTACCGTAAAGGACTTTTCTCCTTATGTGGCAAAGATCAAGGCGTCGGAAGCAGACGCCATTATTACCGGTAACTGGGGGGCCGATCTTGCGCTATTGATTCGCGCAGCCAAAGACGCCAATCTGAAGTCGACTTTTTACACCTATACGGCCTACACGAGCGGCGTGCCTGTGGCTATGGGCAGTGCAGGGGAGGACCGCGTCAAGAACGTGAGTTACTGGAATGCGAACTCCGATCCGGCGGGACAACCTGTCGTCGACGCCATGAAGAAGAAATACAATGAAGACTACTGGCTCATGTCTAGTCACAGTGCGATCGGCATGTTGGCCAAAGCGATCAAGGAAAGCGGGTCGACTGATCCGGTGAAGGTTGCTTTTGCGATGGAGGGCATGAAATTCAAAACCCTGAGCGGCGAGGTCGAGATGCGCAAGGCAGATCATCAGTTGCAGCAACCGATCTACATCAATACTTGGGTCAAGACAGATGGCAAGGAGGTGAAATACGATCAGGAAAATACCGGTTATGGATGGAAGACCGAAAAGCGGATCGATGCCTACGTCGCGACTCAGCCGACTTCTTGCCAGATGAAACGCCCGTCGCGATAAAGTCCTCCGGCACACATACGGGTTGTCCTGGATGAAGAACAGATCCTGCTGGCAATAAAACAAGCTTGCGTCATCTGGGATAGTATCTTTATATGATTTGCCGAATGTAGATGTACGGCTTTCCAGGTGCTACAACGCTGACACAACACAAATTGAACGATGACTACCATGCCAGACGGGTTGATTGTCATTGCCAAGCGCGAATGTCCTACTTGCGCATTGGTAGAGCCATTATTGCCGGCGCTCGCGGATTCGGGGGTCCCGCTGACAGTCTATGTACAGGACACGGACGACTATGCGCGCGACATGTCCAACGTCATCTATGACGAGACGCTCGAGCACTCATTTCGGTTGAATGTCGAAGTGGTGCCGACATTGATCCGTGTTGAAAACGGCGTAGAGGTCGAGCGTACTTACGGCTGGCATCGTGACGACTGGCGGCGCTTGAGTGGCAATGCCTCATTGGGAGAAACCTTGCCGGTACTCCGCCCTGGTTGTGGTTCCAAGACACTGGAACCTGGCATCGCGGAGTCGCTGGTGATTCGCTATGGCAGTCCCGGCTTCACCTCGCGCCCAATGGAGATCGCCGCATCGGAAGATCTTATCGAGACATGTTACGAACGAGGCTGGACGGACGGACTGCCGGTGGTCCCACCGACCCGTGAACGTGTTCTGCGGATGCTGGCAGGCACGACGCGCCAGCCAAATGAAGTCATTGGCATCGTGCCTCCCGACCTGGCCGAATGCACTGTTGAAAAAGTGGCGATCAATGCTGTGATGGCGGGCTGCAAACCTGAATATCTGCCCATCGTACTGGCCGCGGTGGAAGCAGCCCTTGTCGATGAATTTGGCATGCATGGCGTGCTTTGCACAACAATGTTTGCAGGACCGATGATCATCGTGAACGGGCCTGCTGCGAAAGCCGTCGGCATGAATTCGGGCGTCAATGCACTAGGTCAGGGAAATCGCGCCAATGCAACCATCGGTCGCGCACTTCAACTTGTCATTCGCAATATCGGCGGCGGACGCCCAGGCGAGCTGGATCGCGCAACCCTTGGCACACCTGGAAAATATACCTTCTGTTTCGCCGAAGCTGAAGATCCTGCATGGCAATCATTGTCTGTGGAACGCGGTTTTCCCGCAGAGTCGTCAACCGTCACCTTGTTTGCCGGCGAAGGCGTGCAAGGGATCGTCGACCAGAAATCACGTACTCCCGAATCGCTCGCGCGCAGCTTTGCCCTTTGCCTGCGCTCTGTAGATCACCCGAAACTTGCTATGGCTGGCGACGCCGTACTGGTGGTGTCACCGGAACATTGCCGCGTCTTTACCGATGCCGGCTGGTCGAAAATCCGGCTGCGTGAAGAATTGGACCGATTGCTGACCGTGCCGGCCGATGACATGATCGTTGGTGCGGGCGGCATTGCGGAAGGCCTGCCGGCCGCCATGGCGGGTAGTATGGTGTCCAAATTCCGACCGGGCGGGCTGCTTATCGTTCGCGCCGGAGGGACCGCTGGTTTGTTTTCTGCCGTCATTGCTGGCTGGGCCGCATCCGGCCCTGTCGGCTCCACACCTGTTACAAAGGAGATTCTTTCATGAAAGAACCTACTATCCTGCTCGATCCCACATCGGAACGGGCATCGGCGGTGCGACCGCTGCTTGCCCGACCTGCAAGTCTGGAAGGGCTTACCGTCGGCATACTGGACATTTCCAAGGCGCGCGGCAATGTATTCCTGGACCGCCTCGACGAACGGCTTGCCGCACAAGGCATTGCGGTCAAACGGTATCGCAAGCCGACGTTCACACGGGTGGCCCCAACTGCGCTCAAGCAGCAGATTGCCGCTGAATGCAATGTACTGATCGAAGGCCTGGCAGACTGAGGGTCTTGCACGTCGTGCTGTATGCATGACATTGCAGACCTCGAAGGCCGAGGTATTCCTGGAGTAGCGATTGCGTCCACGGAGTTTCAACAAGCAGCTGCGTTGCAGTCAAAAGTGCTTGGGTTCGACCCGGCAATGGTCTTCGTACGCCATCCTATCCAGGACAGGACCGATGACGAATTGCGTGCGCTTGCCGACGAAGCATTCGAGCACATTTTGCGAGGCATCGCAGGGAAGTAAGGCGGACCGGAGAGGGGGCTTGGCATGAGCGTTGCCAACTCTGCCGTCCAGTTCCATCTACCGTCAGTAGACCGGGTACTTCGATGGCCAGCAATCGAGGCACTGATAGCAGCACATGGTCGAACAGTGGTCCTGATGGCAATCCGTGCGGAACTGGAGGCATGCCGTGTTCATGCCGCCATGGCTGGTGGCATCAGCAATGCGGTAATGGCGGAAGCCGTAGCGCAGAGAATAGCAACATTCGTGTCGCCGTCTTTGCGCAAGGTGTACAACCTGACCGGGACGGTCCTGCATACCAATCTGGGACGCGCTCCACTTCCGCCCGAGGCGATTGCTGCGATGGTAGAGGCGGCATCCGGCGCATCCAACCTTGAATATGATCTCGGTACCGGAGAACGCGGTGACCGCGACGACCACATCGAAGCCTGGCTATGCCGCCTGACCGGTGCCGAAGCCGCAACGGTGGTCAACAACAATGCGGCGGCGGTGCTGATATTGCTCAATACGCTGGCGCTGCGCAAAGAGGTCATCGTATCCCGTGGTGAACTGGTCGAAATCGGCGGTGCTTTCCGTTTACCGAACATCATGACCCGTGCGGGATGCAAACTGCATGAGGTAGGCACCACCAACCGCACGCATCTGCGGGACTACGCGGATGCAGTAAGCAACCGGACCGGCTTGCTCATGAAGGCGCATACCAGCAATTACCGGATAGAAGGTTTTACTGCCTCGGTGGACGAGACCCTGATTGCCGATGTGGCCGGCGCCAAAGGTCTTCCGTTTGCAGTAGACCTCGGTAGCGGGACACTCGTCGATATGACACGATTCGGCCTGCCGCACGAGCCGACGCCAGCCGAAACCCTGGAGAAAGGCGCTCACCTGGTTACATTTAGCGGCGACAAACTGCTTGGAGGACCGCAGGCCGGAATCATCGTCGGTCGCAAGGAACTGATCGCGCGCATCAAGAAAAATCCCATGAAGCGCGCCATGCGCTGCGACAAGATGACGATTGCCGCGCTTGAGGCGGTGCTTCGCCTGTACGCCGACCCGGACCGGCTGATCCAGCGGCTTCCGACGCTGCGCCTGTTGGCAAGGCCGGTGGACGAGATCGAGGCATTGGCCCGTCGGGTACGGCCCGCCGTGGCCGGATGGGCCAGTGCCCAAGGCAATGTGGACGTGGTACCGCTCGATAGCCAGATAGGTAGCGGCTCCCTGCCTACTAATCTATTACCCAGCTTCGGCTTGCGCATCACACCGGCGAGCGTAAAGCGGCGTTCAGGCAGGATTCTGGAAGAGATCGCCAGCACCTTCCGTTCACTGCCGACGCCAGTTATCGGTCGCATATCCAATGGTGCCTTTCTCCTGGACTTGCGCTGCCTTGAAGCGGAGCAGGATTTCATTGCACTCTTTGCCGGTGCTCCTGCAATATGATCATTGCGACTGCGGGCCACGTCGATCATGGCAAGACAACGCTGGTTAAAGCGCTGACCGGCATTGATACCGACCGTCTTAAGGAAGAAAAGCAGCGCGGTATGACGATCGAGCCAGGCTATGCGTATGCCGATTTCGGATGCGAAGAACCACTCGCATTCGTCGATGTCCCCGGACATGAACGATTCGTGCGTAACATGCTTGCGGGAGTGGCGGCGATCGACTTTGCGCTTCTGATCATTGCCGCCGACGATGGGCCTATGCCGCAAACTGTTGAGCATCTGGCGATTTTGCAACTCCTGGGCGTACAGCGTGGTGCGGTTGCACTGACAAAGACTGATCGTGTAGCGCCGGAAAGAGTCAATGAGGTTGCAGTGCAAATCGCAACTCTGCTATCGACTACGCCAATGCAAGATGCAAGGGTCTTTCCAGTGGTCGCAACGACGGGCAAAGGAGTGCAGGCTCTGCGGAATCATCTTGCTGACGCAGCGGCAAGTATCCCTCGGGTAGCAATGGCAGGAAACTTTCGGATGGCGATTGACCGCAGTTTTACGTTGTCAGGCGCGGGCCTGGTGGTCACAGGTGCCGTCACTTCAGGCAGGTTACGCGTGGACGAAGAGGTTGTCGTCTCGCCGCAAGGCGAAACACTGCGTGTCCGAAGTATTCACCAGCACAACCGTCCGACAGACGTTGCCTCAGCCGGCCGGCGCTGTGCGCTCAATCTTGCAGGCAGCAGTCTCAAGCGAATTTCAGTCGAGCGCGGAGACTGGCTCGTTGCGGCGGCCGCCCATGCGCCGACCGAGCGCCTTGATGTTCGTCTAGTCGTTCATGCATCCTGTCCATCGTCTATCGAGCACTGGACGCCGGTGCATGTGCACATTGGCGCAGCGGTGGTCAACGCCAGAGTCGCCATTCTGGGAGCGAATTCAGTTGAGCCAGGCCAATCAAGTTTTGCCCAGCTGGTTCTGGACCGCAGCATATCGGCAATGCATGGCGACCGCTTTATATTACGCGACCAGTCCGCACGGCGGACCATAGGCGGCGGCCGGGTCGTTGACCCGTTCGGCATCCATCGTGGTCGTGCGAAGCCGGAAAGAATAGCCCAGTTAAGCGCGATGGAACGCGCGACGGCTTCCGAGGCGCTCGATGCCTTGCTCGCAATCTGCCCAGATGGCGTTTCACTGCAGCCGTTCGCACAGGCATGGAACCTGACCCCCGACGAACAGACAGTTTTGCGTGAACGCCATGCAATGATATGTTTTCATGATCGTGACGTGCTTGTGGGGATTGCTGCACAACGGTGGACCGCAATGCGTGGCCAGCTGACAAAGGTGCTGCGCGAATGGCATCAGAGCGAGCCTACATCGGTTGGGCCTACTGATGCTGCCCTAGCGGCGCAGATGCAGTTTCAACGGATGCCAACGGCATGGCGGGCTGCCTGCAAGGCCCTATGCGACGATGGGTTGGTAGTCCGGCAGGGTGTGAGCCTGCGTCTAAAGGAGCATCAGCCCGTCCTGTCTGCACTGGACGCCCTGCTACTTGAACAGATCAGCTTGCTGCTAAGCCGTGCCGGATTGCGGCCGCCGATTGTGGGCGAGCTTGCACGGGAGCTCGACATGAATCAGGCGACTTTGGTCGAATTTTTGGAGAGAGTAAGTCGCATGGGACATCTGGTTCGCGTGGCGAAAAATCGGTACTTTTTGCCGGAGACTTTGGACAAGCTTGCAGGTATCGCAGCACAACTCGCTGTGGAATCGCCGACAGGACGTTTCGATGCGGCTTCATTTCGAGACCGGTCCAGCATCGGTCGAAATCTGACCATTGAGGTGCTCGAGTTTATGGACCACGCGCGCATTACGCACTTTTCTGGTGGATCGAGAAAGATGCTTGATTAGCGCAGCAGCAAAGCAAGCGGAGATGTAATAATAGTGCTGGCAATGTGACAAAACGGAAGGGAATCGTATCCCGGTGGAGCGCCCGGACTTCAAATTCGGCGAGATGCGCACGGCGTGTCTGGTGGGTTCGACTCCCACTCCCTTCCGCCATATAAGGCCTATAAAGATGAGTGCTAAATTTGTGTAGGATTTTTTCGCGTACTAGTCGGTCATTTGGTAAAAAAGCGGGATAAGGCGGTCAAACGTTAGAGCGATAATGTTAACTTTTCGAAAAGCTAACGTATTTTGAGGCCGCACCAAAGCGGTATGGAACATCAATTACGTAAAATGACTGAAGGCAATTGCAGGCGGTATTAGGCGAAAAAGTCGACTTGGTATTGATCTTCCTCGCGGACCGCTATCTCAACGCGGGTGACCTCGGTTCAAAGGTTCTTACGAACAGCGCCACTTGGGCAATTTGCGGGAAGGGATGTATCTGCAAAAATTCCGACGCTCGTCGATCCGCTCTTGATCAAGTAAGCTGACACGATCCATTACCGGGCCGGCATAGTGGCACCGCAGGGGGGCGGTGGCTCAACCTAGTTCGGAAAGTGCTCACAACGGGCTCGAATGCGCTATCCAATTAGTACAGACCACGTAGACTCACTTTGTTTCTCAGCCGTCGGTATGTGCATGCGTCGCATGATGGAGTGGCCGTCCACGTTGCTCGTCAACATGGAAACGGACAGAGGCGGTAGGCCGTTCTCACCTTCCTGCTTGTACTCCCAGATTCCCGCCACACCAAGCGGGTCACCCTTCTTCTCGCGGACTTCATGACACACAGCTTTGCCGGTCTCATCGAGAACCGGACGTCGCCGCATCACAGACCTGCGCGAAGTGCTCAATGCTATCCGTTACCTGGCGCGCTCCGGATGTGAATGGCGTATGTTGCCAGTGCATTTTCCGCCATGGCAAACGGTGTACTGGTGGTTTCGGCGTTTTGTGAAGCGGTTGCTGTTCAAGGTCATTCATGATGTGGCGTTGATGCTGGACCGGCAGAATCAGAATAGGCAGGAGCATCCCAGTGCAGCGGTCATCGACAGCCAGACGGTCAAGGCACCGGGCGGTAGGGCAAGCGGCTATGATGCGAACAAGAAGATCAAGGGCCGCAAGCGACATGTCGCAGTCGATAGTGATGGACGGCGGTTGATGGTGAACCTGACGTCGGCTGATATGGCTGATGCGACCGGGGCAGAATGGGTGCTGGTGGCATAGAAGAAGCGATGGCCATGGGTGAAGCACCTGTTTGCTGATGCCGCGTATGACCGACGACGATTGCTCGACGAGGCAACGATGCTTGGATTCGTTGTCGAGGTCGTTCGCAAGCTTGAGAATCAGCACACATTTGCTCCGCTGCCTCGTCGCTCGGTTGTCGAGCGTTCCTTTGGCTGGATGGTGTAATGGCGGCGCCTGGTACGTGACTACGAGGGCCGTATCGACGTCTCTTCTGAAATGATCTATGTCGCTATGGGCAGCCTGCTTCTCAACGGCCGATTGGGCCAGGCGTGCCGCCTCGATCTTGAATCCTTCCGTGTACTGCCGTCTCGGTACTAACTTCTCTTCCATCGATTCCTCCATGCAAACAGAAAATTACCAAATTTCCTGCTGTACGTGAAATCGGGGCAAGGTCAGGTTGAATTCTCTCTCAACCTGGACTGGAATTAACCGGTCACGTCACTGACGCACTCACTCTGCCGTATCATGAGCTGGAAAGTTAGGAACTACGTATTCGCCCAATTCTTGTACGACTTCATGTGCCGGCCGCCGACTGTATTTCAAATTTAGGCCCACATGATTGACCCCTATGTCTTTCAAATCGGTCAAATATCTCGTAAGGAAGTTGCGTCCAGCCCGGAATCCTAAATGTATTGGTGAGGGTGACTCATCGGGGTTCTCTGATAGATCAACGTATAAGGACTGCGAGAAAGGCTTAAATTTCTCAGTCATTGAACGCCATTTTTGTATAGTCGCTGCCTGCTGAATTAGATTTTGCGGATAAAAGAGCCAGCCGTCTCCATGCTCAGCGATCCATTTAACCGACTGTCGTGAATTGCCAGTCACCATTACGGGAATGGTACCCAGCAAAGGTTTAGGCAGCAAGTCTGCTCCTGACATGTGCACTCTAAGCGTAGAAATTGCTGGAAAGTCGCTGCGCCATGTTTGACGCATAACGGCTAGTGCCTCTTGAAACAAACCTTCACGGTTTGTCATGTCCTGGTTGAAAGCAGGGAATTCCTCCGGACGATCACCTGTAGCAAGTCCAAGCACCAAGCGTTGATTTGACAAGCGATCGATGGAAGCGGCTGATTTTGCAACATGTAATGGGTGACGAAGCGTGGTAATAATGCTGCCAGTAGCCAGCGCTATACGCGATGTGTGCGCCGCCATATACCCCATGAATGTCCAAGCATCATATATGTGGCCAACGTCGCCAAACGAAGGGACGTTAAGCAGTACATCTCTGAAATAGAGAGCAGCGAAGCCTTGAGACTCAGCCAGCCGTGCCGTACGGATTTGTTGGGCCACATCCATTACAGGGACAGCTCCAGTGTAGGCTTCAATAGGAAAATAAAGGCCTAAAGTTAGATTTCCCTCCTGATACATAGTCGAGAAACCGCGATGATGTTTAAATATGCTCATAGCTCTGAAATAAAGGTTTAGGCCTCTAATATAGGTGGCCATAGAGACAGTAATAAGATATTTTCTGCAGCCGCAACTCCGTCGCTGCAGTACGCGCCTCGCGAAGCTTTTCTATTGGCTGCAAGGCCGCATGTCACCCTAGCCTTGCTCTTCACTAGAGCTAGACGATCTAATCCTGCGAATCAATCCATAAGTGCGATCCACTGACATTCAAACTAAAGCGGATTCCAGGAGCGGCTGCTCTATTGAACTTGTTCTACCGATTGACGTAAGGATTTCGGACATC
Organism: Noviherbaspirillum album; assembly: GCF_035916955.1. Classification (NCBI taxonomy): domain Bacteria; kingdom Pseudomonadati; phylum Pseudomonadota; class Betaproteobacteria; order Burkholderiales; family Oxalobacteraceae; genus Noviherbaspirillum; species Noviherbaspirillum album. The sequence continues at coordinate 20,223 of NZ_JAWIIV010000035.1, read as the reverse complement.
GGATGTTGGATTCGTTTTTTCATTCATACCAACTAATAGACTATTTGCTGACCTCATTGCATAATCCGCCTTTTATGGAATGATGCTGACAATTCACAAATGCGGCACGACAGCAGCCTGATTGACGTGCCTAGTCGGCCTCACAGAACATCCCTGAAGTTAAAATTAGGAAACCCTCAATTGCTTTTTCGGCGGTCGCTAGTGGATCTTCAGAATTAGCTACCCATATCGACACGCTTCGTAGCGCACCATTGAAGAGGTGTGCGGCAGCTAATGAGTCGACTGGACGTAATATTCCATCGTCACATAGTCTTCCAATATTACTTTGGGTCCTGCGAAGACACGAATTCTGGCTCGACCATTGCGAAGGATCGCCTAGAACGGCGGGACCCTCTAGAAACATAATCCTTTGGATTTCCGGTTCAAGTGCCATGTTTATGTAGGCGATACTTTCCTGCAGGAAGCCATCCCAGGATGTGGTTGCCTGCTCAATGATCGCACTCAGGCGCTCTAACATCTCCTTATCGATTTGTGTGATCACCGCATGTAAAAGTCCTTTCTTGCCCCCAAAATGGTGGTAAAGCGCACCGCGTGTTAAGCCAGCAGCGGCGGTAATCTCGTCCATTGAACTGCTAGCACATCCTTTTATTGCGAACACCCCCCTAGCAGCTTTGATAAGCTTGCTGCGGGTTTCGGCACTCATCTTTGCACGCTTCTGAACCAACGCAACCTCTGTCAAGATTTAACATACGATACGTATGTGAGTAAATATACATCACATACGCGCCGTATGTAAACATGATTTTTTCGGTGAATTTCCGATGCGCTATGGTCGAAAGTGAACCTAAACGTAATTTATTCTCTTTTGTCTATAGAGCAGTCACCGCAAAATAAGGGCTGTTTGAATGGCTGCGTTTCTATTTCAAGAAATCGGCGCACTCTTTAGAAGTCGATGTTTTCTCGAGCAAGTGGGTTCTAGCCCGAAGCTATCTTGTAACTATAAGCGGAAAGGGGCCTCCTTTAGGCCTTGATGACCCCGAGGTAATTTGAGGCAAGGAAAGAGACCGGATTAAAACCGTTAATCGGCGCTGAAATGCCAAGGGGAACCAACATTTTCCACGGCCGTGGGTTTATGCAGCCGGGCATCATCTTATAATTTATACTGTTGATAGATTGAAAAGTAGGTTAAGTCCTCGACCCCACAAGCAGCGTCGAGAAGACTTCATGACAGGAAGACAATACGCTCTGTTTTCGTAATGTTTTGACACGAAAGTCGGGGATTAACTAATTCCAGAGGGGTTCATCAGCTTGTCTTCCTATTGTCACGAAGTAGGCCTGAAACCAAGGCCATGAAACTGTCGACGGCGTTTTGAGACGTTAATTGAGGGTCGTCAGAACTTGCTATCCATAGGGCGGCTCCGCGCAAGGCGCCATTAATAAGGTGCGCTGCGGCAAGTGGATCGATCGGTTTCACAATTTCTTCTTCAATTAGCTTCTGGATGCTTCGTTGTGTACTACGGATGCACGAATTCTGACTTGGCCATTGTGACGGATCTCCTAATACTGCCGGACCCTCCAGGAACATGATTCGCTGAATTTCCGGTTCAAGAGCCATCTTAATGTAAGCAATGTTCTCATCTACAAAACCATCCCATGTCGTGGACGCACCCTCAATGATTGCAGCTAAGCGTTCTACCATTTCCCTATCAATTTGTGTAATGACTGCCTGCAGCAACCCTTTCTTATCTCCAAAATGATGGTAGAGCGCACCACGCGTCAGCCCAGCCTCGGCCGTAAGATCATCCATTGAGCTTTCTGCATACCCTTTCGTAGCAAATGCCTCTCTGGCGGCTTTGATCAGCTTGCTTCGGGTTTCGGCAATCATTTCTGCACGTTTCTGTACCACTGCGTTACCTCCAAGAATTATACATACGGCGCGTATTTTAGTTGACATACGACTCGTATGCGAATAAGATGAATTGCATACGGTTCGTATGTGACGAGAAATTCTAACTCAAATCCCAAGGACCATTATTCCGACGAGGGTACAAATGTATGAGTCGCGCGATTTGTCTGGTGACAGCATTGCCATTGACAAAAATGCAACGCAGGTCGCTAATGCCAGGGCGTTGCCACAACGAGTTCACAAAATCGGACTCATCGTCAATCCAGTCGCAGGCATGGGCGGTAGAGTTGGTTTGAAAGGCACTGATGGAGCTGAGGTACTGGCAGAGGCTAGACGCCGAGGCGCCCAACCCTTATCAGGTGCCCGTGCTTTAAGTGCCTTGAAGCGTCTTGCAACATCCTCTGCTTCTATCACTCTTTTTACCGGTGCAGGTGAGCTTGGCGAAGATGTCGCGAAAGCGGCAGGTTTCAACCCCGTGGTTATACATCAGCCGCAGGACGGAGCGAGTGCGCCGACAGATACCTTGGCAGCAGCGTCAAAAATGGTGCGGGAATCCGTCGAGCTGGTGCTCTTTGCAGGAGGTGACGGAACGGCGCGCGACGTCCTAGGCAGCGTTGGCGACCGCATTCCCATTCTCGGTATCCCGACAGGCGTAAAAATGTATTCAGCGGTCTTCGGTACGACACCAGAAAACGTTGGAACGCTTACTGCGCGTTTCATCGCAGGCGATCCGGCCGTTCGGGTCCGCGATGCAGAGGTCATGGATATCGACGAGAACGCAATACGTCAAGATCAAGTATCGGCACAACTCTATGGCTATGCGCGTAGTCCATATCTGCGTTATCTGGCACAAAATGCCAAAGCTGGTTCGATGCCCAATGAACAAGCTGCACTAGAAGCGGTAAGCCGGCAGATCGCCAATAAAATGCGCCCAGGGTGTCTTTACATCGTAGGACCAGGCACTACGACACGACATGTGATGTCGGCGTTGGGTCTTCCGTCAACGTTACTCGGCGTTGACGCTGTGCTCGACGGCAAACTCGTTGGGTCGGACCTCAACGAGAATGCGTTGCTCCAGCTGATGGAAGGACGACAGACATACCTAATCGTAGGGGTGCTAGGCGGCCATGGAAGCTTGTTTGGTCGAGGAAACCAACAAATCAGCGCCGAGGTGATTCGCAGAGTAGGGCGTAATCGCATCATCGTCCTAGCTACGATGGAGAAACTCCTTAGCTTGGCGACGAGACGCCTGCATGTGGATACAGGCGACGAAGAAGTTAATACGATGCTCACTGGTTATTTACCCGTACAGACGGCTCCTGATCGCTCTATCTACTACAAGGTTCAAGCCTGATGTCTTTCCCACCCGATGTAACTGAAAGGATACTCTACATGAAAGAGACGATTGCCCATCCGTATATGGCGAACTCAGCGCCAGCGTTAAAGCGGGAAATGCTTGATGCCATTGGCGCAAAAAGTATCGAAGAACTATTCCAGCAAATACCTGCCGACCATCGGCTCAAAAGTCCGATCAATCTTCCTCCCGCTCTGACGGAAAGTCAGTTGCGCAGGCACCTAGTCGACACATTATCTAAAAATAAGACGTGCGAGCAAAATCTCAATTTTCTAGGTGCTGGTTGCTGGCAGCACCATGTCCCAGCAGCTTGTGACGAAGTCGTCCGCCGAAATGAATGGCTGACATCGGTATTTGGAGAACCAAGTTCAGACCACGGGCGCAACCAAGCGTGGTTCGAGTTTTGCAGCCAACTAGGTGAATTGCTGGAGATGGATCTCGTGGCTCTTCCAGTCCGTAGTTGGGGTGTAGCGGCGGGCCATGCAATTCGGATGGCGGCCCGTCTCACCGGGAGAGATGAAGTGATCGTTGTGAGGGCAATTGACCCTGAGCGCCTATCAGTGATAGAGAATTATTGCGAACCAGTTGACATGCCATCGCACATCGCAGTACGGCTTGTCGACTTTGATAAAAAAACTGGACTGATGGATCTTAGCCACCTTCGCTCCCTTGTCGGCCCTAATACAGCGGCTGTCTATTTTGAGACACCCTCATATCTGGGTATGATCGAACACCAAGGTTCGGAAATCGCAGCCATCGCACATACAGCAGGTGCAGAGGTGATCGTTGGGGTTGACCCAATTTCGCTCGGCGTCCTTGCAGCGCCAGTCGACTATGGTGCGGACATCGTCGTTGGAACGACACAGCCACTCGGTGTGCATATGAACTGTGGGGGTGGGGTCAGCGGGTTTATTGCCTCGCGTGACGAGGAACGCTATGCTCATCAGTATCCAACCTTATTCATCAGTATTGCAGAGACTACCAAACCGGGCGAGTACGGTTTTGGCCTCAGCCTATTTGAGCAGTCTTCCTACGGCCTGCGTGATAAAGGCAACGACTGGACTGGGCATTCTGTGTATATGTGGGCAATAGCAAATGCAGTATACATGGCAATGATGGGACCAACGGGCTTCGAAGAAGTTGGCAATGTAATTCTACAGCGAGCACATTTTGCGGCACGAAGGCTTGCAGAGATCCCTGGCGTACGCGTTACTTTCCCAAACGGATTCTTTAAAGAATTCATTGTGAATTTTGATCAAACAAACCTCGCAGTGGCAGATATCAACAAGAAGCTCCTGACGCTTGGTATCTTCGGCGGAAAGGACTTGTCCCAAGATTTTCCCGAACTTGGTGCCAGTGCCCTGTACTGCGTAACCGAAATTCACACTCATGCTGATATCGAACGTCTTGCCAATGCTCTTAATAAGGTGATCAACCATGAATAAAGTCGTCAAAGAATATCACGCACCTGTCTGGAACGAGCCGATCATTATGGAAATGGGGCATCCAGGACGGCGTGGCGTCGTTTTTCCTGAGGTGGAAGATGAAGTAAGCAAGGTTGTTGGGAACGCGGGCAATTTGGTCCCTGCAACAATGCGACGCAATCGTAAGCCGAACCTTCCGGAAATGTCCGAGCCGGAAGTTCTGTACCACTATTTGCGCTTATCGCAGCAAACTCTAGGCATGATGAACATTAGTTTGTTCGGCACCTGTACGATGAAATATAACGCGCAGATCAACGAAGCATTGGCATGGCGGCCCGAGGTGACGCATGTGCACCCGTATCAGGATGAAGATACTTTGCAGGGCGTGCTAGAGGTAGTATATGGCATGGATAAAATCCTGCGAGAAGTATCGGGCATGGATCAGTTTGTATTCCAGGCAGGAGGTGGCGCTGAAGCAGCCTATACCAGTTGTGCCGTCACCCGTGCCTATCACGCATCACGCGGAGAGCTGGAACAACGTAACGAAATTATTACTACGATCCAAACTCATCCAAGCAGCGCAGCAACCGCCGCAGCAGCCGGTTTCAAAGTAATTACTTTGATGATTGACGAGAACGGCTATCCATCGCTTGAGTCGCTAAAAGCTGCGGTGTCAAATCGTACAGCAGCGTTGATGGTGAACAATCCGGATGATATGGGCGTCTACAACCCTGAAATCAAGGAGTGGGTTCGCATAGTGCATGAAGCTGGCGGCCTTTGCTTCTATGATCACGCAAACTTCAACGGTGTCATGACCAAACTTCGAGCAAGCGAACTAGGATTTGATGCTTGCATGTTCATGCTTCACAAAACGTTCGGCGCTCCAAAAAGCGGAGTCGGAGGACCTGCAGTCGGCGCGTATGGTTGCTCCGCCAAGCTGGCGCCGTTTGTGCCCAAACCCGTTGTTGCGTTCGACGGAGAACGTTACAGCCTTGATTATGATAGGCCGCAAAGTGTCGGAAAGATTCGCGAATTCTGGGGAAATGTTCAAGTAATCTTGAAAGCCTACGCATGGGCGCGTGCCATGGGTGCTGCCGGAATGGCTGAAGCATCAGATCTGTCAGTTCTTGCGAACAACTATATGGAAAAGGGCTTGCTCGCAATCAGAGGGGTAACTCGCTCGCACCCGGACCAAACGACCCCACGCTTGGAGATGACACGATACAGCTTTGAAAAGCTCAAAGAGGAAACTGGAGTTGACGTCCATGATATTCAGAACCGAATGACTGACTTCGGCGTCGACGCTCTGTGGACAAGTCACCACCCATGGCTCGTTCCCGAACCCTTTACGCCAGAAGCCGGCGAAATGTACGGAAAAGAGGCTCTCGATACGTGGATAGCGGTATTGGCACAAATATCCCATGAAGCTTATACCAATCCAGAGATCGTAAAAACCTCGCCGCATAACCAGGCGATACACCGTCTGAAAAGTAGTTCGCTGGATGACCCATCGCAGTGGGCTATGACTTGGCGTGCGTATCTGAAGAAGAAAAAGGCTAGCTAGAGGCGTCAGTCAAGAACTTTACTGTGCGGAAGTTGTGGGTCTTTTCAGAACAGCCATTTTCCCTAGTGGGAATATAGTTGATTATAAAAAAGACCCATTTGTGTACATCCGGCCGGAGCAGCTGAAAAGTACTTGCTTACGGTCGGACGACTTAATTCACGTCGATTATCGTAACGGAGGCAAATATGGTGACGCTGGATTTACATCTTTTTCCTCATGAGTATCAAGCGCTACTTAATGCGCTCAGACGAGATTTGCGAAGAGAGACAGAGCTTGCAAGAACGAGTGGACTGTATGCTGATAGCCATAGAGTGAACGCGCGGCACAACATTCGGATTCTTGAGGCCATCGCTCCAAGGACCGAAGTAGCGAATCGTTCTGCCAATAAGTCTGAACAACAACCATTCGGTGACACCTGCAAAAATGCAGCTAGCACCTAATTGAAGAAGTTGTATAGACGAGAGAAGTCCTCATAAACATTGGCATGATGCTAGCCTTTGCAAACATCAGTTTTGACAGAATCTCCGCTCGCTCTGTGAAGCTGTGAGACTGCGTTTTAATGCGGATGTAACCTAACGTTTGCGCTCTAAAGAAGTAGAGCGCAAGTATAAGATGCAGTCGTCAGTAGGACATGCTATTTCACATTTAACTTAGCTAGTTTCGTTACCAGAAAGAGAAATCCATGTTTCAATTTTTCATGTTTTGTTCTGAAACAGGTAATTGGCCTGCGCCAGTATATTTAGAAATACTTCCCCTGAGCCACACAATGCCGCGTGCTCACGAGCAATAAAGCGTAAGGATTTAAGATAGCAACTGTAAGAATCGCTCGGAGGGAAAACAGCGCTGAACGCACCTTTGCTATTCAGATTAGAAAAGGTCTGAATAAGTAATACTGCGACTCTATCCGACTGTGCAACGCTAGGTATAGTTTATTTAAAGGTACTAAGTACAATAATTAAGGAGGCAACATGCCAAACATTTTCGAAAAAGGCCTGGACCGTCACGCCGCTAACTATCATTCGCTTTCCCCGTTAAGCTTTATTGAACGCGCGGCGACCGTTTATCCGTCAAGAGTTGCAATCGTTCATGGAGACCAGCAGCAGAGTTGGTCTGAGACTTATCGCCGATGCCGACAACTTGCGTCTGCATTGCATATGAACGGCATTGGAATAGGCGATACGGTAGCGGTTATGCTTCCTAACATACCGGCAATGGTTGAAGCGCACTTTGGTGTTCCAATGGTCGGTGCGGTTCTAAACACTCTAAATACGCGGCTCGATGCTGAGTCGCTTGCATTTATGTTGGAGCATGGTGAAGCGAAAGTCGTTATCGTTGATCGCGAATTCTCGATCTTAATGAAGTCAGCATTGTCGCGCGCAAAATGCAAGCCCTTAGTTATTGAGGTGGATGACCCAATGTACGTAGGGTCCGGTCAAAATTTGGGTGGAAGCAATTACGAGGAATTTCTGTCGAGTGGAGACAAGGACTATGCCTGGAAGATGCCATCGGATGAATGGCAAGCTATCTGCTTGAACTATACGTCTGGTACCACTGGAAACCCTAAGGGCGTGGTGTACCATCACCGCGGAGCTTATTTAAATGCTGTTTCTAACATCCTGGAGTGGGATATGGAAAAGCATCCTGTGTACCTTTGGACGTTACCAATGTTCCACTGTAACGGATGGTGTTTCCCTTGGACTGTGGCAGCACGCGCAGGTGTGAACGTTTGCCTGCGCCGAGTAGAGGCGCAACACATTTTGTCGCTTATCCGCACACATAAGGTTAGCCACTATTGCGGCGCGCCAATAGTTCATAGCCTCCTCTTGAGCGCACCCGACGAACTGAAAGTCGGCATCAATCATCGTGTGAAAGCGATGGTCGCTGGAGCGGCGCCACCAGCAGCTATGATCGAAGGTATGGAGAAAATGGGTTTCGACATTACACACGTGTATGGCCTTACTGAAGTCTACGGCCCAGCTGCCGTGTGCGTTAAGCACGACGAATGGGCTAGCGTCGATATTAGTGAAAGGGCGCGGCTAAACGCGCGGCAGGGAGTTCGCTATCACCTTCAGCAAGCTGTGACTGTCATGGATCCAGAGACCATGACCCCCGTTCCTGCAGACGGCGAAACGATCGGAGAAATCATGTTTGCCGGCAATATTATGATGAAAGGCTACCTTAAAAACGAATCGGCTACTCAGGAAGCGTTTGCTGGTGGGTGGTTTCACACAGGCGATCTTGCCGTGGTATACCCCGACGGGTATATCAAAATAAAGGACCGCAGTAAAGACATCATTATTTCCGGCGGGGAAAACATATCTAGTATTGAAGTGGAAGACGTTTTGTACCGCCATCCTGCCGTTATGTATGCAGCAGTTGTAGCCATGCCGGACCCAAAGTGGGGGGAAACGCCATGTGCTTTCATTGAACTGAAGACGGGCGCCTCGATTACGTCTGACGAGATTATTTCTCATTGTAAAAAGCATCTTGCTGGCTTTAAGGTCCCTCGTGCAGTGATGTTTGGAGAGGTGCCAAAAACGTCGACAGGAAAGATTCAGAAGTTTACCTTAAGACAACAGATCAAATCGGTGGACGCATTGCAATAAGACACAACGAAGGGACGACGTACGTTCGTCCCGACAGAGCTGGGTGAGCTTTCAGGTGAAACATGGTGACCCATAAAATTAGAAACGACACGGACTCAGGAAACGCAAAGAGATTAGATTATCTTTTTGAGGATCTTTATCGCATGAGTGAATCAATGTTGCTACTCCATAGGCGGAACGATCCAGCGCACACTCCGGTATCGACTAGGACTGGTTCAGATGAGCGGTTGAGGGCGATTTCAAACGAAATTTGCGTGCGTTTGCAGCGGGGAGAGTCTCTGACATCTATCGCTAGGCTGTTAAACAACAGAGGCGAAAAAGGTCGGTACGGATGTCGCTGGTATCCTGCAAGCGTAAAAGCCTATGTGAAAAAGGCTAAGGAAAACGTGAAAAGTCTGCAATAACTGGGCCAAGTAGATAGGCAGTAATCATAGAATTATTGCATTCATTAATCTGTTATCAAGTGCCGAACGTCTACGTCAAATATTAATACGTCGATACATTCTTATAGGAGGATCGACAAGCATCGTACGCTCTGGATGCGTACACTGAAACCGCTACTAAAAGCAAGAAAAACAGCAGATTACAAGAATCGGGGAAGCGTCAGTCACGCAACTAACGCCGAGTCATCCACATGCACATTTGAAGACTATAGCAATGAGAATCAATACAATTGGAATTATTGGAGCTGGCATAATGGGAGCAGGAATAGCCCAAACATGTGCAGTAGCTGGACTCAATGTCATCCTAAACGATATTGATGACCAGGCAATCCGCCAGGCCATTAAAGCGATAGATACTAACCTTGGAAGGCAGTTAGCTAGGACCTCGCTTACTGCTATAGAGAAAGATTCCGCGCTAAGCCGAATCAAGGCCTCACCATTGTTGGCTGATTTGGCACAAGCAGACTTTATGATTGAAGCGGCGACAGAACGGCTTGAGACCAAGCAAACCATCATAAAGTCGCTTGAAGATATAGCGACGCCTACAACAATTATCGCAACTAACACATCATCTGTTTCGATCACGAAACTTGCAAGAGCCCTTTCTTACCCGGAACGCTTCATAGGCATGCACTTTTTTAATCCTGTACCGTCAATGGCGTTAGTCGAAGTAATTCGTGGGGTACATACAGGAGCACAGGTATATGCGGAAACCATGGATTTGGCTAAACGAATGAATAAGGTTCCGATCCCAGTGAAGAATTCACCAGGCTTCATTGTTAATCGCTTGTTAATACCGATGATTAGTGAAGCTATTTTTCTCTTACAAGAGGGAGTTGCGGAAGCCGAGGATATTGACAACGCCATGAAGCTGGGAAGCAATCACCCGATTGGGCCGCTTAAACTTGCTGATATGATTGGACTTGATACGATCTTGTCGGTCATGGAAGTTTTATATAAGGAGTTTAGTGAGTCCAAATATAGGCCTGCTCAACTGCTGCGTGAAATGGTCGATGCAGGGCATCTTGGGCGAAAGACAAAACGAGGCTTTTTTCAATACTCATAGTCGTTAATATTGCCAAAGGTCACTTCATGCATATTGTCAGTCGTTCTTTATTAGATTGTGCGCGCAAAATCGGCTCCGGTACGACGTATGACGCAACTTGTGAGAATTGCAAGTCACTTATCGCCTCCGGACTTGCTGTAGTTAAGATCCTGCAAGAATCACCCACGAAGACAGACAACAGCCGAAAGATCCTACTTTTAACATCTGACGGGGAAGAATTCTTACAACTTCACCTTGATTAGGTGCTTACCGAGGAAAGGTATCATCGGGAAAATTCCTTACAAACGTGCATTTGGTAGTAAACCAGGGCAGTTGTCATAGTAGTCTAATGTATCAGCATGGTCATCTTAATTAAAAGATAACACGTCGCAGGTGATGTGCCCCCAATAAACAGTGCCATGTGGATCTCGTAAAGTTCGTTATCAAGCGGAAGAACGAACGTCAAGAATCGGTTTAGTGACGAGCAGATCATCGGTTTTTTGAACCAAGCGGAGGCTGGGGTGCCGGTCATGGAGCTATGCCGGCAGCATGGATTTAGTGGTGCCTCCTTTTACAACTGGCGGGCGAAGTTTGGTGGAACGACGGTCCCGGACACTAAGCGGCTCCGGGGCCTGGAAGCCGAGAACGCACTGTTCAAGAAGCTGTTGGCCAAGTCAATCCTGGATGCACAAGCTCTGAAGGCAGCTCTCGGGCGAAAGTACTGACGCCAAAGGCCAAGCGTGAGGCAGTCGCGATCATGCGGGAGATGACAGAGATCTCTGAGCGCCGCGCCCGGCTGCTTGTGGGAATGTCACGAACGGTGCAGCATTATCAATCCAAAGTACACCCAGAGAATGAGCAGTTGCAAGGCCGCCTTGTAGAGCTTGTAGGCGAGCGGCGCCGTTTCGGCTATCAACGGCTCCATGCTCTCTTGCGCGTGAAGGTGTCGACGCGAATCACAAAGGCATCTTCAGGCTGTATCAGAGTGCTGGAATGGCCGTCAAACGCCGACGGAAACGCCATAGTGTGGCTGTGGAGAGAGAACAGTTGGACCTGCCGATCTGACCAAATAAGGTATGGTCGATGGATTTCGTCAATGATGCCTTGGCTAACCGTAGGCGTATCAAAGTGTTGACCATTGTAGACGACTTCACCGAGGAGGCAATCGACCTTGTCGCTGACCATGGAATATCAGGGCAGTATGTCGCGGGAGTCCTGGAGCGCGCGCGGCGCAGTTTCGTGGTCTGCCGGGTGCCATTCGCACCAATCAGGGTGCAGAGCTTACTGGCAAGAGGCTGGACCAAAGGGCATATCAGATTGGTGTGCAGCTCAAATTAGTCGAGCCAGGCAAACCAACGCAGAACGCCTACATTGAAAGCTTCAACGTCCGATCCAGTAATGAATGCCTCAATGATCACTAATTCAACTGCCTGGCCGGGGCACGCATTCGTATAACCGCTTCGCAATGCGATCACAATGAGCACCGTCAGCACAGTGCATTGAACTACCAGACCCCCGCCGAGTTTGAGGCCAGCTACCGATGAAGGACTTTAGGTACGAAAACGGACGAATTATCAACGGAGCTTTACTAACACGCCCTTGGCACTCCTAATGGGGCACATCAGTATTGTTGGTGAGAATCAGCAGACCTTTGAACTAGGACTTTAAACCAACGCCCCATCGTCTTTCTTAGTCGTAGTGCGACCTTCTGATATTTATGGTGGACAGGTGAAGATTTAACTGTGTGCCAAATCGGATCGAACGGGAACATTGTAAACGGCACAGCGAAAGGCTACCCTTGTAAGTTAACTAAGGAGCGTTGCAATAGTGAAAGCATTTTTCCTCGTTGCAAAATGTCTGACTTGGCTAATCCGTTACTGCGAAGCAGAGCTAAAGATCATATAGTTCTAAAGACGGTTGTTACTAAGTCTGACCTTTAGAAAGGAGGACGAGATAGGTGTCAAAGTTAAATCTATTAAAAGAAAATCCTAGCCTTTGCGTTGAACCTTTGATGAATCCTAGACGTCCGCCTATTATATTGTGATAGCTTTTAGCGCGAAACGCGAATGTGCTAGAAAGATCTTGTAGCTGAGAGGATAAAAGCTTTACCAACTACATTCTTGGAAGACCCATCGGCATTGAAATAAGTCCATAATGGAACTCCATTACTATCTGCACGGCCATTATTATACGTACCAGCTATGGAGACATTCCACTGACCGATGGCCTTAGTCAGGCCTACTTTGAAGTCGGTAAAATCGTACATATCTAGATGCCTAACGTGTTGGCGGCCAACGTGAAGATTTATTGTATAGCCATCACCAATTTCCGGATTCCAGTTTGCCTCTATGTACCTTGAGCCTCGTGTATCGCGTTCCATTCCAGTAAAGGGATCGACAGCTAAACCGAACCAGTCATTGTTAAGTGCAACATAAGCTGCAACGCTAATATTGCCCATCGTTACTCCAACTTTGGCCTCCTGAGTATTATACTTAACTGAGCGGCCGAAAGCACTGTAACTTGCACCCGGAAACCAACATGTAATGACGCCCAGGTCAATATTTGCGTTTTCAGTAAGTGGAAAGCGATAACCACCGTAGATATCAATCTCTCCACCACTGGTATTACTGTATGCCGCACTGGAGACGCCGGATCCCCAAACCCCTAAATAAAGTCCATTTGCATGGCTTATATCGACACCGGCTTGTATGGTAGGCTTACGCTGGGTTTGCGAGACACCACGAAAAACGTAATCTGAAACTAGACTAACGTTTCCGGTAGTGGTCCAGACAGACTTTTCGTTGCTATCAAGGTCAGCGGCGGCAGCGCCATGTGCGTGCCAAATACAACCGCTCATAAGAGTGATTATGGCGAGGCTGTATCTTTTAATTGAGTATTTCAAGAGGTGTCTCCGTCTATTTTAAATGGATTCGTTCGTTTACTACATTCGTAGTAACAATTAGCATGCGCTCGGAATATGGTTCCGATATCATCTTAAATTTTGCTTGTGTCTACTTCAGCAAAAGGGTCCACTTTAATTACTCAATGCAACGTCAACATTCGTGAGCGGTTTGGCCCAATCTATTAAACCGCTGGCAATACATAGGCTAAAGAATGCTATTTCGCTATGAGTACGTTAAAGGGAATGTGTGATTGATGCATCTTGAGTGCACGACTGCTCAAAACTGAACGTGTGTTTATCGTAATGCAATCCTCATACCTATAATACTTTCGTGAGATAAAGCCACATTACATACTTAGGGGATATCTCGGGCTTCGTCTAAGACGATCGCCCGAGAGACCGGTTAGTGCATTGAGTGTGTATAAGAACGCAGACGTCCTAACGTCCGCCTTCCTATCTAATTAAAAGAATCCCATTGGATTTGGGTTATAGCTAACAAGCAGATTTTTGGTCTGCTGATAGTGTTCAAGCATCATTTTGTGGTTTTCACGTCCAATGCCTGATTGCTTGTAACCACCGAACGCAGCATGTGCGGGGTACAAATGATAGCAATTGGTCCACACGCGGCCCGCTTCGATCTGGCGTCCCATACGGAATGCACGCGAACCGTCACGTGTCCAGACGCCGGCGCCTAAGCCGTATAACGTGTCGTTGGCAATCCTTAGTGCATCCTCTTCGTCTTTGAAAGTTGTCACAGATACCACCGGGCCAAAAATCTCTTCCTGGAAGATTCGCATCTTGTTGTGCCCGCGGAACACGGTTGGCTTTACATAGTATCCCTCTGCTAGGGCGCCGTCTTGAACGCACCGCTCACCTCCGGCCAAGATTTCCGCGCCTTCTTGTCTGCCGATGTCAATGTAAGAGAGGATTTTCTTTAACTGTTCTTCCGATGCTTGTGCCCCTACCATGGTGTTGGCGTCAAGCGGATTTCCCTGCTTGATCTTGGATACACGATCGATTGCACGTTCAATAAATTGATCGTAGATTGATTCCTGAATCAATACTCGGGATGGGCAAGTACAGACCTCTCCCTGGTTCAGGGCGAACATTGCAAAGCCTTCCAATGCCTTATCAAAGTAAGCGTCATCATGGTCGATCACGTCAGCAAAGAAGATGTTTGGCGATTTTCCGCCGAGCTCCAACGTGACGGGAATCAGGTTCTGCGAGGCGTATTGCATAATCAGGCGTCCAGTGCCGGTCTCGCCAGTAAAGGCAATCTTTGCAATACGCTTATTCGAGGCTAGAGGCTTACCTGCTTCAAGTCCGAAGCCATTAACAACGTTGACAACACCGGGCGGAAGCAAGTCCTGTATCAGCTCCATCAATACCATGATGGAAGCAGGAGTCTGTTCTGCAGGCTTCATAACGACACAGTTGCCGGCAGCGAGAGCAGGTGCCAGTTTCCAGACAGCCATAAGAATCGGAAAATTCCAAGGGATAATCTGGCCTACCACACCGAGGGGCTCGTGAAAGTGGTATGCGTAGGTTTGGTCATCGATTTGTGCAATGGAGCCTTCCTGGGCGCGTATCACACCGGCGAAGTAGCGAAAATGATCAATGGCTAAAGGAATATCAGCAGCAAGGGTTTCGCGAATCGGCTTGCCGTTGTCAATGGTTTCAGCTGTCGCCAAGACTTGAAGGTTGGCTTCCATGCGATCAGCGATCTTGTTCAGGATGTTTGAACGTTGTGCTAGCGAAGTTTTTGTCCAAGTCGCCTTTGCAGCATGAGCTGCGTCAAGGGCGAGTTCAATGTCTTCGGCAGTGGAGCGCGCCACTTCGCAAAATGGCTTGCCAAACACCGGACTGATATTTGCGAAGTACTGGCCTTGTACTGGTTCTACGAACTCGCCCCCTATGAAATTTCCATACCTTTGCTTGAAAGGGTTGGTGTAGCCAAGGTTCCCAATGTCAGCCATGTTCATTTGTCTTCTCCAATTTGATTGAATAGGAAAGCCGCTGTCGTTGCCATTGCAGGCATATCGTGCGGCTAAACCGTATTTGTTTTTAATATGGTGATGCGGCGCGTTCTTATATATAAAGGCGCTTGAGCTATGATTTATTAATATGCTCTGGAGCCTGATAGGCTCCATGTCTTCATCAAAAGGCGCCCACTTCGTTTTGGAAGTGGGCTAAACCGAACGACCGAGACAGTGATTACGGTGACGTCAATTCTATGAGTATATGCGGCACTTGAGTATCAAAAATCGGCAAGCATTCAATGCGAGGTTACTGAAGCATATCTTGTTTAAACGATAGTGACTTTTTTAAGTAACCTTCATAACTTCGCATCACATCATTCCAGGACCTAGATTGCCGCATCGCAAGGTCAAGCAAGTATTTAGTTTGGGTTGCGAGCAAAATTAAATCTTAGCGTGAGCAAGATCACCACAGCAACTGCTTTCACTGTTTTCCACTAATTGGCCGTGAATTTGGAATTTAGACACTGGAAAAGAGTTAGCGGACTTTGATAGCCGCTGGCTCTGCTGGATGCAACCTCCAAAAAGGCACGGCATGTACGCGAGCAAACGCTGACGGACGTAGCGCAGGCCCGGTAGGCGTGGCGCGCACAACATCCTGAACTGGAAGTCAACATTTAGTGCTCCTGAATGAAACCTATGTTAATTCCAATATGATTGCATCCGGTAGCCGTTCGCCGGTAGAAACGCGCTGTCTCGGGCACGCACATAATGTCCATGGAAAACAACGACGGTGGCGTGCGTCTTGCGTTGCTACGGCTTGGTGGCGCAATGGAACATTGATGGTCTTATCTATGCTCAGACCTTCCGCACCTAAGTCCAAGAGGTCCTCGTGCAGGTCCTACACTCAAGTAACATCGTGGTGATAGACAATTTCAGCTAGCATACAGTCGCCGGTATTGAAGAGATGATGACGGCTGCTGGGGAGCAATTGCGCTCATGCCGCCGCATCGCCCAGACTCTTGTCCCATTGAACAGGTATTTTCCAAGATGAGAGCCTATCTCGGAGAAGCTGCCAAACATACTTATATGGACTCCCTCCAAAGTACAAGGGACTGATCGATAGGAATGGCATGAGGGAGGAGCCTGCAGTCGTATATCCGGCATCTAAGGTGGACTCTGTTGTGGTCCGTGCCGACATGGAATCTGCGACATCACTGCGCCAATCAATGCGAGCGGCAGGCGTACAGCTGCCAAGTGCGTTTTCGGCGTCAAACGATGTGGGGGTATCCCTGGGTGCCATGATGGGCGATCAATCTCTTCGCAAAGGCGGGTATGTTCAACTGTGGTTCGTAGCGTATTGCTCAGACAGGCACCGGTTACGTCGGATCGTTAAGCTTCTGGCTCATGCGCGTAACGCTTCCTCCATATATTTCTCCATCTCGCAAAGTCGCATAACAGATCCGTGCAAGTTTGTTGGCCAGCGCGCACGCCGCCTTGTTGTGGTTGGCGCGGGACTGCACATCAAGTGCCCAAGTTCGCAGACCGTCAATCTGGCGATTAGCCTTGACAGCGACGCTTGCCGCTCGGAGTACCGAACGGGCACCGTGCGTCAGCAGCATGCGCAAGTATCGATCTCCTTTCTTGGAGATGCGCCCCAAGTTTCTGGTATTGCCGGACGAATGTTCCTTCGGCGTCAAGCCAAACCAACTAGCGAAGTGCCGGGCATCTTTGAAGTGGGAGACGTTTCCACTGGTGGCCGCCACCATCGCGGTAGCGGTCAACAAACCAATGCCAGGAATCGACAGCAGCGTGGTGCAAGCAGGAGACTGTTTCGCCAGCGCCGTGAGCTCGCGTTCTAGCTGAGCCACCCGAGCTTCGAGCAACCGAATCTCTTCCACCAGCAACTTCATTGTGCCGCGAATGAGCGTTGGGATGGTAGAAGCAGGATCGGCAAGAACCCGACTGATCTGCTCCAGGCCGTTGCGACTGCCAGTCGCAACGGAAATACCGAACTCACGACAGCAGCCGCGCAAGGCATTGATTCTTGCGGTGCGTGTGGCCATCCACAGCGAGCGGACACGGTGCAGCCCTTGGAGCGCTTGCTGTTCGACGGATTTGATTCGCACTGGGGTAATGTCGCCACAGCGAGCCGCTTCGAGCAGTGCACAGGCATCAGCGGAGTCGGTCTTGTTGCGCTTGACGTAGGCGCGTATGTATGAAGCCGGAAGCAATTTAACTTCAATGCCCATGGCGTTAAATCGACGAGCCCAGTGATGAGCCGAGCCGCAGGCTTCCATGATGACAAGGGATACGCTGCGATTGATAAACCAGCGCTCGAATTGCGTGCGGGTAAGGCGATGTTGCTCGATAACACGCCAGGCGGCATTGGCCACAGCCAGTTGGAAAACAGATTTGGCCAAGTCGACGGCTACGATAGTAGTATTCATGACGGACTCCTTTTGTTGACTGATCCCCATGCCCATGCGAACCAGTACGCCTACTTTGGCGCAAAAAGACGGAGGGAGTCCATCCCATCAGTCGAGGAGCTACGGTCAGGCAGCGTGAAAATGCCCTACCGGTACTGTGTTGAACGTAGGGCTCAGACGAAACACGCTTCAGTAATCTCGCATTGACTGCTTGCCGAATTTTGATATTCAAGTGCCGCATATACTCATAGAATTGACGTCACCGTAATCACTGTCTCGGTCGTTCGGTTTAGCCCACTTCCAAAACGAAGTGGGCGCCTTTTGATGAAGACATGGAGCCTATCAGGCTCCAGAGCATATTAATAAATCATAGCTCAAGCGCCTTTATATATAAGAACGCGCCGCATAACCATATTAAAAACAAATACGGTTTAGCCGCACGATATGCCTGCAATGGCAACGACAGCGGCTTTCCTACTCAATCAAATTGGAGAAGACAAATGAACCCGCTAACTACAAATTACTCACCATCCGTCGCTGACGGCCCACCTTCTCAAGGGCACTTTGCAAAAGTGCTTACATTTCGGGATTTGATAATATATGGATTGGTATATCTAGCCCCAATCGGCCCCTGGGCCACGTTCGCTTATGTTTACGATCTGTCCGGAGGTGCGGCCGTTTTGGCTTACCTGATCGGTATTATCTGCATGTACTTTACCGCCAATTCTTACAAAGAAATATCGGGAGAGGTACGCGGTGCGGGTTCGGTTTACGGGTACGCGCGTGAGGCCATGGGGGTGGGGCCGGGATTCATCGCCGGCTGGATGGTGTTGCTGGATTATTTAATGATTCCCGCATTGATGTATGTTTTTGCCGGCATTGCGCTCAACACCTTAATGCCAGAGGTCCCGAAGTGGGTATGGATCCTTATATTTGCAGGAATTAGTCTGGCTATCAACTGGTATGGCGTGGTTATGAGTGCTCGTGCAAATTTGATATTCCTTTGCGTTCAGGTTCTCGCTGTCGTCGCTTTTGTTGGCTGGGCGTTAGCGGTCGCGCCTGGTCCAATCTCCACCGCATTCCCAATGGACGCAGTCTGGAGTAGCGCAATCACTCCCCAAGGAATGTTTGCCGCAACCTCGATCTGTGTTCTGGCTTTCCTTGGCTTTGACGCGATCACTACTCTTACCGAAGAGGTGCGGCCTGAGCAACGGCATTTGGTTGGTCGTGCAGTCGTATCATGCCTATTAATTATCGGAGTGATCGCAGTCGTACAAACCTGGGTAATGTCCGGACTCGCTAAAGGATTCGCCTTCTCGGACCTTGCCTCCGGCGTGTACGACATGGCTGGAGCAAAGGTTTCTCCTATGGCCGGTCATGCAATGGCCTGGATCGCTGCTCTGGTTACCGGACTTTCCATTACACCGCCTATGTTGGCGGCTGTTGCACGAGTGTTGCACGCCATGGCTGATGGCGGCCAGCTTCCCGCTGGGCTAAGCAAATTGCATTCTAGATACCATGTCCCGCAGCGCACACTTTGTTTGGCAAGTGTCATCTCGATTGTGATTGCTCTGACTTTCATTGAAATGCCTGAAGAATTGACCGGCATAGTTAACTTCGGAGCATTGGCGGCCTATCTGGCAGTACACCTGTCGGTGATTGCACTGCTTGCGGTGAAGCGACGCTCGGGTCGTTGGATTGCACATCTAGTGGTGCCCGTGATTGGCATCACCATCATTGTAGTAGTCGCGACCCAAATGAGCAATTCGGCATTATATCTGGGGCTGGGCTGGTTCGCGGCAGGGCTCGTCTATTACGCGTTGCTCAAGAGATTTAGGCAAAGCGCTGCGGCAACCCCCATTGGCGCAGCATAGGGAACAGAACCAACATTATGATTTTTATCGCACGGTAAATAATGGCAGCAGGTAAAATCTACTATTCTTCCAAAAAATGTTGATCTTGGTGTTTTTTGCAAATGGTGTCTCACCGTTCGTTAGGCATTTAGCATGAATGATAGGACTGTCAAAGCTGGCATCGAAAAGAAATTGAATTCTGTGGATACCCTAAGCTGGACTTTGTCATTTAGGAATCATAACTAAGTGGCTCAGTTAAGCGTGCAAACAGAGATCCTGGGATTTGAATCATGTCGGTTGGATGTTTAGACCTTGTGATGGTCTGTTGCTACGAAAGCCAGCGACGCACTACAGCGTGTTGCATGATTTCATCTGTAATCCATGCAACACGTTGTAGCGGCAATGTGTTGAAAATAAATACATGAGGGGTTATGTTGGCTAGAGGCAGCTCTGCTGCCACGGATGCCCGTCGCCATGGACCCACCGGCAACCGGTCCGCTTGAGGACTTTGCGGTGCAATTTGATTCCCTATTTTATTCGCCGGCGCAACGACGTTGCTTCTGAATTTATCTGGCCAGCCTCCTGGCTCCGCGTGACCCCAACAAGACCCTTACCGCATTAGCCGGCGCCGAACCAGTTGTGCGAGCTAGTGTCAAGACTGGTGTATGGCGGCTTGAAGGATAGCGGCGTCAGGCGGCGAGTTTTTGCTGTTCCGGTGGAT
>NZ_JAWIIV010000034.1:0-57041 GCF_035916955.1 Noviherbaspirillum album | reverse complement strand
AAATTGTCCAACAAAATCTCCACCGCCTTCCTCCCCACCTTCAGAGCTCAGCCCGTACACCAGATCCGACTATAGCTCGGGCATCAACGCAGAGCCGTGATCAGGTGCAGTCTGGGAAGCCGAAGCCTTGATGCCGCATTGGTATTTGTAGCTGAGCACGTCAGCATAGGCGCTGGCCATCGAGCAGGCAGGATTTGGGGTACGGGTACGGATACGGCGCTTTGTCCTACCGTTCAAGCCAAGAAGTGCGGCAAGAAAGTCATGGGCAGTACGCTGGACGTTCCGGGTATAGGACGCCGGCGAGCCGATCGTTATGGTTGTCATGTTTTGCTCCTAACGAATTACAACAGGACCCATTATAAGAACCGGCGCATACAAAACTATTCGCGCAAAATAATAGAGGCTATAAGGTCATTTGAGAAAATGATCGAGCCTCATTCACAAAGCATATATGCCGTGACGCAGCAAAACGCAGCAATGGCGTCGTCCCGCGCTACCGTTGCCCTTAGCGCTTTCATTTGGGCCTTATATGAGAAGGCCCAAATGAAAAAACCCTGCAGGCCGCAAAGCCTACAGGGTGAAATCCGCACTCACAGGAGTTGGAGGAGACAAAGTTCATCCTACCCTCGTTTTCCACATCGCGCTGAGACCTCTCCCGATAAGGCTCATGCCTATTTCCGTATATCGGGGGTTATTGAATTGCGCTCGCATGCGATGCGCAGAGAGGAGTTCAAGGAGTTCAAGGAATTCATAAACGCACGTATATGGTGCGCCTGTGGCTTATAAGCATCCAGCTATAGGTGTAATCATCCTGTAACACACCCGGACGACTTTCGAATTGGCAAGATTGGCCATGCTGGATCGCATAAGAAGAACCGTAGCAGGTGCCAACCGCAGCAGGACCGCTGGTAGACGCCTAGCCGCCTTACCTTGGACCCTCATACCTCACGGAGCATTCTTTGAAGCTGATACGCAAGTTATCCATCAAACAAAAGCTCGTGGTCAGCATGGCATGCTGCCTCCTGCTGTTCATGGCCATCTCGTCCACACTGAGCGTCATCCTGACGGCAAACGGCATCCGGGAACGCGTCATTGCAACGGAGCTGCCAGCAGTGGTCGGCGAGATCCGCAATGACATTCTTCGACAGATTAGTGAGCCGCTGGCCATCTCCCGTTCGATCGCCAACAATACCTATCTACTCGATTGGGAAGCGGGTGGCCTGATCGACGAGGACGCGGCTGGCTGGCAGAAGTACGCAAGTACCCTCAAAGCAAAGACTGGTGCCGCCTCGGTATTCTGGGTCTCTGGTGCGACTGGCAGGTATTTCACGGACGCCGGACTGAACCGGACGCTGGACAAGTCCGCCGCCAGCGACCAGTGGCTGTACGGCTTCCTCTCCAGCGGCAAGCCGTACACGCTCGACATCGACAAGGATGTCGGCGCCGACAAGTACATGTTGTTCATTAATATGCGCGCTGACGCCGGTGCCGACAAGCCGGTAGTGACTGGCCTTGGCCTGTCGGTCGATACCTTGGCCAATACCGTGCGCTCGTATCGCATTGGCGAATCCGGCTATGTCTATCTTCTGCGCGCCAACGGCAGCTATTTGATCCACCGTGATCCTTCCCTTGTCGACGGCAAGCATTTTCTGAAGGATGCGCCCGGCTTCAATTCGGAGTTGAGCGCGAAGCTACTGAGCGGTCAAAAGTTCGTCAACGCCAGCTATGAATCCAAAGGCGGCACGCAGATGGTGGCTGCATCGTTTGTTCCTGAGTTGAATGCCTATGTCGTCGCCGAAGTGCCGGAAGCCGAGGTGCTGGGCAATGTGGCGCAGTCGGCGATGGTGTCGGCGCTGGCAGCCGCGCTGGTCGGTGGCGGTATCGGGCTGCTGGTGATTTTCCTGATCAGCCGTGCGATCGCCGCACCGGTGGCGCGTGCTGCCAGGATGCTTGGCGAGATTGCCGATGGCAATGGTGATCTGACCCGACGCATGGAAGTCGAAAGCGAGGATGAGGTCGGCGCACTGGCGTCTGCATTCAACCGGTTCGTGGCGTCACTTAACCGGACCATCGGTGAGGTAAAGGCAAGCACGGCGACCATTGCAGCGGCCACCAGCGAAATTGTCACCGGCAACATGGATTTGTCTTCCCGGACCGAGGCGCAGGCCTCCAGCCTGGAGGAAACCGCTTCGGCGATGGAGGAACTGACCGCCACCGTGAAACAGAATGCACAAAGTGCCGACCAGTCCAATCAATTGGCCATCGTCGCCTCGGACCAGGCGGTCAAAGGTGGGCAGGTGGTGGGACAGGTGGTGGAAACGATGGGTTCGATCAGGGAAAGTTCGCGCAAGATCGTCGACATTATTGCCGTCATCGATGGCATTGCGTTCCAGACCAATATCCTGGCGCTCAATGCGGCCGTGGAAGCGGCGAGGGCAGGCGAGCAGGGGCGTGGATTTGCGGTCGTGGCCTCCGAGGTGCGCAGCCTGGCTCAGCGCAGCGCCACGGCGGCCAAGGAAATCAAGTCGCTGATCGACGACTCCGTCAGCAAGGTCGAGGTAGGAAGCAAGTTGGTAGACGAAGCCGGTGCGACGATGGGTGACGTGGTCGACTCGGTCAAGCGCGTCACCTCCATCATGAGGGAGATTGCCACCGCCAGCCATGAACAGAGCGACGGTATCGGTCAGGTCAACCTGGCCGTTACCCAGATGGACAATGTGACGCAACAGAATGCCGCACTTGTGGAAGAGGCGGCTGCAGCGGCTAAGTCACTGCAGGACCAGACCGCGAACCTGTCGCGCATTGTCAGCGTCTTCAAGCTGGACGAGAGCGGTGTGGCGCAAGCCACCTTTTCGGCACCTGTCGCCGTACCGGTGATTGCCAAGCCGGAAACGCCTCGCCGGCCCGCGGTTCGCCAAGCCCCGGCTACTCGCCTGGCATCGCCCGAACCAAGGCAAGGCGGCGCACTGGTGAACGGGCGTAAGCCGGTGTCATCGGCCGATGATTGGGAAGAGTTCTAATCCGCCGCATCAGCACCCTAACGCAGGACCGAAGCTCGCTGGCTGCGCGCTGGCGGGCTTTTTTGTGCCCGACTCCTCATATGGCCAAAGCGACCGTTGTCTGATTTTCCATGGAACGACCTATGTCCGCGCTGCCGCAACACCTCGATATTCATCTGATCCGCATCCTGTACATGCTATTGACGGAGAAGAACGTCTCCCGCGTGGCACTGAAACTGAACCAGCCGCAGCCGTCGGTCTCGGCATCGTTACGCAAACTGCGGGACTTGACCGGCGACCCGTTGCTGGTGCGCGGCGCAGGCGGCATGGTACCTACTCAGCATGGCGTGAGCCTGTTGACCCCCGCCAAGCGCATCCTGGACGAAGCGGAGCGTCTTTTTCTGCAGAAGGCAGCGTTTCAACCGGCCAGCGAGGCAAGACATTTCCATATCGCCGCGCCCGATTACCTCGACAGCCAGTTCTTGCCGAGAATCGTGGCAAGTATTCGCCGCGAATCGCCCAAAAGCACGGTAGCCATCCACAACCTCGGGCAGGAGGTCGATTACGTCAAAATGCTATCGGACGGCTCGCTGGATCTTGTGGTCGGCAACTGGTCGGAGCCGCCACAGCATCTGCATATCTCCAAGCTCTTTGATGACGAACTGGCCTGTTTCATGCGCGCGGATTCACCGTTTGCACAGCGCACCACACATGACGAAATGACCCTGGAACAGTACCTGTCATTGCCACACATAGCGCCGTCGCAGATGCAGGCGGGCCGTGAAGGTATCGTCGATACCTTGCTTGCCAAGAAAGGCGTGCAGCGCGACGTTGTCGTCGAATCCGCCTACTTCGGGCTTATCCCGACGCTGCTCACCCATAGCGATTTGGTGCTGACTACTGGGCGCCAGTTCATGCGCGCCTATGAAAAAGCGATGCCGATCAAGGCCTTTTCCCTGCCGCTTGAATTGCCGCCAATGCGCTTCTACCAACTCTGGCATGAACGTGTACACCACGCGCCTGCGCACAAATGGCTGCGCGACCTGGTTGCCGCCGCAACGGCGCAATTGGTGCAGCACTGAAGCCTCATGCGCCCCTCGCCATGTGTTTTTCGAATGCCGCCGGTATCGCGCACAGCAGTTGCGGTGACTTTCAGTTTGTTACAGAGCATGGCCGCTGCGGTCGAGGTGGTGCCCGCCTACAACCCTTATCCGCACGGACCCTTTGTGGGCGAAGACCAGGGGAGCGGACTGGCCTTCGATCTTGTCGCCTATCTGAATCGACACTTCGCCGGCAGGTACGAGTTTCGGCTGCACAATGTGCCTCGGAACCGGCTCAACCGCATGCTGGAGGTTAAGGGCGCCTTCGGTGGTGTCGTGCTATTTCTGAGTCCGAACTTTTGGGTTGACGCCAGAAAGCTGATGTTCCACTGGACACCGCCACTGTTCATCGACCACAACGTCGTTGTATCGCGAACGGAAAGTGATGTCAGGTACGGCAATGGCGAATCGATGAGTGGACTTCATTTCGCCGGGGTGCTGGGACATCGGTATGAGGGGTTCGAAGGCAGGTTCGGAAACGACATTGTGCGCGAGGATGCCAATTCCGAATTGTCGAACCTGAGGAAGGTGGCCGCAGGTCGAGCCGATTTCACTATTCTGCCCAATAGCGTCTACCGTTACCTGCTAATGCGGGCAAGCGCTTCCGGCGAGCCGATCGACGGCCTCCATGCGTCACCCAAGCCGCACTTGCGCTTCGAACGCGCTATCTCAATATGGAAGACGGAAGGGGTGCTTGCCGCAGACTTGAACAGGTTGGTGAAGAAGATGCCCCGCGACCCGGCATGGATGGCCATCATGGAGAAATACAACTTGCGCTAGCCGGAGTGTCAAGCGTCAATCTCCCGATCCATTGTCAGTGAGAATGGTCTTGGGCCGCATGCCCAACGAGGTGTACCAGGCATAGGCCTTGCGGAGTGCGTATTCCGGTACACGTAAGCACCATGTTCAGCGACGTCTTCAGCCGGAGCGTTGAAGATCTTCACCGTTCCGGCTACGTCTTCAATTCAAGCGAATGATTCGCAAAGTCGGCAATGCATCAGAAAGCAGTCGTAGACAATTTTTAGGTGACCGCCTCCAAGCTCCCGTCGCAGCGTCTCGAAGCGTGCAGCTCTGCAAAACAGCACGTCGCTGTCAAAACGCAGCCCCAATACCTTCAAGCCGTCTTCCCGGATGCGCCGGCGCGCATTTGTAACCGTCTCTCGTGGCATGGATGGCGGCTACCTTTGCCGGCGTAATAGGAAGGGGACAGGAAGGATGAGCCATCACCGGCGCGACTATCCATGGGTCGAGCGTCATCGTGAGCGCAAAGTTGCCGGTCACGCACATGCCAACTGCTCCCACGCCTGGGCCGCCAAGTTCATCCATCGCATGACGTCCCAAGGCTCGGAGCCAATCGACGATAGGATTGGAGCGGTGCTCGGCCAAAGCATGGAACTGCCGGCCGATGCACAGCTTGGCAAGTTCCTTCATGCGATCGGTTTCTGTTGTCAGAACGCCGATTACCCCAAACACGTGCGGCATGTACACGGTGAAGCCCCCATTGGCGACCTTACGCGCAAAACGAATTACTTCTGCCGAAACACCAGGCACTTCATGCATGATGATGACCGCCGGGCCCTTACCCTTGCGATAGACGATGTGCTCGCAGCCATCATGGGCAAACAAAAAGCAACGAAGTCAGCTAGCGCCTCGGCGTCCTGTGCGTCGCCAGTTTTCCTGTCATGTTTTATCACACCGGGACGGGGGTTGATGACTGGAGCGAAGTTTCAAAAGCGCATTGACTGTGGCGGCATAGATCACATGGGCAGTCATCTCCCGCACATGGCGCTGCAAGGGATAGCACTTGGGTGGCGCGGCAAGCTCGAGGACTGGGTTGATGATTTCATCCAGGATGATGAAAACTGCAGCGCCATACAGCATCCCGCCCCCTTCCCAACCACCGGCAGACGTTGCCTCAGTAGTATGTCGTAGAGCACGGCGAGGCTCATGGGCACAGCATAATGCACCAGCAATCCCGCCGGGTGCTGATGCGCAGGCGACGGGCCAAGATCTGTTCCGATCGCGTGCGCAGCCTTTGCGGCAAATGCGTGCGCCGGGTCCGTCCCGTCCGGACGCACAGCCTCGGTGCGGCCCCTTGCCTGCTCGTCGACATGGTCGAATGCGAACCAGTCAAAGCGATCCATTATCCATACCACCACTGCGCCTGCACCAGCAGCTTGAACAAGCCTAAGCTTATCCATATCGATCCAGACGTATGCTTGCTGCACGAGGCATACTTTCGTACGAGTCAATGCATGGCGGCGCTAGAGTTCGTAGCATCGCGGTCCAATATGAGCGGCATGCCTTCACTTTCCGTCCCATCTAGGCGGTCATCCAGCGGTTGCATATGCTGCTGCACAGGGTGGGGGCCCGCATGAGGTTCAGAGCCGTGCTGATCGTCAGTACCAGCACCAGATGCGCAGCCATGCCTCGCGCGCGTGCTTGCCAGGGATAATCCTTCTGCTTGCCCGACAAACCCATTAGCTGATTCAACCCCTCATCCTGTACCAAGAACAAGCCCAACCCCATGCCCATGCCATACAGGAAGTCCTGCCCTTGTGCACTCACTGGAAAGCGCTCTCGCGATGCTGCGTACAGAGCTGCAGGGCCAATCCCTAAGCCTAATGAATTGCAACTCCGGCGGGGTACGGTTGTGCCGGGTGCAATGATGTACCCATGAATGTGACAGCCTTTTGGGCTGCCACATGCGCTGGATCAAGCTCTTGTGGACGCACATGATCGATTAGTTGGCGCGCCTGCGGATCCTCCTGCCTGAACAGAAACCAGTCGAGCCGGTCCACGGCCCACACGCCGATTGCGCCTGCAATAGCACTCCTGAATACCATACCCAACGTGCCAGCGTTACCGGTGTCAGGATCGATCATCTGCTGCATGGAAACCTCTCAGATATTGGTAGTGAGAACGGTAATCTCTGCCCGAGACTGCAGACCGGCACCATGTATCTCCGACAACCCCAAACTTCTTGGTTCTTATCGAAAAATGACCGTTTTCACGCCGACTGTCCCCTTCTCTACCGGCGGCTATTGACAAATTGTGTTGGAAAGGCTTAGACGAGACTCGGCCTAGTATCACGGTAAAGGCTGCAGTAGCTAAAGGAGGCAGCCCTGATAGGACACAAAATTGCAAAGCGGGAACGAATCTTTGCTCTCAGCTTTGAAGATTGGGGATGAGTTATCGTTTGTCCATGTAATTTGCGGTGTATTGCGAGTTGGTACCTTTTTGTTTGTATGGACCCATGCACGGAATATAGCCATGTCGTCTATATAGGAAAAAGTAATAATGGATGAAATAAATATTACTTTGTGGTTTTAAACTCCTCGGGTACTGTTCGAACCCAACAGCGCCCATGAGATACGCAAAGGAAAACATGAAGCTTTATCGCAAGCTCTTCACCGAAGCAGAACAGTCACCACCTCTCCCTTTAACCCAGACTTCGGCGGCCATCGCCCAACCGTTGGTGATTCGCCTAGCTATGGGCTTCACCTCTCTGGTGCTGCTGACCCTGACGGTGTTTGTCGTCGGGCGATTCCTGATAACGAATGATTCCAGCAGCGCGCTTTCCCTGATCGATCAGACCTTGTCGGACAAAATGTTTTGGAGTGCTGTGGCAGTCGGCTTTCTGGCTCAGGCCATCGATGGCGCGCTCGGCATGGCGTATGGGGTGACATCCACCACGTTCCTTCTGAGCGCCGGTGCGACGCCTGCCATGGCCAGCGCCAGCGTCCATATTGCCGAGATCTTCACGACCGGTGTATCCGGCTTCTCGCATGCCAAGGTCGGCAACGTCAACAAGAAACTGTTTCTGCGTCTGCTGGTGCCGGGCATGATTGGAGCCGTGCTCGGAGCAGTCCTCATTACCCAGGTTGACGGCAAAGCAATGAAGCCCTTCATTTCTGCCTATCTGCTCATTATGGGCATCTATATCCTCAGCAAAGCATGGCGCAAGATCACGCCGCGCATCGATGAACCCAAGCATGTTGGGAAGCTCGCCCTTTTCGGTGGCTTTGTCGATTCTGCCGGCGGCGGCGGTTGGGGGCCAGTGGTAACCACGTCGCTGGTCGGCTCAGGCAATGACCCACGTACTACGATCGGCTCGGTCAACTTCGCCGAGTTTTTTCTGGCGCTCGCTGGTGCTGCGTCGTTCACCTTAATGGTAGGAACAGGCGTGTGGGTGCTGGTGCTAGGCCTTGTCATCGGCGGCTTGTTTGCCGCACCGTTCGCTGCCATGGTCACGCAACGCTTGAAGACCCGTACTTTGCTACTTTTGGTCGGCACACTGATCAGCGTCGTCAGCATTTTCAACTTGTACAAGGCATTGTTGGCCTAAATCGCAAAACAGCCCGCAAAGATGGCCCTCAAATCAAGGATTTGTCGAGTAGTTGCATACTCCGAATCTTTTTCAGGAAGCCCACTATGATCACTTCTATTGCCCCTGCTTGTACTTGAGCAGAAAGTTTAATTTCCGCAGCCATTCAGACCACAAACAGCCTAGAGCACTATTTTCGGCAAACTAAACAAACTGATTCATTGAACGTTTCATCAAGTACGCTCACCTTCTTTCTGTGTTTGACATATTCGTGCAGGATATGTTTTAGCAGTAGACCTACGCTATTTTGCTGTGAAACGCGAACACACGTTCCGCAGCAATAAAGCCCGAGTACCTTTCGGCTGCTGGTTAAATGCAATTCCAGAGAGTTGAAGAAGACAACCTCAACACAGTGCAACGCAGCATATTTGTTTTCGTTACTTTGGCTTATAAATGATCCTTTCATCGGTCCGCTTCTGGCCAGACCCGGCAGTAGACCGCTTTCTGGCGGTTTGCGGCTACTGGCCACTTTCCGGACGGTGCTAGGGCAGGAAATGCCGGACGCGACCCCAAGCTGCCAGGGCCGCATCCTATAGCTGCCGTTCATCTGCACATTCTGAAAGGCGTGAGCGATCAAGGTGTTTTCATATGAGCTAGACCCAAAGCCGTTATGCCAACGGATTGTCAGGATCTTCATTGACGAGCTTTTCGTATTTGTGCGTCAGTTTAGCGTCGCCAATACGCTCGAACATTTCTTCAGGCGACTCGACCATGCAGATGAGCAACCCATCGCGGTAAAGCGGAAATGGAGGGTATTCCTTGCCCGCTGCCACTACTTCGTTCTCCGGCAAGGCAATGTCCCACCCAGAGGCATCGTTGCGCAGCCAGTAATGCAATGCCTGGAGATGACTCAATGCGACAGGGGACAAAAATCTATCCAAAAAAATCTCGCCTCAAATCTCTTGCTAACAAAACCGAACCGGACTTCACGACATCGTGCCAAGATGTCCAGGGTCGCTTTTTGCGCGCGTTCCTGCTTAACCATAGGGTGCGCCCAGCACCCGCTTGAACTGAGCTCGCACGCAGGTATAGCATTCGCAGGAAAGCGCTTCGAGCTTGGTACGATCCAGAATCTTCATGTGCCCACGGGCATACTGGATGATGCCGTCATCCTGGAACGCGGCAGCGATCAAGCTGATGCTGGGCCGGTGAACACCTAGCATATCAGCCAGAAACTCTTGGGTTAGCGTGAATTCTCGACCCTGCACCCGGTCATGGGTGATGAGCAGCCAGCGCGCCATGCGCGCTTCGAGCATATGCTTGCGATTGCAGGCAGCCGTTTGCGACACTTGCGACAGATAAGCCTGCAGGTAGCACTCGCTGACATGGCGCAGCGGCGTGGGCCCATCGATAGCCTGGAGGTAATCTCTTGCCGTCATGCGCAGGCTGTGGCCTTCAACCTGGCAGATGCAAGTCTCGGTCGCAGCGGACGCCCGCGCCAGTAGTTCTACCGCGTTAAAACCTTCATTGCCTACCGTGCCGACCTCCACCGCTGAGCCATCAGCAAAAAACACCAAGTTCGACAGCGCGGCGTTGGAGGGAAAGTACACATGCGAGATAGGAGCGTTGGGCTCGTGCAGCACCTGCTTGACTTCCAAATGCACCCGATCGAGCTTGGTGCACAACTGGGCGAAGTGCTCATCGCTAAGGTGGGCGAGCATATGGTTGGCGCCTAAGCGCGCCTCGGCAAGCGTGATGGCCATCATGTTTCCTTTGTACGGATACGGCAACAATGGGAGGAAACAAGTCAAAAGCCTAAAGGTTGGCTAGGGAAGCGTCTCGACCTAAGACAGGTCTTAAAAGAAAGATATGCACCCTAAATGAAAATGGTTGCAGATATGTCTACCAAGATGGATCACACCGTAACATACGAACAAGCGCGGCATTTGTCCTATATCTGACATATAGCCAACTATATTTCGTCATTCCTACTTAGCACCTGCTTACGACTATCCCTTACCGACATCCTGAAAGCGTTTCCGAGTTCCTTTCCATCACTCTCATAAATGAGCATGGGCAAGTTAAAGAGACAGGAAACTCTTGCCTGCATGTCGTGTCATGCCACTGACGGGAGCGTCTGCATTTTGCGCGGGAGTTGGTCTGATGTGCACAACTGGCCGCTATAGATTCCTTTCCGGACAGTGTATCGACCTGTTGCTGGCTGTCGCCCTTTGTCAAACCGGACGTTGCCTAGCGACTGACAGAGCCGAAAAATGTATATTCTTCGGTTCAAGGTCACAACCTGTGCCTCTGTTACAATGCGCTGCACCTCACATCCCCGCCTCCTGAAATCCTGACAGTGATTTTATCGGCAGGCCATCTCTTCCCCCACTTCACATCATCGACATGCCCTGCCAACCAGGATCGCATGGAGTACAGGAGCAACCCCATGAGCACCGAGAAAAGTAGTCAATTAGCCAGAATCATTATCGACCATCACGATTCCCTCCTCGAGGGATGGATCACTGGAATGCTTTCGCTCCTGGTGCGACGCGACAAGGCCGCCGAAGAAGCGACGCGTCAGCAAGCGTCTCGCTTCCTTCCACTTCTTGCAGAAACGATCAAGACGGGGCAGATACAGGATATCGAAGCTGCTAACTGGACGGATACCCTGCAGCTGCTGACAGAAATTTCTCAAGCGCGCGTACGCCAAGGGTTCAGTCCCATCGAAACCGCAATGTTCATCTTTTCGCTTAAGGAACCGCTTTTTGCGCATTTGCGTACTGCGTTAGCAAATGATGCCCGCGAACTAGCCGAGCAAACTGCCGTGACAAGCACGCTGTTTGACAAACTCGGCCTGTTCACCATCCAGGTCTATCAAAGCACCCGTGAACAAGTAATCCAGCGTCAGCAACAGGAACTGCTCGAACTATCCACTCCAGTGGTCCAGCTTTGGCAAAACGTCCTTGCTCTACCATTGATTGGCACCCTCGATAGCGCACGTACACAAGTCGTCATGGAAAACTTGCTTCAGAAGATCGTGGATACTGGCGCAGCAATCGCCATCATTGATATTACCGGCGTACCAACAGTGGACACTCTCGTTGCCCAGCATCTTCTCAAAACTGTTGCCGCCGCACGGCTGATGGGCGCTGATTGCATTATTAGCGGAATCCGTCCGCAAATTGCTCAGACCATTGTTCACTTGGGCGTGAACCTTGAAGAAGTTACAACCAAGGCTACTCTAGCCGATGCGTTTGTTGTCGCATTAAAGCGTACTGGATCCACAATCAGCTACGCGCAGAGCGGAAAGTGAGGTTGGCATGGATCGTATTCCCATCCTAAAAATGGGTCGTCTGCTACTTGTGACCATACAGGTAGACATGCACGATCAGTTGGCAATCACATTGCAGGACGACCTTACCGAGCGAATAGTCAAGGATCGTGCGCAAGGAGTGCTAATCGATATCTCGGCGCTGGACATCGTCGACTCGTTTATCGGCCGTATGATCAGTAACACGGCTTCGATGGCGCGAATTCTGGATGCTAGTACCGTGCTCGTTGGCATGCAACCAGCAGTGGCCATTACGCTGGTTGAACTCGGCATGGCCCTTGTCGGTGTCCAGACTGCTCTCAACGTCGAGCAAGGCATTCGCTTGCTTGAGCGCCCTTCAGATTGACGTCCCGCGCGGTTTATCTCCATTCACGTTCGACGTTACAGGAATACTTCTGATGCAGCAACACACGATGACGTCGAGCACCCTAACCGAATCGGACTCCATCACGATGCCCATACGGACTGACGAGGATGTTGTACGCCTACGCAAGGCTGCGCGCGACTACCTGGTCTCCAGCGGGTTCGGCACCGTGGACCAAACCAAAATGATCACCGCAGCAAGCGAACTGGCACGCAATACATTGCGTTATGGCGGTGGTGGCGACGCCTACCTATCGAAAGTGGCCGATGGCAGCCGTCGTGGCGTTTGCATGAGCTTTCATGATGAAGGGCCGGGCATTCCCGATGTCACACTCGCGCTGACGGATGGATACACCACTGGCGGAGGCATGGGACTAGGCCTTAGCGGTTCCAAGCGCCTTGCTGACGAGTTTGAGCTTGATACGGCACCGGGTAAAGGTACCAGGGTAAAGATTGTGAAGTGGAAGGCATTCTGAATAACTCACGCCGACAGGCTGTATATCAGGTGGGTGAGTTGGGAGAAATCTCTGCCGCAAGACGGGCTGGGGTTGATCTAGCACGCCAGCTGGGATTTGACGAAACCAGGAGCGGCAAGCTGGCGCTCATCATCACGGAAGCGGCAACGAACATAGTCAAACATGCTGGTCGCGGAGAAATCATTGTTCGGACGATATCGCACGAATCGGCTTACGGAGTGGAAGTGCTTGCAATTGATTCCGGTCCGGGAATAACCAACCTGACGGAAAGCATGCGCGATGGCACGTCCACCACTGGGACGTATGGCGTCGGGCTAGGCGCCATCAACCGGCTAGCTGACGCCTTCGATCTCCATAGCGTCTCGGGCCGGGGCAGTGTGCTGTGGGCTCAGCTTTGGGCCCGCGCGGACATGCAGTTGAGTACGCAATGGGATATTGGTGCCGTTTGCCTTCCCATAGCGAGCGAGGAAGCATGCGGTGATGACTGGGCAGCCATCAGCAAACCCAACTCGATTACTATCCTAGTGGCTGACGGGCTGGGCCACGGCCCCGATGCCGCACGAGCATCACAGGCCGCTGTCGATGTCCTTCTGCAAAAAGCAGATGTGTGTCCGGCCGTTGTTATCCGAGAAGCACATAGCGCCTTGGCTGGAACCCGCGGTGCAGCGGTCGCCGTGGTCCAGATTGAAGGTTCACTAGAGCAACTGCGATTTAGTGGCATTGGCAACGTTGAAGCATGCATCATTGATGGCGACGTCAGCCAGCATATGATGGCGCACAATGGAATTGTCGGAAGCAACCTGCGCAAAGTCCAGGAATTCACTGTTCCATGGATGACGGACTCAATGCTTGTCATGCATTCTGATGGGCTGGGTACGCGCTGGAATCTCGATAGTTATCCAGGATTATGTGCCTGTCATCCTGCAGTCATTGCCGCTACCCTCTATCGGGACTTTGTACGCCGTCGCGATGATGTCACCGTCTTAGTGATTCGCCGGTCAAGAATGTGAAAGTTTCGCAAACTTAATGATGGTTTATGTCTTGAGCTATACCGTCGGCCCCCTGTTTCACTTGCGATCAGTAAATGATGTCTGGTAAGCCGCGAGTTAGGTTGGCATGGCTGTATCGGTATACGTGCGACCATTTGCAACCGGTGTATAGTACAGACCATCTGATACGGAGCTAAAAAACCTCTGCCAGACGTCGGACCCGAAGCAGTTTCTTGCGTGCCCTGCACAACAGAATCCAGGTACCTAGTCTATATTTCAGAACGTTAGCGCTCGACCCACCGGCCCCCCGACCTCGGGCTGTATCCTATTTTTTGTTTGGAGTCAGCCCTATGTATCGTTCACAGACGACGCGTCCCATTCCATTCAATCTCGGTATCTTTGTAATCCATGCGTCCAATCTCTACATTGCACGCGAGATCTTTGACACTGTTGATACGCTCGAACAAGCCGACACTTCCGAAATCCTGTTTTCCAAATGCGGCCAGAAGATTGAGTGGTTTGTGCTAAGGCCACGACCTGGACTGGCAGCAGATCACTAACGTTATGGTGATCGGTGACGCAATACTTGCCGCAGCGATGCAGGCGGCCATTTCTGCGGGACTTCTTCGGCACCATTCTGGTAAAACTTAAATAGAGGCGAACAAGTCGATCCTGCACGCTATTTTATGCGCCGCTCTTGCGAGTGAACACGCATCGGGCAAAGAGTCGGGTCCAGATACCCTTAACGCTCATTCACAGAAAGGATTGCGCAATTGCTTCTGAGGACAGGCTCGCATTTGAAGATTAAGAAAAATCTCATACATAGCTTGGCACAACCCTACTGCAAAGTCTGAGATTCTAGTAAGCAATGTTATGATGTCTTGGATATTGAAGGCATGATGCCAAGAGAGTCGAATGGCCATTACTAGAAGATCACGCTATCGACTTGTTTTGGCGGACAGCCATCAATTAAAGGAGTGATTGACCTTGGTATTACGCATTTTGACCGTCGCAGTGAAATCCGAGCTCGACGTGCTGGTATCGCGGCAACGGGCTCGGCAGGTCACTGCACTTTGCGGGTTCAATGCACATGATCAGGTACGGATCGCCACAGTTGTCTCTGAATTGGCCCGCAATATCTACAACTATGCAAATTCAGGAAAGATCGAATTTGCGGTCTCTAAAGCAACCACCGCGCAAGACCTGGTGATCCGTGTCGAAGACGAAGGACCGGGAATCGACAATCTGGATGCGATCCTTGAAGGGCGATATCAGTCGAAAACCGGGATGGGCCTCGGTATCATAGGCGCGCGCCGGTTGATGGACCACGTTGACATTACAACGGCCAAGAACGTAGGCACCACGCTGTTACTCAAGCGGGCTCTACCTGCGGACGCGCCAATACTGACGGCAACTATGGTTGGGTCGTTAGGCGCACAATTGGGAACACTGCAAGACAATGTAGCACTGGCCGAGGTAAGGCATCAGAATCTGGAGCTTCTCGATGCTATGGCTGCTCTAAAGCTACAACAGGAAGAACTGCAGGCAGTCACTCAACAACTGCGTGCCACCAATGACACGGTCGTTGCGCTGAACGCTGAGCTTCAAGAAAAGGCCGCTGAACTACAGAAAGCTGATGTCCGAAAAGATGAGTTTCTTGCTATTCTCGCCCACGAATTGAGAAACCCGCTGGCCGCTACCGGCCTGGCAGCCAGCGTACTGGAGGCCACTCCCGTGTCTGCGGAGCGCGCGGCCCAGCTTGGGCAAATCGTTTCGCGCCAGATAGGCCATATGAGCCGGCTTGTGGAAGACTTGCTTGATGTATCGCGGGTTACACGCGGCCTGGTTGCCATCGACAAGCAAGCTGTTGACATGCGCACCATTACAAAAACCGCAGTAGAACAACTCGGGCCGGCCATCAAAGCCAAATCGCATCAGCTTGTACTGTCATTACCCGACGAGGTATGCCTTGTGTCTGGGGACGCAACACGATTGATTCAGGTCGGCACCAACCTGATTGGCAATGCTGCACGGTACACTCCGGACGGCGGTCAGATTTCGGTGGCTCTTCTGACCGCTGACGACACGGTCACTTTCCAGGTGATGGACAATGGCCAGGGTATCGATCCTGACCTGTTGCCGAGGCTGTTTGATTTGTATGTGCAAGCTGAACGGTCCTCGGAGGGCAGGATTGGCGGGCTTGGCATTGGCCTTACTCTTGTAAAGAGCATTGTCGAACTACATGGCGGCACAGTTACCGCAATGAGCAACGGTAAAGGCTTGGGTAGCACGTTTGCTGTCACATACCCGCGTCTAAACACTTAATTATTCTTCCTTTCATTGACGGCTTTTGAGCCCGCTGGGCCTGTGCTTGCCGACCGCTTTTGGCCGGACCCCGCAGTAGATCGATTTCGGGCGGCTGGCGGCGATTGACCGCTTCCCGGCCTGTTGCTAACGGCGGCGCGCTTGCGGGATGCCCTTATCGAGCGACACGTTCTTTGGCGTGCGTGTACTTTGCTTGCGCGCTAAGTTTGTACATCCAATGCCCTCGATTTTTGTGCTTGCGATGATTGCGGCGTCGAAACAGTGATCACCGCGCCGAAACGCTGCTTACCATGCCGGAAATGCCCCTCATCCTACGATGTAGATGTGTGCGTCGACGGAACGGGTGAATACAACTGACCGGAATATGCACGGAGCAAATCAATCGCATTTTCCTTGGTTTCATTGGCATACATCCGGGTGAACAATGCGGGCATGGTCATCGATGGCAATAAACAGCACCTTCCATCCAGCCCCGCGCACCTGCGTCGTACGGTCACCATGGACACGGTGTCCGGGCTGTTCGATGCGCGGGAGCTTTCTGGTGTCGAGGTTGATCAGATCCCCGCAATGAGCATGGTCGTAGCGCACAATCGGTTCAGCCGGTTCCAGGTCCGACAGCCGGGATAAGCCGGGCCAAGCCGGGCCGATTGAGCACCCGGCTCACGGTGGCCCTGGAAAGGCCCAGGTAGTCGGCAATGCGCATCTGGGTCATGCGTTTCTTGCGCAGTTGAATAATGATTAGGGCTGTGGCGGCTGAAATCGAACGCGGGCTCACGTCGGAACGAGAAGAGCGATCGGCCAAGCCGGATGGACCTTCTGCCAGATAGCGTCCCAGCCACTTCCTGACTGTTGCCATGCTCACCCCAAAGCGATCGGCCGCGGCAGTGACAGATAATTCCAATCCCAAGCCATTTCATGACATAAGATCGCGTCTTTTCCCGCCTGGCGGCGTTGCACTCGTCATCCATAGCCCTGCTATGGATTCCTCCCGCGCCTTGCCAGACGAAAAAATCCATCGATCTCATCTGTCATGTCATGACTTGGGATTGGTATAAGCCGTTCGATGTCAGGGACATGACCATTTCCAGTCGACGAACGAAGGTAAGTCGGGCATTCATGTTCATTCGGCTGGGCTCCTTTGAGACGTGTGGGGGTTTGGCGATTCCCAGTGCCTCAAATCCAGTCCGCATGGACACTTACACCCTATTGAAACATCACATCTGGCCGGCCGCACTTTCACGCGCGCGCG
This sequence comes from Noviherbaspirillum album, assembly GCF_035916955.1. NCBI lineage: Bacteria > Pseudomonadati > Pseudomonadota > Betaproteobacteria > Burkholderiales > Oxalobacteraceae > Noviherbaspirillum > Noviherbaspirillum album. The sequence goes on along the minus strand of NZ_JAWIIV010000034.1, from coordinate 39,879 downwards.
CCGGACGCGAAGCGGCAATAGCTTTCGCGCGTAATTTCCTGAACCACAGCCAGCCGCCCGAAATCGACAGGAAGGCGAGGCCGAGCCCCACCAGTAATTGAAGCCACTGTGTGAACAGACCGCCATACATCCCCGTATGAAGCGGGAACAGCCAGCTTTGAATCTGCACCGCGCGATTGGCCTTGAGAGCATTGTCGACGCGAAGTATCTGGCCGTCATGCTTGTCGAACCATATGAAGGATCGGCCGAACTGGTGAATCTCGCCGTTGAGCCGCATGCGTACGCCGACGACGCTGCTGCCCTTCGCGGGTAAGGTAAGCCTGGTGATCTGTCCGTCCGGAAAACTTGCTTGTGCCTGCCTCAGCATCGCGTCGATCGAGGCCGGTTCGGTCGATATCGATGCAGCCTTGGGCGCCGGTTGTCGCGTGCCGCTGCCGGTCGCCTTGATGAGAAGGGGCTCGGTCAACAAGTCGTAAAGCGCAAGCGCGGAACCGGTCAGCGCGGTCAGCACGATCAATGCCGCCGCGAGGGCTCCGCTTACGCGATGGGCGTCGAACCAGACCCGGAATGCTCCCGCTTCCCACTTGATTGAAAAGGCCTGTTTCCACTTCCCGGTGTTCGGCCACCAAAGATAAATCCCGACAAGGCTGATCAATATGGCACCCAGGCCAATCCAGCCCTGTATCTGCTTGCCGGTCTTGCCGGCCAGAAGATGGACATGGAAGTCGATGAGCCATCCTGTGACTGAATCGCTGGGATGCCGTAAGCCCAGGACCTTGCCGGTATGGGGATCGGCGTGCACCCGCATGCCGCTCGGCTGGAACAGGACCTGCGCCGCCTCGTGCGGGGCCAGGGGCATATAGATGAAGGTCGGCGTTTCGCCGGGCAGACGCTCCTTCGCGTTCCGGAGAAACTCGTCAACCTGCAGCGGCTCGCCAGGGCGGGGCGCCACCGTCAAGAGTTCCGGGTTGAAATAGGAATCGATGGCTTTGCTGAAGACGATCGCGCTGCCGGTCAGCCCGCTGCCGAGTAGGAACAGGCCCAGGGCAAGGCCCAGATAACGATGAAGCAGTACTAAGGTCTTTCGCATGGCTGCAGTTGAGGGGAATGGCCGCGCATCAATACCGTGAAACAGGCGCAGGGAATGGCAAGTATAGTATCATCGGGAATGCGAATCAGTTTCATTTACATTTATTTGCCCGAAAGGATGTTATGCAGCCCCGCCTGACCGCGCTTGCCAGCGCATTTTCTCTCGCCTTTACCGCCTCGAATGCATTTTCCCAGACGACCGACACGGCGGCGGAGAAGGAGCTCGGGACGGTGACCGTCTCGGCGGAGAGAAATGGAAGCTACAAAAGCAACAGCGTGCAGGTGGGAACGTTTCGGGATGTTGCGCCGCTGGACGTGCCGCAGACCAGCAATGTCGTCACGCGGGAGGTTCTCGATGCCCAGGCGGCAACGAACCTGTTCGGGGCGCTGCGCAACACGGCGGGCGTGACGCGTTCGCAGCTCAACGGCTCTACCTATGACAATATCGCCATCCGCGGCATCCTTGTCGAAAACCGTGGCAACTACCGGCTCAATGGCAGCCTGCCTGTCATCAACCTGGTCGATATTCCGCTGGAAAACAAGGAGCGGGTCGAAGTGCTGAAGGGCGCCTCCTCCCTGTACTATGGCTTTGTGCCGCCCTCCGGCATCGTCAACATGGTCACCAAGCGCGCGGCCAAAGACCCGGTTACCAGTTTCGCGGTGACGGCCAACCAGTATGGCGGCGCGTCGGCGCATGCCGATATCGGCCGCCGCTTCGGCGAGCAGGAGCAGTTCGGCGCGCGAATCAATCTGGTTACCGGACGCGAGGACATCGGGGTCGACCGATACTCGGGCGACCGCCAGCTGGCTTCTGCCGCGCTCGACTGGAAAGCGACGCGTGACCTGTCGTTCAAGCTCGATCTCGAGCATTACCGCAAGAAGGTTTCGGAACAGGCGGCCATCGCGCTGTTGCCCGCATCCGGCGGCACGATTGCCTTGCCCCAGGTGCCTGACGCGAAACGCAATCTGGCGGGCGAGTGGCAGAAGTACGATGCCCAGGCGACTAATGTGCTCCTGCGTACCGACTATCGCCTTGGCGACAACTGGAGCGTGCTGCTGGAAGGCGGGAACGCAAAGACCGAGCGTGACCGCAACTTCTCCCAGTTCCAGAATTACAGCCTGACCACGGGTGCCGGCACCCTGCGCACCTTCTTCAATCGCGGCCAGGAATGGGAGAACACGAACTATCGCGCCGAACTGCTCGGGGTGCTGCCGGGGGCGCGCATGTCGCACGAACTCACCTTTGGCTTCACACGCAATGACAGGGATGCCGTGTCCATCTCCAACGGGACCTTCGACACCCCGCAGAACCTGTACAACCCGATCGACATCGCGCAGCGCTTCCCGACGGCGGCACCGGTAGCCGCTCCTTCGGCCATCAAGGACCGCGGCTGGTATGCGCAGGATCGCATCTCGTTCGGCGAACAGTGGCAGCTGACTGCCGGCGTACGCTCAAGCCGCTATGAAAGCACGACATCGACCACCCGCTACAGCGCGGATGAAATCAATCCCTCGGCAGCGTTGATGTACAAGCCAGTTTCCAATGTTTCCGTCTATGCCAGCTATATCGAAGGCGTGGAGGAAAGCGGCCAGGCCCCGGCAAACCGCGCGAACGCGGGCGAGCTGCTGGCCCCTGCGGTCGCCAAGCAGAAGGAGATTGGCGTCAAGGCCGAGGTCGCGCAGGGCGTGCTTCTCCAGGCCGCTTACTTCGACATCGAGCGTCCATCGACCAATATCGATGCGGCAAACCGTTTCGTACTGAATGGCCTGGCCGAATACAAGGGTGTCGAGCTGGCTGCCTCCGGCGAAATTTCTAAGCAGCTCTCGCTGATCGCATCGGCCCTGTTCATGGATGCGGAACAACGGAATGCGGCCAATGCCGCTACCTTTGGCAAGACGCCCGAAAACACGCCGCGCCGGACGGGCAGCCTGTTCGCCGAATACCGGCTTGCGCAGGTCCCGGGGCTCGCACTGAGCGGCGGCGTGTTCTACGTCGGCGAGCGCCCCGTCAACAACGCGAACCAGGCCTTCATCGGCGGCTACACGACGTATTCCCTCGGTGCCCGTTACACGACCAAACTCGCCGGCAGGCGAACGACGTTCCAGGCCGTGCTGGACAATGTCACCGACAAGAATTACTGGAGCACCGCCGGCAACGGCTTCATTGGCGTGGGCAGTCCGAGAACCTTGAAGGTGGCTGCCAAGGTCGACTTCTGAGGCATCCATGCCGGGCGGTCCTGTCGATCTTCCGGTCCGAATCTCACTACGCACCATTATCCCGTCCACCAAGATATTGAATTCCGAAATGAAAAACACATTCGCCGCATTTGCATTGAGCATGTCCTTTGCACTATCGAGTCCGCTGGTGATGGCTCAAACCGCACCGCCGACCCCGAGTGTCCAGCGCGTCGTCGCGCACTACGCCACGCTTGTACACGCAAACTACTCGGATGCCGTTTCCGCGGCCCGGCGCATGGACAAGGCCATCGGCGAATTCCTGGGCGCCCCGTCTGCGGATTCACTCGCGAAGGCGCGGAAGGCGTGGCTGGACGCGCGTGAAGTGTATGGTCAGACGGAGGCCTTCCGCTTTTACGGCGGTCCCATCGATGACGACAAGGGCCCGGAAGGACGCCTCAATGCGTGGCCGATGGACGAGTCCTATGTGGACGCCGTCGAAGGCAACGACAAGGCCGGCATCGTCAACAACCGAAAGCATGCGATCACCAAGAAATCGCTCGCTGCGCTGAACGAACGCGACGGCGAGGAAAACATTGCAACCGGCTGGCACGCCATCGAATTCATGCTCTGGGGCCAGGACCTTTCCGAGAACGGTCCCGGCAACCGGTCGTTCGAGGATTTCGTGGACGGCAAGAAAGCCAATGCGGATCGCCGCCGCCAGTATCTGAAGGTCACGAGCGCGCTGCTCGTCGATGATCTGCAGACAATGGTGAAGGCATGGGCGCCGGGCCAGGCATCGAACTATCGCGCCCGATTCGAAAAGGGAGGGCAGGAATCCCTGCGCAAGATGTTCGTGGGGCTGGGTTCCCTGTCGCGCGGCGAGCTGGCCGGCGAGCGGCTGGAAGTGGCGCTGTCGAGCCAGGATCAGGAAGACGAGCACAGCTGTTTTTCCGACAATACCCATCGCGACGCCGTCGCCAATGCAAAGGGAATCGAAAACGTCTGGCTCGGTGAATACAAGCGGCCGGATGGCGAGGTCCTGAAAGGCCCGGGGCTGCAGGCGCTGGTCGCGGCCCGGGACGCCGGCCTGGGTGACAAGACGACTCGCCAGATTCGTGCCTCGGTGGAAGCGGCCGAGGGCATACAGGCACCGTTCGACCGCGAAATCATTGGCGGAAAGGACGCGCCGGGCAGGAAGCGCGTGCAGAAAACCATCGACAGCCTGGTCGAACAGTCGCGCAACCTGGTGGAAGCCGCCAATGCCGTCGGCATCAAGCGCCTGACCCTGGTGCAGCCGTGATCAGGCGAATGACCCTGCTTGTCGGAGTGGCGCTAGCCGCGGCCGGCGGGGCCGTGCTGCATGCCGCCGTCCCCGGCGACGGCAATGCGCCGCAGGACGAACTGACGGGCGGAGCGACGACAGTCCATGCGGACGGACGCAATGCCTTCTCCTTCCCGGCTGCCAACCTCAGCGATGAGGAGCGCACCCGATTTGTCATCGGCAATTCCTTCTTTCGCCGCAACTGGGTGCAGTCGCCCGCCTCCACCACCGCGCGCGACGGCCTTGGCCCCCATTTCATCGCCCGCTCGTGCGGCGGCTGTCATGTCCAGGATGGAAGGGCCGCGCCGCCGTCGTTCCGCAAGGGGCTGAGCGACGAGCAGCCGGTCGGTTTGCTGCTGCGCCTGTCGGTTCCCGGCAAGGAAAAGTTCGGCTTTCCAAAACCTGAACCCGTCTACGGCGACCAGTTTGCCAATCATGCGGTCCAGGGCGTCAAGCCGGAAGGACAAATCGTGATGCGCTGGGAGGAAGTCAGCGGACGCTTTGCGGACGGTACGCGCTATACCCTGCAAAAGCCGATATACGGATTCCGCAAGCTGGCCTACGGCCCCATGTCCAGGGATGTGATGGTCAGCCCTCGCATTGCGCCGCAACTGATCGGCGTCGGACTGCTGGAAGCCATTCCGGAACAGGAGATCCTGAACAACGCCGCGTTGCAGGCGGCATCGCCGGGTCCCATCAAGGGCATTCCCAACCGCGTCTACGACGCTTTCGCCGAACGCGAGATGATCGGGCGCTTCGGATGGAAAGCCAATGCCGCCACCCTGGCACACCAGACAGCATCGGCCTTCCTCGGCGACATCGGTATCACGTCTGCAAGATTCAGCCGCGAGGCATGCACCGACGCGCAGAAGGATTGTCTCGCGGCCAGGAACGGCAACGATCCCGACACCAAGGTGGAAATCGACGATGAAACCCTGGGCAACGTCATTTTTTACCAGGCTACCCTCGCTCCGCCCGCGCGTCGTTTCATGAATGACAGCCGCGTTGAGCAGGGCAGGCAGCTGTTCATGCAGGCGCAATGCGCGACCTGCCACCGGCCAAGCTATACGACGGCGCAAGGTCCGTTTCCCAAACTTACAAGCAAGGCGCTGCAAGGGCAGACAATCTGGCCTTACACCGATCTTCTGTTGCATGACATGGGCGACGGGCTGGCCGACGGGCGCCCGGATCACGCGGCAAGCGGCAAGCAATGGCGCACGCCGCCGCTATGGGGCGTCGGGCTGATCAAGGATGTCAACGGCCATACCCGCCTGCTGCACGACGGGCGGGCCGACGGCATCCTGGAAGCCATACTTTGGCATGGCGGCGAAGCGGAGGGCAGCAAGCAGCGGGTGCTGCAGATGAACCAGGCCGAACGGGCAGCGCTCGTAAAATTCGTGGAGTCCCTATGACTGATCCTTTGCGGCGCTCCGCGCTGAAATGGGCGGCAGCCGCCCTGCTTGTGTCGCTGGGGGGACCGGCTGCGGCACAATCCTTGAGCCGCGATGTTGCAGTACCTTTCTACAAGCCGGAAGATGTCATGACCGGGCTCTATCGGCACTGGGCGCAGCCGCGTGCAGTGGCCTTCGCTGACACCGCGCAGAAGCTGCACCTCGCACTGGAGAGGATTTGCGCGCCCGCGCAAGGCGGGGCTTCCGCTGGCCTCGCGGCAGCGAGAAGCGCCTGGAAGGCTGCGGTGGCGGACTGGGAGCGGCTATCCGCCGTACCGTTCGGGCCGCTGATCGAGCGCCGCTCGGTGCGTGCCATCGACTTTACGCCACCGCGGCCGCCACTGATCGAACGCGCGATCAAGCAGGCGCCGCGCGGCGCGGCAGCCATGGAACGCATCGGTACGCCGGCCAAAGGCTTTCCGGCGCTCGAGTGGCTGCTGTGGGAAAAGCCTGTCGAGAGAGGCAGCCAGGCGTGCGCCTATGCCGCGGAAGTGGCGGCCGACATCACGCGCGAAGCCGAGGCCCTGAAGGCGGCGTTTGCCGGAGCCGACCCCGGCGCCTGGGACGCCGAACAGACTGCAGCGGCGTTCACCGAATTCGTCAATCAATGGGTCGGTTCCATGGAACGCCTGCGCTGGCAGGAAATCGAGCGGCCGGTGCGCGAGGCCAAGTCCGCCTCTCGCAGTGCGGCGCGCTTCCCGCGCCAGGCCAGCGGGGCGACGGCGTCGAGTTGGGAAACGCATTGGAAGGCATTGCAGGATCTCGCGGTGTTCAGGGAGCAGGAAGGGGAGCAGGAAGCGCCGCAACCCGGCCGTGCCCTCATTCCGGTGGAGCTGTATCTTCGCGGCCGCGGCCAGGCCGCCCTGGCGCAGCGATGGAAGGACGCTATCGGCCAGGCGGGCTCTGCCATGCATGGACTCACCCCGGAAAAGCGTGGACAACTGCTCCCGGCAGCCAAGAGCCTGGCTGTCGTCAAGCGCCTGGCCGAGGAAGACATCGCGCCCGCGCTCAATGTCAGCATCGGTTTCTCGGACGCAGATGGCGATTGAATCAAAAGCCGCCCCACCAGGCCGCAGTCACATTCGCAATCCCGGCCGCCGGCGCTTCGTTATTGCGTCGCTGCTCACCTGCGTGACTCCGGCATGTAGCGCGCCGAAACAGGCATCCACGCCGAGGTTTGCCGCCGCGTGGAATGACCGGGACGGCCACCGGGTCGGCCTGCTGGCGCAGCGCGCCGATGGAATGCTGCCGACGGCAAGTATCGAAGTGCCTACGCGCGCGCACGGCTTGCTCGCGGAGGCGGGAGGCAGTCTGCTGGCTGTCGCGCGGCGGCCTGGCGACTGGATGTTGCGCTGGCATCCCGGACGAAGTGCGCCGCACTGGGTCTGGGCCGAACCGGATCGGGCCTTTAACGGACATGTCGTTTCCTCGGCCGACGGCAAGCGATTGTTTACGACCGAAACCGACCTGGAAACGGGGCAGGGGCTCATTGGCGTGTGGGATGCGCGCTCGCTCGAGAAAGTGGATGAGTGGCCCACCCATGGCATCGATGCCCACATGATGCTGATGGAAGGCGATACGCTGCTGGTGGCGAACGGCGGCGTGCCCACTCAGCCGGAGACGGGGCGAATCAAGCGTAACCTGCATGCCATGGATTCGTCCCTGGTCCGGCTTCATGCAGGCAGCGGCGCGTTGGTGGGTCAATGGCGACTTGCCGACCGGCGCCTGAGTCTGCGTCATATGGCGCGCAGCGGTGCGCGCGTAGGCATCGCCATGCAAGCCGAGCATGATGCCGGCGCCGACCGGGATGCGGCCCCGGTTCTGGCGGTATTCGAAAGAGACCGGCTGCTTGTGCCGGATGCGCCTCCCGTGCCAGGGGCGGCGGGATACGCTGGCGACATTGCGGCCTGGAACGGCGGCTTTGCGCTCAGTGCGCCGCGCGCCAATGCCGTATTGCACTGGAGGCCCGACGCGGGATGGTCGCCGCCGATAAGCTTGCAGGAGGCCTGTCCCATCCTTTCGGCTGGCGGTCGTGATCTCTGGGCCGGCGGCAGCGCGGCGGCGCTCGGCGCGGCAGCGGATCCGCATGTACGCCTGAAACTCCCGGCAAAATTGCGGCTGGATAACCACTGGGTTCTCGTATAAGAAAACCCGGTGCCGCGGCTGCGTGTCTGAGGCCGATTGGCTTTCGGCTGGCTTTCTCATGTGGCCGTCGCCGCTCCGTCACCATCATCGGCATCAACACGTGGCGCCTCAATGGGCGTCCATCCATTGGGACTTCAATCAAAGCCCACGGGCTTTGCAGGAATGCGTCACCGCGCTGGCTCTCCAGAACTTTCTCATTTCAGGATGATCCTTAATCTAAGCTCATAAACAATTGGCTGCCTGCAAGTGCCGGAGAGAATGGTTCCATCTCATCGCGGCCATTCCCGGACGCATTCAAACAACTCAAAGGCTGGCATCGACCCTATGCACACTTCATCGTTACCCGCAACCGGCACCGAATCGGACGCCGCCCTGGTTGACCTCGGCCACTTCCTGAAAAACGAGGGATATCGCTTTACAACGGTTTCGCCGTTGACGCATTCCCGCGTGAACGCCAGAAAGGGAAACGAACTCGCGCTGAACCTCGAAGGCATCTTCGGCTGGAGCCGTCCATTCGAATTGTCTGCGGTCTCGGAAAACCTGGTCAGGCACATGCGGGATGCCGGCGTCATTGTCCAGGAAGGCAATCGGTACCGCAGCCTCGTACGCGCGTCCACCCTGGGCGACCAGCTCTTTTTTCATTCAGCTTATCCCACGGAAGAAGTCGATGCCATCTTCTTCGGACCGGACACCTACCGGTTCGTGAATGCGATCGAACAAGTCCTTCCCGACCTTTGCCTGCCGGTCAATCGCGCTGTCGACATCGGTTGCGGCGGCGGGCCCGGCGCGATCTCGATTGCCCGTCTTTGCCCATCGGCGGAAGTGCTGGCTGTCGACATCAATCACAAGGCGATCCGTTTCACGCAAATCAATAGCATGCTTGCCGGCACCGCAGGAGTGCATGCGCTGTATAGCGACTTGCTGAACGATGTCGAAGGCAGCTTCGATCTCGTCGTGGCCAATCCCCCTTACCTGATCGATTCCGACCGGCGCACCTACCGGCATGGCGCCGGCAGCTTGGGTGAAGGATTGTCGCTGGCGATCGTGGACAGTGCGATGAAACGCTTGAGTCCCGGCGGAAGCCTCCTGCTCTATACCGGGGTCGCGGTCGTGAATGGCGCCGATCAATTCCGGTCGGCGATCGAACGGAAGTTTCGGGATTCGAAAATGCAGTGGCAGTACAAGGAGATCGACCCCGATATTTTCGGCGAAGAACTGCTGCACGAACCCTATACTCATGCCGACCGCATCGCCGCGGTGGTGTTGGTCGCGAAGCAGGAGGAGTGATGCTGCCCGGGACAGGCAGGCATGCCCGCCTGTCCCGCTGGCTTGCGCGCCCCAATACCACCGCGGCGCAAGGGCTTTATGCGTTGAACATCCGGTTGAAGATGCGCGTGGCCATCATGCCGGCCGAAGTGTGATGAACGGCGGGTGACAGCAGCTCCACCAGTCGCGACATGATGATCCTGCGGTCCTTGAGCGCGGCGAGTTCATCTTCGAGCAGGCGCAGATCGGCATTGAAGTCGTCGTGGTCGTTGGCCGCGCGGTGGCGCGCATGCTGGCTTCGAAACACGCCGCGCGACATGTAGGCCGGCCGGCTCCGGACTGTCGATTCCGCGATCGACTCGTCCATTCGCTGCTTCGCCCTGAAGCTCGGCTGGCGCGGCAGCCTGGTTCCTGTCCGAGCCGTTCCGGCGAGCCCGGAATCGTCTGTGATCCAGTCGCGGATAAGCTGCTGTTCATAGCCGGTGAAGACGCCGAACATCTCCGCGCGCTCGCCGCTGATCAGTTTCCAGAAACGGCTTTTCTCCGGGGCTTCGCCCCGCTTTATCCATCCGGCTGTTTCCAGCGCGGCAAGGAAATCAGGCATGCGCTCCGGTTCGGACAGCCAGTCGCTGACCGTGCGGCCACCGACCCGGCAGTAATCCGAATGCACCGCCGATCCAACGATGGCCTTGTCGCGCAAAACCGTAAGCAGCGCCTGCGTGATGTCGAATGAATCAATGGCGTCCAGCGTGCCCATGCCGAGGTCGTTGAGCTTGTAGCCATTGATCACGCGGCGCAGGAATTCAGCGCGATTGCCTGTCTGCGGCAATGCATCGAACACTGCCTGCATGGCTCTTCGCGCATGCCCGGTCGAGGCATTGTCGACGGTGACGTGCAGCGTGAAATAATACGGGTCGATGCCGAGTTCGTTGAGTTCGTAGGCGCTTATCAACAGATGCAGGGGCAGCTGTTCATAACCGAGATTGAAACCGATCACCTCGGGCAGGAAATCGGCCGCGTGATGGGCCAGGCAAAGTTGAATGGCTCCCTGCGTGAAGAAGGCGTCATCCAGCTGCGGCCAGCTTGTGCATCCATGCGTGTCGAGCAGCTTGCGGTACAGGACGACATGATTCTTGTCAGGCAGTCCTTCCCCGAGCTCTTCCAGATAGATGCGGATCAGGTTGGCGAAGCGCGGATCTTCCCAGCGCTGCAATATGCCGTAAAGCCACGACCCGTCGACCAGTTTGGTGGGCGCAACGGCATTCAGGAAGTAGAGGGCGTGCGATTTGTTGCTGAAATAGCGGCGGCCCTGGCCGTCTCGCCGGCCCGCCAGATAGGCGCGGTACTGCTGCGCAGCCTTTTCGGAACTTTTCTCCATCCATTCGGGCAAGGCTTCCATCCGTTGCGGCAGGTCGCCAGGCAAGCCATCGGCCTCCTTCAACTTGCTGTCGAGGAAAGCCCGGCTGCGCTCAAGCAGCGGCTTGCCCATGGGCTGGTCCGCAATCAGTTCAAAATAAAGGCCCTTTGCGCCTGGGGCGGCGAGGTCCGAAATTGATGGGGCTAGGCTTCTTGAAATTTGTGATCGCATGACAGATTGGCGTAACTCTTATTCAACTCGTTATGCCGCTTAATGCATGCTCTGTGCCAGCGACGACGAAAATGTGTTGAGGGAAAGACTGAAGCGCCATGGTGTCTAGGTCAGCAGGAAATAGCCTTCAGGAGGTGCTATCCCGGTATCCTCTTCCCTGGAGTCGACTCTTTACGCCAGCCATCGGTAAAAAGTACACGCGGCTCCTGCCAACCGGGAAGATTCATCGGTGCTCGTCCGAGTGAGCACGGCCTCCGCATACCGGAGAAAATGATGAAAGCGGTATCGGTCCGGCGGACACATGGAAAATCAATTGATGATGTACAAGATATGGTCATGTCCAATACAAAGCTCAGCTCGGAGCAGAAGGCCGAATAGCATTCTCTACATCGAAGCGGAGCCGTATTCCGGATTGAAGGCATTGATTATGCACGTCGCGTGTATTGGCAGGCGTGCTGTTTCGCTTCTTTCTTCATGCGACCATGAACTTCGACTTGTTTATGCAAATCCATTGATTGATTAATTTTTCCGCAAGACCGCACCTGCTTTAAAAGGTCGGATGCTTCCCGGTTCCATTTCATGGCCGGATTTGTTCATTGGCTCAGTTACTTCCAATTCAGAGTAAGCAGCAAGGATCATTTTCATGTTCAAAATCAATAATGCCTCGCCACCATCAAATATCACGGGCCTTGATGCCGGGATCTTCGAGGCCAGTCCAGACTGCGTGAAGCTTCTGGATAGTGAGGGCTGTATTGCAGCAATGAACAGGAATGGTGTTTGCGTCATGGAAATCGACGATATCAGGATGGTGGTCGGCAAACCCTGGAAGCTGTTTTGGCCGGAGTCGAGCCATGCCGAGATCGACAGGGCGATGCAGGCCGCCATGAATGGATCGATGGGCCATTTCAGCGGTTTTTGTCCAACCGCCAAGGGGACGCCAAAATGGTGGGACGTCACTATTACCCCAGTCCATGGCAACGGCGGCCAGCTCGAAAGCCTGCTGGCGATGTCGCGCGATATGACAGCCGAACACCGGGCAATCATGGAGCTGCGCGCAAGCGAAGAGCGGTTTCGTTCACTCGTGAAAGCGACGGCCGCCATTGTGTGGAACGTCCCTGCCTCAGGCCAGTTCGAGACCGGGCAGGAAAGCTGGGCCGCCTTTACCGGACAGACGTTCGAGGAGTACCGGGGCTGGGGATGGCTCGATGCCGTCCATCCGGAAGATCGGGACAAAAGCGCCCGCACGTGGAAACTGGCGAATGAAACCGGAACGCTCTATCAGCATGAGCATCGATTGCGACGCGCGGATGGACAGTACCGTCACATGAGTGTGCGGGCGGTCCCGCTGACCGATTCCACCGGCGCTATCCGTGAATGGGTTGGCCTGCACACCGACATCACCGAACAGGTCCTGGCCTACGCCCAGAGGGAACATCTGATCAAAGAGGTGCAAGCCGTCAACGAACGCATGATCGACGTGTTAATGCAGGCGCCGGCTTTCATCTGCGTGCTGCGTGGCCCGGACCATGTGTTCGAAATGATCAACGAGCGGTATAGCCAGCTGGTCGGGCATAGGCAGCTGGTCGGGCAGTCGGTACGCCAGGCATTGCCGGAAATAGAAGGGCAAGGCTTTTTTGAACAGCTGGACCGTGTTTACCAGACCGGCGAATCGTTCACGGGTACGGACATGGCGGTCCAACTTCGGCGTTCGCCAGGCACGCCCCTGGAGCAGCGATTCATCGATCTCGTCTACATGGCATTGCGGGACGGTGATGGCACGATTACTGGAATACTGGTTCATGGCGTGGACCAGACCGAGCGCAAGCAGGCCGAGATGGCACTCTACAACAGCCGCGAACGCTTGCAGAACATAGTCAGCCAGGCGGCCACGGGCGTTGTGGAAACAGATGCCGCAGGACGGATCACGTTCGTCAATCAAAAGTATTGCGACATGCTCGGATACGAGAAGACCGATCTGATCGGCGAGGATGTCCTTTGCATTACCGCGCCGTCATCCGTGCCGGAGACGGTCGATACGATCAGCAGGCTGGCTGCCGGAGGCGCGGGCATGATCATTGAAAAGCAATACAGCCGCAAGGACGGATCGCTGATGTGGGCAACCAGCAGCGTGAGTGCCTTGCGCGACCAGCAGGGAAGGTTCCAGGGCATTGTCGCGATCGTGGTCGATATTTCAGAAAGCAAGCGAAGCAATGAAGCGCTGCGCAGAAGCGAGGAACGATACCGTACATTGTTCGAATCGATGGACCAGGGTTTCTGCATCATTGAAATGATGTTCGATCCGGACGGGGTGGCAACCGATTATCGGTTCATCGAAATGAACCGGATGTTCGAGAAGCACACCGGCCTCAAGGATGCGGCGAACAAGACGGCGCGCGAACTGGTGCCGAATCTGGATCGGTTCTGGTTCGACACTTATGGACGAGTGGCCGTAACCGGCGAAGCCTGCAGGTTTGAACATGAAGCGAGCGCAATGAACCGCTGGTTCGACGTCTATGCAACGCGCCTCGGCGGCCCGGACAGCAGGAAAGTCGCTCTCCTGTTCAGTGACATCACTCACCGCAAGCAGACCAGCGAGGAATTGAAAAGGTATGCTGCCCGCCAATCCTTTCAGCTTCAGCTGGCGGACCGGCTCCGAGCTTTATCCGATGCAGACGAAATTGCCTCGGCCGCGGGTGAACTGCTCGGAAAATATCTGGGAGCGAAGCGGGTCGTTTACGGCGAGATCGATGAGTCAGGCAAACTGCTGGCCTTGAAGCGAGACTGGAACGACGGCAAGCTGACCCCAATGGGCAACATGCCCCTTGCATTGGACGGTCGTCATCCTTTAATCCCGGATGCGGTGCGCGCAGGCAGGATCATGGCTGCGGAGGACGTCGTCATCGATGAACAGTCCTCTCCTTTTGCGGAGACATATCTGGCTGCGGGAGTCCGTTCCGCGCTGGCGATGCCATTGATGCAAGGCGGACGGTTGAAGGCTGTGCTGCACATCCACGATTCGGACGCGCGCGCCTGGAAACCTGAAGACCTCGCCCTGGCCGGAGACGTCGTCGACAGAATCCGCTCGGCGGTCGAAAGATCCTACGCGGAAGCAGAGCGCCTGCGCGCCGAGGAGGCATTGAGGGAAACCGATCGCCGCAAGGACGAGTTTCTTGCCATGCTTGCACATGAATTGAGAAATCCGCTGGCGCCGATCAGCGCGGCGGCGGAGTTGTTGAAACTGAAAGAGCTGCCACCCGAGCGCGTGCGCCATACGAGCGAAATCATTTCCCGCCAGGTCGACCACATGACCAACCTCGTCAATGATCTGCTGGACGTGTCGAGGGTAACCAGAGGCCTCGTTAAAATGGAAATGACGCCGCTCGACCTGAGGAATATCGTGACAGATGCGGTGGAACAGGTCACTCCGCTGATCCAGTCCCGGCGCCACCATCTGATTACCAATATCTCGCCGGATGTGACCGTCGTCCTGGGCGACAGGGTCCGGATGGTTCAAGTCATCGCCAATCTTGTCAACAATGCGGCCAAGTACACCCCCGAAGGCGGAAACATCCTGATCAAGACCGAGGTGCGCGCGAACCATGTCCTGCTCGAGATCATTGATGACGGCATTGGCATGGAACCGGCGCTGGTGGATCGTGTATTCGATCTGTTCACACAGGCACAAGTCACATCCGACCGCTCGTCGGGCGGACTCGGCTTGGGCCTCGCCCTGGTGAAAAGCCTTGTTGAATTGCATGGAGGGAGCGTATCGTGCGCGAGCCTAGGGCAAGGCAAGGGAAGCCGGTTTTCGATCAGCCTGCCGCGCCTGCTCGAAACGGGCGAGCGGCAACTCCTGCAGCATGCTTCTCAAGGCTTGCACAAGACTGCGCAGCCGCTTCGCATTTTGATAGTGGACGACAATATCGATGCCGCCAACATACTGGCCATGCTGCTTGAAGCCGGCGGTCACGATGTATTCGTGGAACACAGGGCGAAAGATGCGCTGCGACGGGCCAAGCTCGAAAAGCCGGATGTCTGCCTGCTGGACATCGGCTTGCCTGAAATGGATGGCAACGAATTGGCCCGGCATCTTCGCAGCCAGCCGGAGACTGCCGATTCGATGCTGGTCGCAATAACGGGCTATGGACAGGAAGAGGATCGCAAGACTTCCCTTGCCGCCGGATTCGACCACCATTTTGCGAAGCCGGTGGATACCAGGAGGCTGGCCTCCGTACTGGGGAAGGCCGGCGGACAGCGAGTCCCCATTGATTGAAGCGCGCGTATTTTCGGGGACCTCTTGCAGCTATCAGGTGCGCTTGATATCCGATGCCCCGAGGAATATCCGGTTCCAGGTCGGGCTGATCGTGATTTCATTGATGCAGGCATGCGGCGGCATTTCCGCGATGAAGCGGATGGTACGCCCGAGGTCGTCGGGTTGCAGCATCCTGGCGCGGTCTTCGGCAGATGGCGGTATAGGCCGCCTGTCCATGATCGGGGTGGCGACTTCCGCTGGACACACGGCGCAGGCGCGAATGCCGTTGATGCATTCTTCCTGGTTCAGGTGCTCGGTCATGGCCACCACGCCATGCTTGGCGGCGTTGTAGGCCGGCCCGGTCATATAGGTATCGTATTTGCCGGACCAGGAGGAGATATTGATGATCAGGCCCGACTTGCGTTCGCGCATGGACGGCAGCACCGCTGAAATGCAATAGAAGCTGCCGTCGAGATTGATACGGATGACTTCGTTCCAGCCGCTGGCATTCTGATCCTTCCAGAAACGGTTGGGTACGTTGAGACCGGCACTGTTGACGAGGATATCGATGCGGCCATGCCGGGCCAGGATGGATTGGCTCACCTGCTGTACGGCCTCGGCATCGCTGACATCAAGTACCTCGATTTCCGCCTTTCCGCCCTTGGCGACGATGGCCTCGGCCTCAGTCTGAAGCAGTTCGGCGCGACGCCCCGACATGACAACTGTCGCACCTGCTTCGGCCAGGGCCTGGGCGCCGGCCAGGCCGATTCCCGAACCGGCGCCGGTGATCCAGGCAATGCTCCCTTGAAGAACCGTCATGTTGTCTCCTTGAATTCGATCTTGAAATTGGAATGGCGCCAGTCAATCGGGCATGCCAGCCTTTGCCGCGCCGCCCGGCATGGTCCGCGCCGACGATCAGGCCGGCTCGACAGGCGAGGGCGGTACCCCGCCCCGTTCAATTGCTTCGCCGGCAAGCAGGCAAAGGTCTTCCCGGTAACGATCCGCAACGAGCTGGACGCCGACCGGGGCGGTCCCCGCCATTCCGGTTGAAACGGTCAAGGCAGGCAGGCCCAGGAATGGCAGTCCGATCTGCGTCATTTGCGCGGTCCATACGCGAGCATAGGAAGCTTCGCCCTGCAGATCAAGCCCATCCGGGAAAGGCAGTTCGGCCGATACCGGAAGCAGCAGCACCGGGTAGTCGGCCAGGAACAGCCGCCACTGGCGCAAAAGCGCCGCCCTGCGCGTGAAGGCGTGCGAGAACGAGGAAAGGTCGAGCGACTTTGCTCTCGCCTTGTGCCCGGCAAGCGCAGCCAGCGCACCGGGATCGTTCTCCCTGATGGCGGCCGCTTCCATTGCGTCGAAGCCGTCGCCCAGCCACAGGACGATCTGAAGATCGGCCGCTTCCTTCATCGGTGGCGTATTGCCGATCTCGTCGACGCGCCAGCCGTCCTCCCGGAGCCGCTGCGCCGCCTCGACCAGTGCCGACTCGACTTCCGGCTGTATCTGCAGGCCATCCGGCCGCAGGCAGAGCGCTGCCACGCGCGGCGCTTCAGGACCTTGCAGGGGCGCAGGAGTCCACCAGGGATCGCGCGGGTCGGGCGCCGCCATCGCGGCGAGGCCGAGTCGCACATCCTCAATGGTGCGGGCGATGGGGCCGGAGACAGCGGTGAGCTGGGGGCCGATCGCCCGTTCCGGCAGGGACGCGTTGTACGCGGGCACCCGTCCGAGGGTCGGGCGCAACCCGTGCACCCCGCAAGCATACGCGGGATATCTGATCGATCCGGCGATGTCGGTGCCGTGCGCCAGGTGGCCGATTCCCGCCGCAACCGAGGCAGCCGCGCCGCCGGACGAACCTCCCGGCGTCAGTGCCGGATCACGCGGATTCCGGGTGTTGCCATGCAACTGGTTGCTGGTGAACCAGCGGTAGCTGAAGGCGGGCGTATTGGTCCGTCCCAGGATGATCGCGCCTGCCTTGCACAGGTTGTCGACGACCGGGCTGTTCGAATGCGCAATGAGGTCGCGCTGCAGCGCGACGCCATTGGTGGTCGCACGGCCTGCCTGATCCACATTGACCTTCACCGTCACCGGAACGCCGGCGAGCATGCCCGGCGATTATCCGCGGGAAATGGCGGCATCGATGCGGTCGGCCTGTGCCAGGACATCTTCCGGCCGACAATCGACGACGGCATTGATCGAGGGATTGACCGCGGCCAGCCTGTCCAGCGCAGCCTGCGCCGCCTCGCGTGCGGATATTTCCTTCGCCTGGATTTTTGCGGCAAGGTCTGAAGCTGAAAGGCGCCATATGCTGGACAAGTGTTCCTCCGCTCGGTTTATGTGAAAACATTGGAGCGCTTTCGGTTTGATCTGCCTGGNGAAGCTGAAAGGCGCCATATGCTGGACAAGTGTTCCTCCGCTCGGTTTATGTGAAAACATTGGAGCGCTTTCGGTTTGATCTGCCTGGCGATCCCGGCTGCTTTGCCAGCGACACTGCGTTGTGTGGGGACGCCGAGTCCTCCTTGCCATGGCCCGGGGGCGCCGAGCCCCGCCATGTCGCGTCACCACGCCTTGTTTCGCAGGCAAACCACCTCGGCCTCGCCTAGACCGGTCAAACCGAAAGCGCTCTAGCTTCACATCATCAATAATGTAGCCGGATATGTCTATAGCCGCCTTGAACAAAGGCAAAGCGCCGATCCTTCAGGCAGAACCCGCCATGGCTTTGAAGGAAAGCTGGATTGCTTTTTTCAAGCACCGATATGGTTGGCCCGGGTGATTGTGCAGCATTGGAGCATAAGTTATGCTTTCCGGAAAATAACTGTATGGCAGGGAATATCGGTGGACCGCTATGTTTACGAAGGCTTGATAGGGAGGCTGGAGGCGCAGGCCGAACATGGTCCCGCGCTGTTTCGCACGAAAGTCCTGCTGATCAGCGGCGCCGCCTATATCGCACTTTTCGCCACGCTCGCCGCCATCGTCGGTTTTGTGTATGCCGGCTTCAACTGGGCGCGCGAGGCGCAGCGGGCCAGCATGATTACGGTGGCTATCTTCGGGATTACCATGATCCCGGTAATGTTCGTCGTGCTGCGGATGTTCTTCATGCGCCTTGCGCCGCCGGAAGGAAGGCGGATTGTGCGGGAGGAAGCGCCCAGGCTGTTCGAAGTGCTCGACAAGATGCGCAGGAAACTCGATGGCCCGCCGATCCATTACGTGCTCATCGATGACCGGTTCAACGCGGCTGTGTCGCAGCGTCCCCGCTGGGGTTTGTTCGGCGGCCACGCCAATTACCTGATTCTCGGGCTTCCCTACCTGCTCGGCGTGCCTCCGAACGAAATGCTGGCAACCGTCGCGCACGAATATGGCCACCTGTGCGGACATCACGGCAAAATCGGCGCATGGATCTACCGCCAACGGCGCACCTTCGGCGCCTTGCACGAGCAGGTGGACCGCGACCGCGAAACCAGCTGGGCCCATGCACTCCTGGCCGCCGCCCTCGACCGTTTCATGCCTTACTATAATGCGTACACCTTCGTGCTGTCGCGGCAGAACGAATACGAAGCCGACCGTACTGCGACGCAGCTGGTCGGCGCCGACGTCAACGCCTGCGGCCTGATCCGGGATGCGTTGCTGGGCCGCTGGTTCCACGAATCGTTCTGGCCAGCGATCTTCAAGCAAGCCAATACCGTCTCGCGTCCCGCCATGATGCCCTACACCTCGATGCGCACGGCTTTCAGGGCCGGTTATCCGGAATGGGCCAATCCCGAGCGCCTGGCCGAAGCCTGGCGCGAACAGTCCGGATTGCTCGACACGCACCCTGCGCTTCGCGACCGCGTGGAAGCGACAGGGCAAGCCCTGTCGCTTCCGAAACCAATCGAGATCACCGCGGCCGAGGCCCTGATTGGCGCTGGAACCGCGAAGCGCCTGATACAGGAATTCGACACGGCATGGTGGGACAAGGAAAAGAAGGATTGGGAAGCCCACCATCGATATGTCGTGCGATCGACACAGCGGCTGAGCGAGCTGAACGTCCAGCCGCTGCAGGCGCTTGCACTGCATGACCTGCAGGAACTGGCGTTGCTGAAAGCCGAATTCGAAACGCCGAAGGCTGCCAAAACCGTGCTTGAGCATCTCCTGGGGCAGCCCGGCGGACCATTCCCCAAGGCAGCATACAGCTATGGTCACATCCTGATCGAGGAAAAGAACGAGCGGGGCCTGGAGTATCTGTTGACGGCAGCCAGGAACGACAGCAGCCTTGTCGAGAGCGTGGCCGGCGCGGGGTACTCTTACCTGCTCGATAATCGGGGAGAGCAGGCAGCGCAGGCATGGTGGGACAGGCTGATGGATCAGGAACAGTTCGCGAACTGACCGTGCCGCGCGGGGCGGCTTATGCTGAACTTGCCGCATTCGCTTCTTCCCTGCAACAGGCTTAAATGTTTCTTTAGGCGAGGGCGCCGCGGACCTGGAGCGGTCCGGCGGCGAACCCCGTAAAAAATCTGCGCCTGAATGTCGATTTGCGGACCGTTCGTTCGTCGTGTCATCAGAGGGCTTTCCTCTGCCGAACCTAAAAAAGGAAATCGATCATGTCTACCAATAACGTTGAATTTCACCGTGTCCTCAAGTCCACACCCGATCGCGTGTATCGCGCATTCATTACGCCGGCCGCATTTGCAAAATGGCTGCCGCCGCATGGATTCGTCGGCACCGTGCACGAGATGGACAGCCGCACCGGCGGCAGCTATCGCATGTCGTTCACCAATTTCACGACCGGTCACAGCCATTCATTCGGCGGCGAATATCTTGAAATGGAGGCGGGCAAGCGTCTGCGCTACACAGCCCAATTCGATGATCCTAACCTGCCCGGCAAGATGCACACCACCGTGACGCTGCGCGAGGTATTCTGCGGTGTCGAGGTCAACATCAGGCAGGAAGGCATCCCTTCCGCCATCCCGGCCGAAGCCTGCTACCTTGGCTGGCAGGAGTCGCTCGAGCTGCTGGCGAAACTCGTCGAGGCCGAGATCAAGGACTAGGTTTTCATCCTCAAGCAAATGCTGCTCCCGGGCTCGGCCGACTTGCCTGATCGGCAAAGTTGGCGAGCTTGGCAATCCGGAGATCGGGACGGCGGGCGCTTCCGCACAATTGAAACCGTTATCAGAAATCTGAAAAGGAGATTGGCATGCAAGAAAAAGTGAAAGGACCGGCTTCCTACTTCCCTTCCATAGAGAAGACCTACGGCAAACCCATCGCCCACTGGATGGACGTGCTCGGTGCCATGACGGGGAAGAAGCACATGGAGATGGTTGCGATTCTGAAGTCGGAGCACAAGCTGGGCCATGGGCATGCCAATGCGCTGGTCGCCCATCACCTTGCCAAGGGCGGCAGCTAGAGCGTAATTTCGGTCGATGTTAAGGCGTTATGCAGGTGTTCGGCTCAATTGCGGGCGCGTCTCCTGAAAAGCGTTCAAGGAAGCCCGCTACTTCCTGCGCCGGCAGCGGCGGTGCGAAGTAGTATCCCTGCGCTTCGTCGCAACGGCACGCAATAAGGAAGGCGAGGGTATCGGCGGTTTCGACTCCCTCGGCGACCACCGGAATGCCCAAGCGATGCGCCATCTCGATGAACGCCTCGATGACTCGCTTGTTGCCTGTCTTGTCGCGATTCTTCTGGTTCACAAAGGAGCGGTCGAGCTTCAACACATCGATCGGGAACTGTCCAAGGTAGGCCAGGCCCGAGTAGCCGGTGCCGAAGTCGTCGACCGCGAGGGAAACACCAAGGCCTTTGAGTGCCTGGAAGATTCTGGTGGATGCATCGATGTCGTTGACGAGCGCCGTTTCGGTAAGCTCAAGCTCCAGCAGATCGGCACGCAGTCCCGATCTGTCCAATGCATTGCGAACGTCATCGAGCAGTTGTTCGCCGGCGAGCTGCCGCGCGGACAGGTTGACAGAGATGCGGATCGGTTTGCCAGTCGCGTCGATGATGCGCTGGGCCTGGCAGCAAGCCTCGTCCAGGACCCATTTTCCTATCTCGGCGATAAAACCCCGTTCCTCGGCAATCGGAATGAATTCCAGGGGCGCAATCCGCCCCAGCTGTGGATGATTCCAGCGAATGAGCGCCTCGAAGCCGGCGACCTGCAGCGTCGACAGATTGACCCGAGGCTGATAGTGAAGCTCGAATTCCTTTCGCTCAAGGGCGCGGTGCAAGGAATTCTCGATCGTCATCCGCCCCTTCATCTGTTCGCTCATCGCCTGGTTGAAGAAGCGATAGCTGTTGCGCCCGGCCTCTTTTGCCCGATACATCGCAATATCGGCTGCCTGCAGCAATGCCTCTTTCGACTTCGCGTCGTCGGGATACATGCTGATGCCGACGGAGGCGCGGACGAACACTTCATGACCTGCGATCACCATCGGTTCCGATAACGCGGAACTGAGCTTTTCGACCAGCATCCGCGCGGATTCGGCGCCCTGGGGGCAAGGTATGGCAACGACAAACTCATCCCCGCCAAGACGGGCGACAAGGTCGTCCGGGCGCAGATTCTTGCGGAGCCGGCGGGCGACTTCCGCAAGCAATATGTCGCCGGGCGAATGACCGAGCGTGTCATTGACTTCCTTGAACCTGTCCAGGTCGATGAACAGCACCGCGACCTGACTTTCCAGCTGCGAATTCTCCAGCATCCGCTGCAGGCGTTCCTGCATGTGAGCCCGGTTAGCCAGTCCGGTGAGCGAATCATGCGTGGCGAGCTGTTCGAGCCGCTTTTCGGCAAGAATCTGTTCAGTGATGTCGCGCCCCACGCCGCGATATCCCTTGAATTGCCCATCCTCGAAGACAGGCTCTCCGGAAATCGCGGAATGCCGGACTGTCCCCTTGCTCTGAACATAGACGGAGTAGCGGATGTCCCTGAAGACCCTTCTTTCCTCAAGCGCCTTCAGGTATTCGAGCAGCCCGGCTTGCGTGGTGTCGGCAGCCCGGTCAATCCGCGTGCGTCCGATGACTTCCCCGGGCGAGGCGCCAAACAGCCTATACAAGCCATCGGAGACATAGGTAAAGCGGCCCTCGGCGTCCGTCTCCCAGTACCAGTCCGAGGACAGGTTCGCCAGGCTGCGAAACCGCTCTTCGCTGCGTATCAGTGCCTCGCGCTCGCGTCGTTCGGTCCCGATATCACGCGCCACGACCACCGAGCCGAGTTTTTCCTCGGTCAGCGGATCGCGCTGCACCCTTATTTTTGCGCCCAGCCAGACATAATGGCCGGCCTTGTGCCGGATGCGGAATTCAACCAGCTTGCTGTCGATGTCGCGGGAGGCCTGTCTTGCCACTTCGGCACGGACAAGATGCGCATCGTCAGGGTGAATCAGGGAATACGCACTGACGCCGAGCAGTTCGTCGGGCTTGAACCCGAGCAGGACCTGCGATGACGGGGAGACGTAAAGATAGTCGCCCGTATCCGGCGCGTGGTGGCTGATAAGGTCGGTGCTGTGCTCCATGACCAGGCGGAGCGCCAGCTCGCTTTTGGCAAGCTCCAGCACCGTTTCCCGCAGCTCGGTGGATTCGGTAATCGCACCGGCATATCCGAGAAACTCGCCGATTTCGTTAAAGCGCGGAACGGCCGAACTTCTCAGCCAGCGGATGGAGCCGTCCCGCTTGATGACCCGGTATTCGAACTGATAGCGGACTCTTTTTTCCCTGGCTTCCTGGAACCGGGGCCCCAGGCGCACGCGGTCTTCGGGATGAATCGACTCCAGCCAGTCGGTCTGCGCAAACATGCCTTGCTCGGGGAATTTATCGGGTACGTCGGAATGGATGCAGGTGCAGACCCCTTGCAGGTCGGAAGTCCATACCACGGTCGTTGCATGTTCCGCCAAATCGCGTGCAGAGCCATGGTGCTGGCCTGATGCCGCATTCGTTTGCCTGTCATCGTCTCTGCGCACGGTTCGTCGACCTTGTCTGTATTTATTACCGCCCTGCAACATCATACTGATTTCGCCCAAGACTACAAAGAATCTTCCAAAGAATCTTCGGCGGGTGTTGCGGTATTTTGCAACAAACATTGGCAAAATGGCCTTGCTTCCTTGCGTTCCCCCCTGCGATGGTCCTGCTTGAAAGCGACGTTGTTGCCAAAGCGGCATCGCAATAAATGCACCTCCCGGCGAGAAGGCCGGCGTCAGCCACCGGCGCTTCCCGTCCGCCGCTAGCTTCCGATCGCCACGCTCATGCCGCCATCAGCCATGACAACGGCGCCGACAATGAAGCTCGCGCGATCCGAGGCGAGGAAGGCCACGATCTCGGCAATCTCCTCGGGCGCAGCGGCGCGGCCGATCGGCGCCTGCTTGCCATGCTCGGCAAGGAAGCCGCGACCGTCGTCCATGAAATGATTAAGCAGGTTGGTGACGACATCGCCCACACCAATCGCGTTGACTCGGATGCCATGCCCGATGGCTTCCAGTGCCTGGGTACGCGTAAGCTGGGCAAGCGCTCCCTTGGATGCGGTATAGGCGGCAATACCCGGGAAGGCAAAGTACGAAGCATAGGACGCGATATTGACGATCGCCCCCGACTTGCGCTTCATCATTTCCTTCATGGCTTCGCGCGAATGGAGGAAGGCGCCAGTGACATTGGTCTCCATTTGCCAGTTCCAGTCCTCGCGCGTCATTTCGACGACCGGCTTGTAGAGGATGCGTCCGGCATTGTTCACCAGCACGTCGAGCGTGCCGAAGCGACTGACGGCGAGCGCGACAGCAGCTTCGGCGGAACCGTCGGCGGTGATGTCGGCGACGAAGGGCACGAGACCGGGACGCTCGAGGGAGCGGACCGCGGGATCGATATCCTCGGCGATGACACGGGCGCCGCGGGCGTGGAGCGTTTCGGCGATGGCACGGCCGATGCCGCTTGCTGCACCGGTGACGAGGATCACTTTGTCTGCGACTTCGTTAGGGGTCGGTACGGTCTGGTTCATTGCATTTCTCCTTTATCGATAGTGTGTGCCTTGGCCGCAGCATGGGCCGAGGCGGCTTGATGTGACATGTCGCTGTCGACATGGATGTACTATCGACCAAAGAGAGGCTCGCTTCTCGCGCAGGATTGCGCCGACTGTCGCGATATTGCGGGAAGGCCGTTTCGTCTCCTTGGCTTGCGGGAGAAGGGTGGCCTGCAAGCAGGCATGGGCGATGGGCGGTCAGCGTTGTGATTGCCGGAATGGTTTGGCTTAGCAAACATTGCAGCGTGTTAACCCGGTTCGAGAACGTGCGGATTAAACATTTGAGTCAATCGTGCGCACCACCGGTTCGTGCAACACCTGCATGGTGGACGGCGACTGATCGCGTGACCGCGAGTCTACTTGCATAGGCTAGTGCAGGCGACGGAAGACGGTGCCCCGCAAATGCAGACCATCGCATTCAAAATGCCCCGTCGTGGCCAGCCCATCCAAGTCGTCCACAAAGACGATCGAACAGGCTCTTACCCGAAAGTTTCCTCGATATTCAAGCTGCAAGGAGTTTTGTCTTTCATGAAAGCGACCGCTGCGCAACTCGAGGCGGACATCGCCGTCCTCGCTGATCCATATTCCGGTTTCGTCAAAGTCATCCATGGCGTAAAACTCACCATCCGGTCCTGCAACGCGGCATCAACGCAAGCTGAGCGCATCGTTAAAGCCGAAGCAGGCAGTCCACGATCCCGGCGCTGCCGGGATATCAGAAATTAATGTGCCCCGGCCTGGTTTCCGCGGCGCTGACGATCAGGGCGCTCTTCATGAGAGTCGCTTCCTCCGCGGGCGGACGGCCGAAAAAGCGCTTGAACTCGCGGCTGAATTGCGAGGGGCTCTCGTAACCAACCTTGACCGCCGCGGTGGAAGCGGTCACTCCATCCTGGATCATCAACAAGCGCGCCTTGTGCAGGCGCACCGTCTTGAGATATTGAATCGGAGAGGTATGGGTGACCAATTTGAAGTTGGAGTGAAAGGCCGCTACGCTCATCCCCGCCTCGTCTGCCAGCGTATTGATATCCAGGTCTCCCGCATAGTCGGAGTGTATCCTTCGCAGTGCGCGGTTGATCTTTGCGTGATTACTATGGTGGTTCAACGCAGCCCGGATTGCCGGACCTTGTTCGCCGGTCAGAACGCGGTAATAAATCTCGCGAACAATCGAGGGGCCGAGAATCTTTGCTTCCAGCGGAGAGTCGAGGCACAGCAGAAGCCGGGAGACGGCATCGCTCAGGTCGGCGCCGAGCTTGGTCGAGCATATTCCCGCCGGCGGCGCGGACCGCCCGTACTGCTCGGCGTCCAATGAAACCAGGAGGTCGGCTGCAACCGGGAGATTGATGCGGATAGAGATTGCCAGCATCGGCTCTTCAGCGCTTGCGATGGTTTCGCTCTCGAATGGCATGGGAACCGACAGCACCAGAAATTCCTGCGCATTGTAATTGTAGATGCGGTCTCCTATGAAGCCTCGTTTCCCTCCCTGCAGCACAACGACAATGCTGGGCTCGTACAACACGGGTGTGCGGGGCAAGGCGCGATCTGCCCTCATGAACCGTACGCCCTCCAGGGACGTCAGCGTATAGCCCTCGGAGGGTGCAAGCTTCTTGACGAGTTCGATCAATTGTTCTTTGTCGGGAGCCGGATTTTTCATTGCAAGATCCAAGGCAGGTATATGGCGCGTCTAACGGAAAATGCACTTTAATCTTACACACTTCCGATGTCCACCGTGAAAGAGGATTAGGCAAACCAAATCCAGAATCCGGCATTTCCTGCGACGTGCCATCCCTTTTATTCTTGCCGTCATGCGGATGCACATTCTTCTAATGACAGTTGGATGATGGCGGGATGACTTGCCCGCACGGTCTCCCTTTGCAATGGACACTTGAAACCGGAGAGATGAAATGATCAAACGAACCCTCGCAGTCTATACCCTGCTCCTTGCCGCCGTTGCCCCTGCGCTTGCAGCGGAGGATACGAATGCGGAGCGAAACGCCCGCGGCCAGTCTGTCATGAACAAGTTATCGGCGGGCGCCGGCCAACCGGTCCTGAACAAGCTCAAGCAGGACTTCCCCTTTCTCGCCGACGCAATCGTGAATTATTCTCTCGGCGACGTCTGGTCACGTCCCGGGCTCGATGACCGAACCCGGCAGCTGGCGGCGGTCGCGGCTTTTGCTGCGCAAGGTAACCTGACTGTGTTGAAGGTGCACGCAAGGTATGCGCTCAACCTTGGCGTCACGCCCGACGAGCTGAAGGAAATCATCAACTTGACGACTGTCACGGCGGGATTTCCGAGAGCCATCGATGCTGCGAATGCGCTTAATGAAGCGTTCGACGCGCATGACGCATCCATGCGTTCCAAATAAGGCAATGTATTATCGGAAGACCGTGAACGAAAAAGTGGCTGGCCGGGCCGGTACGGCATTGGCCGCAACAGTTCTTCATGCGTAACGGAAACCGCATTGCTTAGTATCACGGGTGCCGAACCTTGAAAGAACTGTTGTCTCCACCAGCACGTTTCATCCAGAATTAAACCGCGCAGCTCAGTTTAGTTCAGCTCAGCTTGACTGCTGCTTATTCCTGAACAGTTCAATCATCCAGTCGACAAAGACGCGTACCCGGGTGCTCAAGTGACGATTCGGAGAGTAGACGATGGAGATCGGTATGACATCGGCGCTCCAGTCCTCCAGTACCGGTATCAACCGTCCCGCATCGATGTGGGACTGCGCAATAAACGCCGGCGTATGCACAATGCCCAGCCCTGCCAGCGCGGCGGCGAGCAAGGCATTGCCGTCATTGACCGAAATGAAGTGCTTTCCCCTGACCGTCAGTCGTTCGCCATCGCGGGTCAGTTCGACGGGTAATTGTCGTCCGGATCCAGAGAAGAAATAACGCACAAGCAGGTGTCCGGACTCCAGATCAGCGGGATGTGCCGGTGTCCCGTGTTTCTTCAGGTAGGCGGGCGTTGCGCACGTCACAAAAGGCAAGTCGCCGACATGGCGCGCAATCAGCGAGGGATCGGCCACTTTCCCGGCCCGTACAACGCAGTCGACACGTTCGCTCACCAGGTCCGCCGGCCGGTCGCTTACACCAATATCAAGCTGCACTTCCGGGTAACGCGCATGGAACGCCGGCAACGCCGGGATGACAAGTTGCGTCGCGGTTGCGGACGCCATATCGACACGCAGGCGTCCTCGCGGACTTGCCTGGGCATGCGCAAGTTCGGATTCGACTTCCTCCCATTCCTCCATGATGCGCGACATGCGCTCATAGTAAGCCGCGCCATCGTTGGTCATTGATACGCGCCGCGTCGTGCGGTTAAGCAGCTTGGTGCGCAGATGCGCTTCCAGAGCCTGTATCTGTTTTGTCAATGTATTGCGCGGCAAATCCAGCGAGGCGGCTGCCTTGACGAAGCTGCCCGATTCGACCACACGGGTAAAGGCACGCACCGAAGCGAAATAATCCATGGCGTTTCTCAGAGTTATCTTGCGAGTAGATTATCACAGAAAAAGGAACATTGATGTCTTCGATGGCATCTTTATCAATCATTTGCGTGCTTATAGACTGCGTACATCCAAGGTTGAAAGCGAACGACACCACTTCGCTGGCCTGGCAACGCAATCCCGCTCAAATCTCGGGATGGCTTGCCCCTATTAAAGGAGAGTCACATGCAACAACAGCGCGTACGCATCTATGAAAACGGAGCCCCCTCGGTGATGAAATACGAGACTTCCGCAGCTATCGCAGGCGGCCCCGGAAATGGACAGGTCAAGCTGGTCCACGAAGCCATTGGAGTGAATTTCGTTGACACCCTGTTCCGCAGCGGCGCCTTCGGCGTATCCCTGCCGTTCGACATGGGCGTCGAAGGTGCGGGCGTGGTCGAATCGGTCGGCGATGGCGTTCAAGGCTGGAAGAGCGGTGATCGCGCCGCATACTTCTTTACTCCGG
Source organism: Noviherbaspirillum album (assembly GCF_035916955.1). Taxonomy (NCBI): domain Bacteria; kingdom Pseudomonadati; phylum Pseudomonadota; class Betaproteobacteria; order Burkholderiales; family Oxalobacteraceae; genus Noviherbaspirillum; species Noviherbaspirillum album. The sequence goes on along the minus strand of NZ_JAWIIV010000034.1, from coordinate 11,691 downwards.
GCGCTTATTCCAATATGCGGCTGATTGATGCCGGGGTCCTGGTCAAGCTCCCGGACGACATCGCCAGCGACGTGGCGGCCTCGCTGCTCACCAAGGGACTGACCGCGTGGATGCTGATCAAGCGCGTGCATGTAGTGAAGCCGGGCGACATCGTTCTGGTGCATGGCGCAGCGGGCGGTGTCGGGTCGCTGGTAGCGCAATGGGCAAAGTCGCTTGGCGCCACCGTCATTGCCACCGTCGGTTCGCCTTCAAAGGCGCAAGGCGTACGGAATCGGGGCATCGACCATGTCCTCGTTACTGACGATCCGGAATTCCTGGAAACCGTGAATGCGATCACCGGCGGGCGCGGCGTGGATGCCGTCTACGAGTTCGTCGGCAAGGCTACCTTCGCTCTGTCAGCAGCCGTTCTGCGGTCCGGCGGCACGTTGGCACATGTCGGCAACGCATCGGGCGCACCGGCCGCGGACGACAAGGCGGGATTGCCGGGGCGCGGGATTCGTTACGTGCAACCCGCAACGTCGCAGTACGTCGGCGAGCGCAGCAGCCTCGATGAAGCCAGCACGGATGTATTCGCCGCCTATCGTGCCGGCGTCTTCGGCACGATCGAGCCAACACGCTACGCGCTGTCGGATGTGGTGCGCGCCCACGAAGATATCGCATCGCGCAGCCTCGTCGGTCCCGCAATCCTGATTCCCTGATAAACCACTGTTGCATATTGCATCTTGCACCGTGACGAGCAAAGCCGCGGTGCCATTACTTCACATCCTTCAATTCTTAAAATCGGAGTCCATCATGAACAAGCAATTCAATCAAGTTTCTTTAGTCCCTGCCATCGGCCGCGCACTTCTGGCTGCCATCTTTCTCATCAGCGGAGCAGGCAAGCTGGCGGCTCCAGCCGCGACCATGGGCTACATCGCCGCAATGGGTTTGCCATTGCCGGCACTGGGTTTGGCGGGTGCCGTGGGCATTGAATTAATTGGCGGACTGTTGCTGATCGTCGGTTACCAGACACGCCTGACCGCCCTCGCCTTGGCCGCATTCTCCATCGTGACCGGCCTCCTGTTCCACGGCGCGATTGGCGACCAGAATCAGATGATTCATCTGTTGAAAAACTTTGCAATGGCCGGCGGCTTGCTGCAGGTGGCGGCTTTCGGTGCAGGTGCCTTCAGCCTCGACGCCCGCCGTTCGATCCGTAGCGCGGCTTCGCCTGCGTAAGAACCGCTGGCGGATTTCCAATGGCCGTGAATCGATTGCGGCCTTCTTGACCACTTCTGAGGAATTGACATGACAATCGCATCCGAACTGCTGGAGCAGCACCTGAACACCCTGGTAATGGACAATGCAAGGTGGAAAACACTGATAACCGATGATATCGTCTGGGAGCTGCCGTATGCCGGTGCCATCGGTCACCCCGAAAAACTGGAAGGACGCGGCGCAGTCGAGACGCACGTCGGCTGGTTCCTGAAGGCAGTGAGCGACTTCCGCTTTTACGACTTGCGGATCATGCCCGGTGCGGACCCGGAGACCGCGGTCGCCCAGGTGAAAGCCGAAGGCATCATCAATGACACCGGTCATGTCTATCGCCAGGAATACATCGTCTTCCTGAAGGCGTCCAACGGAAGAATCGCCGTCCTGCGCGAGTATTTCGACCCGGTGCGCGCGGCCCATGCGCTCGGAACGCCCATCCTGAATACGCTGCCGCGTGAATAACCGGTGCGGACGCGGAGCACACCATGCATGCAACGGTTAAGCTCGTCGGGACGGAGCGGCCAATGTACCGGGAACTGGAATTGCTCGTCCCGTTTATCGGACGTACGGTCAAGCTGCGGATGTACGGCAACGCCGAACGCGCCCGCCGGCCCGCTCTCATCTATCTGCATGGCGGCTATTTCAACAGCGGTCGCATTGAAGACGCCGATGCGATTGCAAGAGAAATGCGCGGCACGGCTGCCGTTATTTGCGTAGCTTATCCGCTGGCTCCTGCCTCACCGTTCCCCGCCGCACTCGAGACGGGATACACGGTGCTGCAATGGGCCGCATGCAATGCGGTAGCGCTCGGGATCGATCGGGCAAACCTGTTTGTCGGGGGCGACCGAGCCGGCGGAACCATCGCCGCGGCAATCGCGATGATCGCGCGTGACCGGCACTTCAACCGAGGTCGTGGGGTTCGCCTTGCGGGACAGGTGCTGATTACACCGCTGCTCGATCCGGCACAGGCGACCGCGGCATTGCGGGGCACGCGGCAGCATCCCTGCTTGCGCGCCTGGCCCGACTATTTATCGAGACCGGCAGACTTCAACCATCCCTATGCATCGCCGTTGCGGTCGCGGCGACTGGCAGGGTTAGCGCCGGTCCTGCTGATCTCCACAGGCTCGGACCCGATGCGCGACGAAGCCAGTCTATATGCGCAGCGGCTCAATGATGCACACGTTCCGGTGAGCATCCAGATGCACGAGGCGGCCTCCGCAATACCGGTGAATCCATCGGACCCGGCATTCGACAGGACCGTCGCCATGCTGGAAACGTTTATCAAGGACCTGGCGAAAACTTGAAGCATGGAATCGTCGGTACTCACGCCAATAGATTTAGGCAATGCGTCGCGAGGAATAGCCATTTTCCATCGCCGGTCCCGCCAATACACTTTCTCCATCGCGCAAGTCTGAAAAAAGTATCGGCTGCTTCGTGCAGGACAAGCGCATTTTTCCTACCTATTGGAGTCGAGAGATGGACAAGAACCAACACAACGCAAGCGGCATCGAAAACAAGGTCATTCTCATCACAGGTGCGAGCAGCGGGATTGGCGAAGCCACGGCGCGCCATCTGGCGGCCAGGGGCGCGCATGTGGTGCTCGGCGCTCGCCGTACCGACCGCCTTGAGGCATTGGCCGGGGAGATCCGGGCAGCCGGCGGATCGGCGCAATACCGCAGCCTCGACGTGACCAGCCTGGAAGACATGCAGGAGTTCGTCGCCTTTGCCCGGCGCGCGCATGGCCGGGTCGACGTCATTCTCAACAACGCCGGCGTCATGCCGCTGTCGAAGCTGGACGCGTTGAAAATAGACGAATGGAACCGCATGATCGACGTCAATATTCGCGGTGTGCTGCACGGCATTGCGGCCGCGCTGCCTTTGATGCAGGCGCAGCGCAGCGGCCAGATCATCAACATGGCCTCTATCGGAGCCCATGCGGTAAGCCCGACTGCGGCGGTGTATTGCGCCACGAAGTATGCGGTTCGCGCTATTTCGGAAGGGTTGCGCCAGGAGGTCGGAGAAGATATTCGCGTAACCGTGATTTCGCCTGGCGTGACGGAGTCGGAGCTGGCGGACTCCATTTCCGACGAACAGGGACGCGCCGAGATGCGCGAGTTCCGTAAAATCGCCATCGGCTCCAGTGCGATCGCGCGCGCGGTTGCCTATGCGATCGAACAGCCGGCCGATGTGGATGTCAGCGAAATCATCGTACGGCCGACGGCAAGCATTCACTGACTTGCCATCCTGTTGGTTCCGTATCCGCGCGGGCAGTCAGGTCTCGGGTGTTGGGAGTTGTGACTTGGATCCTGGAACTCGGCCATGGTGCCGAAGTCCATTGACTGCCATATTCCTGCACAGTCATCTTTGATACCGGTAAGTTGCCGGTAACTCACCGGGAGATCGAATGGACGAACATTCTGGAGACAGCATGCCATTGACCCAATCGCACCGAAGCTCCGCAGAGGCGTTCGACGAACATGTACCGGGAGTGCTTCTTGCCACGAGCAAGGACTATCCCTTGAAAGATCTGTACATCCAGATGTTCACCCGCAGCCAGGTCCAGGAAAGCATCATGTTGCCCGCCGTGCCTGAACCGCTGGTCGTATGGATCCTGTCTGGCACTGCCGTGGTCGAGGAGCGAGAGCCGGGAGGGGAGTGGAAGGCCAGTCGCGTCACGCAGGGGGACTTCTTTCTAACGAATTCGCCGCGTCCCTGCGAGCTGCGCTGGAAAGCGGAGGGGACGGAGCCTTTCACCGTCATGCACCTGTATCTCGGTTTGGGCCTGGTCAGGCAGGCGGTCATGGAACTTTTCAGCGAGGATTCGACGGATGCCGGGCTGAAGGAAATTTCAGGCGCCAGCGATGCGGTGCTGTCCCAATTGCTCGAACACTTGCGACGGGAACTGACAAGCCAGCACAAGCCAAGTCCGCTGTATGTGCATGGCATCGGGCAATCCCTGGCTGTCCATATCGTGCGCCAGTACTCGGACCCTGCGCTGCGAGGCAGCGTGCATCGCGGCGGACTGCCTGCCTACAAGCTCAAGCGCATCACGGACCTCCTTCGGGAATCGCTCGAAGATGAATTCAGCCTGTCCCGGCTGGCGGAGGAAGCAGGTCTAAGCGAGTATCATTTTTGCCGGGCGTTCAAGCAGTCTACCGGCATGTCGCCTTCCGCCTATTTCATTCGGCTCCGGTTGGAGAGGGCGCGCCGCCTGCTGCGGGAAACCGGCAAAAGCATTATCGAGGTGGGAATGGAGGTTGGCTATACCAGCCCCAGTCATTTCGCGAAGGTATTCCGGCGCGAGGTTGGCGTGTCGCCGTCAATTTATCGCAGCGCCGGATAAGGCCTTAATCATTGCAGACACTGGATGGCATATGGGACCCCGAGTACGCACCGAAGTTGTCGCGGTATTGCTGTGCAGTGACGCCGAGATTCTTGACGAAGGCGGCGCGCATCCTTGACGATGTGCCAAAGCCGCAGCGATGCGCAATCGTCTTCAATGGATGCGCGCTTGTTTCGAGCAATGCCCGGCCGGCGTCCACGCGCGCACGTTCGACGAACTCGCTTGGCGTCATCCGTGCATCCCTTGCAAATACACGTGAAAAATTTCGCACGCTCATGCCGGCCACATTTGCGAGCCGCTCCACGTTCAGTTCCTCGTGCAGGTGTCCTAGCACGTACTGCTGGACGGTTTGTACCAGGGAAGCCTCTTCATCCGTGTAAGGAGCAAGATAAGGGCTGAACTGCGACTGCCCGCCGTTACGCTGACTGAATACAACCAGCCGTTTTGCGACATTGAGCGATACTTCCGGCCCGCAGTCCTCGTACACCAGGTGCAGCGCAAGGTCGATTCCCGCCGTGACTCCGGCCGAGGTGTAGATGCGTCCGGAGCGCGCAAAGATGCGGTCCGCTTCAACCCGCACGTTTGGAAAGCGCGCCGCCAGCTTGGGTACGTCATTCCAGTGCGTGGTCGCATGCAGGCCTTCAAGCAGCCCGGCATAGGCAAGCAGGAAGGCGCCATTGCAGACCGATGCGATTTTCGCGCAGCGGCGGTCCATCGCGCGCAGCCAGTCGCACAAGATTTCATTGCGCGGCTGCTGAGTGACGGTCGGACCGCCTGCGACCATCAGGAGGTCCACGGATTCACTGAAGCTGGCGCAGGTGTCATGCGGCTGGATCAATAGACCGTTGGCGCAGCTGATGAGACCGGCTTCGGTGCCGATCACCCGGATCTGGTATTGATCGGCCGGCTCGAGAAAGCGGTTTGCCTCGGCAAATACGTCCATCGGCCCCGTGACATCGAGAGACTGCACATTCGGGAAGACAAGAATAGCAACGGTTCGCACTGGAGTCTCCTGATTGAATCGTCGTCACTATAACGGTTAGAGCGGCGCATGATCGAACGGCATGCGGTGCTGGCCGTTTTCACGCGCAGATTGGCCGTTTTCCTCGTTCGGTATCCCGGTATGCCATTTCCACTTTTCGCACAATATCCATGCAGTTCATTTATCTATTCTTTGAAAGGGATCGACGTGGCAAATGTGGCGGAACGGGTAGGACCCGCGTTTTCAGTAGAGGGCATGATGCTGGCACGTGCCGAGACAAGGAAAGCGATCGCGGCAATCGCGGCTCGCGTCAACCGGGAATGGTGGAGGAAGATGCCGTCCAGCTGGCGAAAGAGATCATCGCCTCGCAGGGCCACTCGCTGAGCTGGCATCCGACCCGGGTGCGTTTCGGCGTTAACACACTCCAGCCAATGAAGAGGGCATCGAAGCCGGGCGTGGTATTGGGCGAGAACGATATCTTTTTTGTTGATATCGCGCCGCGCGTGCAGGATTGGGAAGGCGATGGCGGTGCCGCTTTTGTGGTCGGCGAGGCGCCGGAGTACGCCCGGTGTGCGGCGGATGCGGAGCGCCTCTTTCACGAGGTCCGCCGTGCCTGGCAGGACGGGAAGCTGACCGGCCGGCAGCTATACGATTTCGCCGTGCGCCGTGCAGCCGAAATGGGATGGGAACTCAATCCCGAGTTGCCGGGCCATCGCGTCTCGGATTTTCCGCATGCGGCCATTCATACGGGTGCGCTGGCCGATTTTGGCGATATCCCATCGCCGATGCGCTGGATCCTCGAGATTCATCTTGTTGATCCGCAACGTCGGTTTGGCGCATTTTTCGAAGACGTGCTGCTCGACGATTCGTATTACGAATAAGGTCTCGTCTTCAGCTTTTTTGCGCCGCCCTAAGCTGATCGAAGCGCTGCCGTACGCAGACACAAACGGATTCAGGCACAGGCAATCATGAAAGTGACGAATGATGCCTTGCAGGTGCAAGACTGCCGGCAGCGCGAACCGCGCGGGTTCGCAGTTCCTGCCTCCACCCCGCCTGCGGGAGTAGGGGAGTAGGGGAGTAGGGGAGTAGGGGTGTAAGACGCGACGCGTCAAACAACTGTTGCTGTCCTGATTGGATGGTGCGGCCGCCGGCATCCATGCGCCGGCGTTCGCAACCTCATTCCAATCGCATCAATGCGCAATGCAAGGATCGCTGGTTAACTTGCGGATGACCCCATCGGCCCTTATTGGACCCTATTGAATCCCATTGAATCCTATCAAATCTTATTGGATTCGATTGCGAGAGCCTCGAACGAAACCTTTCAAAGCGACAAGATCTATACATGGTGAAGACTAGGACCGGAAGCATTCCCTACCTTGACGGCTGGCGCGGCCTGGCCATCCTGTGCGTCCTGGTCGGCCATTTTTTCAAGCTGGATGTGCTTGGCGGACTCGGCGTGCAAATGTTCTTCGTGCTATCGGGGCTGCTGATGGGGCAGCTTCTCTTCATCAAACGCGTCGGCTTGAAAACCTTTTTCTTCCGCAGGTTCAGCCGGGTGCTGCCGACGTTCTGGCTGTTCACGGCGACCATGGCGGTTTACGCGGCCTCATTTCAGCCCGAAGTCTACGAGGTGCCTTTCAGCGAACTGGTCAGCACGCTGGCCTTTCTCAGAACCTATTATCCGGCGACGCCCCACATCTGGGCCAATGACTGGCCCATCGAGCATGTATGGTCCCTGAATGTCGAGGAGCACAGTTATGCCTATCTTGCTCTTGGCGTCGTCCTGCTGAGACTTGTGCGGCGACATCTCGCGGCGGACATCTTCCTCGTTGGAACGACCGGCCTGATCCTTGTTCTTACGGCACACCGGTTTGCCATGATGGGCGACGCGACTCCCTGGGCAATACAAAGCCAGTATGCCGCTCTCGGACTTCTTGCATCCGCTTCTTATGGAGTTTTGCATCACAAGTACGCATCGAGTATGCGAATTGCCGTACCCGGCCTGCTGCCGGTAGTGACTTTCGGGATTGGGCTGGTGTGTTACATCGGATATCGCGACAAAGGCCTCCACCTGATGCTTGCGCCGCTCCTGCTGGCGTTCACCGTCAATCAGCTGGCCGTGCTTCCCGCGGCGATCAGGACGCTTCTATCGGCCGCCTGGCTGCGCTGGCTCGGGGTGTGCTCCTTCTCGCTCTATTTGTGGCAGCAGCCGTTTTATCACGCCGCCAGGCATGAACCTGCACACGGCATGTTCTATCTTGCTGCGGCCATGATCGCCGGAGCGCTGTCCTTTTACCTGTTCGAGAATCCGATCCGGCTGCGATTGAACGCATGGTGGGAAAAACGGAACGCCAGCGCAGTACAGTCCGTCGCGCGGGTGGACCGTCCGGCCTGACAGCGCTTGCCGCTCGCGCGGTTGTGCGCCTGCCCGGGTGACCAGCCGCATTTCACGCAGGACTGGATGCCTGATCGGCGGCCTGAACCTGCTTGCCGTGCTGGTTGCCGAGCGTCCAGCAAGCGACGCTCAGGAGAAAACCGGCGGCGACGCCTGCGGCCATCTTGAATGCGCTGTCGAACAGCAGCGGAGAGACGAAACCCGATACCAGGGCGAAGATCAGCATCTGGACGAAGTTCTGCAGCGACGCGGCAAGTCCTCGCATCTGCGGAAAGAGACCTTGCGTCATCACGCTCATCGCGGGCAACGCCATCGCCATGCCGAATGCGTACAGCATGATCGGCAGCACCGCCCAGGGCACGGCCGCAGCGAACTGGCTGGTGTAGGCCAGGTTGGCGAGAGTCGCCACGGCCATGACGGCGAAGCCGCGCCGGATCATGCTCGGCAGAGCGACCCGGTGCGCCAGCCGGCCGCTAACCGCCGAACCGATCACCATGCCGGCGACCATGGGAATGAAAAGCCATCCGAAAGCGGTTTCGGGCAGATGCAGCACCTGCATGACGAAACTGGCCGCCGACGAGATATACAGCGCAAAGGCGCTGAACGCGAAGCCTGCGCCGAGCGCGCGCAGCAGGAATTGCGGATGTCGCATGGCCGTCCAGTAGTTGCGGGCAATGCTCGAGGCCTGGAATGCCTGCCGCGACGCAAGCGGCAAGGTTTCGCGCAGGCAGGCGTGGCAGGCAAGAAGCAGCACGATGCCGATGGCCGTCATGAAGGCGAAGGTCGAGCGCCAGCCGAACGCGGCATGGAGAAAGCCGCCGATCACAGGGGCGACTGCGGGCGCCACGCCGAACACCATCATGATATTGGCAATGAAGCGCTGCGCATCCGCGCCCTGGAATCGATCGCGCACGATGGCCTGTCCGATGACCATGCCGGAGCCCGCGGAAGCGCCCTGCAGCGCCCTGAATGCAAGCAGCCAGGTAAAGCCGGGAGCCAGCGTCGCGCCGACCGACGCGGCGGTAAAGACCAGCAGCGACACGAGAATGACCGGCCGGCGGCCGAAGGAATCGGACAGGGTTCCGTAAAACAGGTTCATCAGCGCGAAGGCGAACAGGTAGACGCTAAGCGTCTGCTGAACAAGCGCGGGAGCCACCGCGAAATGTTCGGCGATGGCGGGAAACGAGGGCAGGTAGGTGTCGATGGCGAAAGGGCCGATCATGGCCAGTCCGGCCAGGACGATGGTCAGCAGCTTGGTATTCATTGCGATGGATCTTGATTGATTTGGACGGGGCCGGTGTGATCGTGGTGGCCGGCGAAACCATCGAGGGCGGCCATGGAAAACAGGTAGACATGCTCGGCGATCATGTCGATGCCGGCCGCGTCATAGGTGATTTCCGGCGTGGCGATCTCATGAATGCGACGGGCGTTCGCATAAAACACGGCTTGCCCGATGATGCTGAATACGCATCGCTGAATTGCATCGTCGTCCAGCGCGTCACCGGTGATGCGTCGGATCATGTCGGCGAAATAACGATGCTCGGGCTTGATGTCCCTGTCCGCGATGGTGCCGATGGCTGGAGACGGATCCATCAGTTCCCATGCGAGCAGCCGGGTCCGCAGCGACGACTGACCGGGGTTCAACAGATTGAAGACCAGCCCCTTGATCGCCAATCGCAGTCTTTCCCGCGGCTCGACTTCAGCGCCGGACGCCGCCGGGTCAATGGCCGTTGCCCGTTCCTGCTGGCGGGCGAAATCGAGAACAGCCAGGTAAAGGTCTTCCTTGCTGCGAAAGTAATAATGCACCATGGCGACATTGACATTTGCCCGCTCGCATATCTTGCGGATCGAGGTCGCCTTGAAGCCGCTTTCGACGAAGGTTTCGGCGGCTATTTGCAGGAGGCGCTCGCGCGCCAGGAGAACATTGTCGGAAGTTGCCATTTCATGATCAAACGTGTGTTTCAAGCAGATGTTTCAAACGCTTGTTTCAAACAGGTGTTTAATTATATCGGAAACGGTACAGCTAGCTGCATCCGACGCGGCTCTTCGTAAAGTCTGCTGCTGACGCCGGAATGCCGTATAGTCGGCACCGTCTCTCATCAGCAATGAATCTCCCGTCGAATGTCCGTCATCCTTCGATTTCTTTTCCTGTTCTGCTTCAGCCTCAGCCTCAGCCTTCTGCCCGCTGCATCTTCCATTGCCGACAGCGGGCGGGAAGCCGCCCATGCCTTGGAGAGGGCGGTCGCTTCCTGCCATGGCAATCAGCCATGCGAAGCGGCCGTGCGCAAGCGGGAAGCATTGGCAGAGGAAAAGCGGCGGCAGCGCGAAGCGGCTGACAATGCGTTGAAGGCATCCGATCCGGGTGCCTACTATTTGAACCTGGCCGGTAGATACCTGATGGCCGCAGCCTTCATCGGCGGCGCAGCCGGTCTTTATGTGCTGGTCATGCACCGCTTGTTCGGCGGCAAGAAGCGCCGCCGGGAAAGCCGCGCCGATCTTCCCCGTTGAATCGCGCTTCTTCGTCGAAGTGCGGCTTGGGGCAGCCTTGTCGCGCGCAGACCACGATTTTCCCAAGTTAACAGGGGTTTGCTAGCAGGGAAGACACGGGGCGGGGAGCAGGGAGGATTTAAGGAAGTTCATTGCTGGCCAAGCTACGCGCGAGCCGGCGGGCGGCAGCGGCGGCGCGTCATGCATGGCCGCTGCTTGCCGATGATCTCAGGGGAGACCGCGTGCGATCAAGCAATGCTGGATCAGTGCTTGCTGCGGGCACCCGACTTTTCCGGGTCAACCGCTACCGAAGCCACCAGCTTCTCTACCAGCGGCGACGGATGAACTTCGTTGTCATGCGGCTTGGTGATCACGGCCGGCGTCTCGACAAAGGCCTCGCTCACCGGTACCGAGGGTTCCGCCACGGCGCGAGTCGTCTCCACGGCGCCGAGAACCATGCGCGGCGAGCCCCAGGTTTCCAGTGCAATATTGCCGACGTTCTGCCAGTAGCCCGTGATTTTTTCGATGGAGGATTTGGATTGCTCGCCGAGCAGTATCTGGGCATCGGCCAGCGACCTCACCCTCAGCGCCTTCTGCATGTCGACTGCCGACTCCTCGACGAGGCGGCGCAGCGCCTGTCGATTTAATTCCTGCAGCTGCAATGAGGCATGCACCAGCCGGTTGGTGAAGGCCATGTACGGGGCTTGCGAACCGAAATTGTTCGTGTTGGTTGCAGCATTGGTGTTGAATGGAAAGCTAAACATGATCGTAATCCTTAATCAGACGGGATGAATTCACAGTCCCGCTATGCTGTAAGCAGGGAAACGATTACCGACCGGGAGTACACGTCGGCAAGGCAAGTACCGCGCGCCGGAAGCGGCTGGCAAGCGGAGCATGGTAGAGGCCGGGTTGTTAGCAAAGTTCCATCGACTAGCGAATAATTCGCTGCGATGCAGCACGCGACATTACAGAGTGTAATTTGCTGCGGAAGAAGGGAAAAATGTTGCGCTGCGGTTTGAGGCGCGACAAGTTATGCGCGGGGTTGTGGATGCTGGTTTGGAAAGCGGTGCAGGCGGTCAGGCCTGCACCGCCGATTCGGGAATCCGCAACCGGAGAAAGCCGGCTGCAGAAACATTGTTCGCCGTCACACCGCGCGGCGTACCATCAGTTCCTTGATCTTGCCGATAGCGCGTGTCGGATTCAAGCCCTTCGGACACACATCGACGCAGTTCATGA